>JADJGQ010000004.1 GCA_016708025.1 bacterium | reverse complement strand
TTGATTTGAAACAAATATAGCTCTGCAACTAATATCATCACTTGAAAATGCGAGACAACTTTTTGAACCGACATATGGAAATAAGTATATGACAGATGCTAATGATATTTCTTCACACTTATTGAACAATGGGCCCAAGTCGCTAACCTGAAGTCATCGCGATCCCTTGACTCATTTCATATTTCTTATGCAATATTGCAAGGATTCTGTTCAACGCGGATCCGATCCATCTTTGGCACTTCGGTAGTCGTTATTGGCTTTCTTGGTGTTCGGGTAGCTTAGCATCTTTGAAGTATTACGAACGATTCAGGCTCGCAACCTGTCGAATGGGACGGTTAATGGAGAGACTTCAGGAGTTGGCACCCGAAGCAAAACTTAAAAGAACGAAGATGCCGATCGTAAGCACCATGTAGAGTTATCCTCGTATCTCACGCATTCGATTACACAAGCTCTGGATTGCACTTCATGTAGGCATAATAGCCCTCGGCATCATTAACTCTCTAATCATCTTGTTTGGTCCGCCAATTGTCAAACAGGGCCAATAGTTATGCTATAGATATGGCTAATCAATGACGTCGCTCAATCCTTCTTCTTCCATCTGTACAATTTCATTCCTTTCGAGATCAAACTCCACTTTGGCTTAGAAATATCCAATTCTAGAAGTTCAGCAATCTTGGTCACGACGTATTGAACTTCAAGAAGCAATTCGAGCCCTGCCAATGCTCCCTTGCTTTTCGCCTTTAAAACAAGCAACTCACCTTTTGATTGCAGTATCTTCTTAAGTTCGAATGTGTAGTCGACGAATTGTTCCGTCTCAAAAAGGATCTTCGGATCTGCCGCATATTCTTTGCCAAGGGCTAAGATAAACCTACCATGACTGAAGTCTTTTGCTTCATGAAGATGTACAGTACCAACTCCTCCCTCTGTGAGCTTACTCTCGAAATCAAGCATAGCTGGCCATGAATAGCCGCTTCCAAATACATGAATGATCCTTTTTCCTGAGCAAACTTCGCAACATTTAAGAGCTTGGAGTTGCTAAGAACTTTTCGCTTCTCAATATCCGTGGCGAGTTTCGGCCAACCTCAGTATGCTCAAAAACACTGATGCTCACAGTGCGCAGGGCGCGATGGTTCCAGCCATAGAGACAAATCCACGCTCTGGTCTTGGCCTAATCTCATCACCGTTACTCCTCTTCTCTGTTTCTCCACGATATGAGATTAATGCTCCCCCCTTCAGCGGAAGTTTCTTATGCAATTTGGGGAGCTTTCTACCAGTTACCAAAGCTATACGCTCAATCCCAATTTTGCACGCATGATCGATAACAAGCGCACAATCCTGTGTGGAGCCGGAGTAGGTGACTACCAAGAGAATATCGACTTTCTTTCTCAACGAGCAAAAATCAAATGGCTTTTGAGCCTGTGCGAAAAGTTCTGATTCTGAATTCAAAATCATTGAAATGAACACAGCTGCAGGATACGAGCCACCCGTCCCTACAACAATCGCTGTTTGACCCGCTTTAATTATTTGCCTGCATTGTTCAATTGCACGTCGTTCTTCCGCTGAAAAAAACACTCTGTTCAGCAGTAATGCGAGGTTCCGGCGCATTCCAAATTGTTGAGTTCGAATATCTCGTTTTTTTACCACTGGCTGTTGTATTTCTTGCTTCAAACTACCACAAAAGGGACATCTCTGCAATTTGTCTGTAGTTGCCCTTATCTCGGTAATCGACAAACCTCTATACTTTCCCAGAAACTTTTCATTTTCAGGAATTTCAAATGGAACCAAATGCCCCCTAGCACCGGAATTCACTAGAACTTTTCTTACAAACTCCTTAGAATCATTCGCTGCATATTGTACAATATCTCTATTCCAGTTCATGCCATCATCAGCGTCATCAGCGTGAGTAAACAATCGGTTAACGATTCCAGCAAGAAATGCATCCCCGGCACCAGCCGTGTCGCCAGTTACTGCTACAGAAGGACTCATGATCTCAATTCGCTCCGAACGCCCTTTACTCGCTTTGAGATATAAGCGAGCACCTTTGGCCCCTGCAGTAACAATGAGTAGCTTTGTTGAACCAATGTTCAACACTTCGTCTATGGATTTCAATCCCCCACGCCTTTTGAGCGATTTTCAACCGACAACGGGATCTGTACAATTTGAAATTTCGATAAGAAGGAAAGAACTTCGTGCAGTGGGAATCCATCTGAGATAATTGATTTGACCCAGATCCAAAACTGACGCAACGCCGGCCCGCGCAGCATCATCCACCAATACGGTTCTATCCCTGCTTATTCTATCCATACAAAGTACATCGAAATTGTCCCACCGATGCTGGGTAGCCTCCTTCGTTGAGCTAACAAGAGCAAGATTGTCATCGACGCTTCTCTCTTCACAAATCAAGCATCTAGAGGAGAAAGAATGTGCGGGACCACTGAAGAGATCAGGCTGCGCCTCTTCATTGTGCTGAAAAATAATTCTTGTTCGTTTGCCTTCAACTGACTTTATGTCTTCGGTATCAACACCTAATTGCTTGAGCTCTGTTATTGCAAATTTGCCAAAGCTGTCTTTACCCGCAACTCCAATTGCCTTTGTTTTGGATCCGAGTCTTGACAAATTACATAGCATATTCCAAACTGGTCCTCCACCTTGTGAACCAAGATAGATGACCTCAGTGCCTCGGTTTCTAAACACATGGTCAAGAATGACGTCGCCGAATCCAATGAATCGTACCATATTTTGATCAAATATTATTTAGCTGGCGTTCCATTTTTAAGTAGGTACCGTTCAATTCGAGTTCTGGCCTTATTGAATATCCCTGTCTGGTCCAGATAAGGCTTTCTTGCTTTACCGGGGAAAAATAAGCGAGTATATGGTGACGGTGAGATGAGTCCTCTTACAAATGAGAATAGCATATCACTATCTGGAAAACCATGATTATTAAGTGCCATTTGGACAAATCGATTTACACCCGGAAACCGTACCACAATGGCGCCAAGTACGTCGCCTCCCTTTAGCGAAAGTACATCACGTGCCAACTGAAGCGTCACACACGTAAGAGCATTGTCGTCAAGCAATATCAGCTTCTTTCTTCATATTCAGCGATGTTCCTCGATCGTCAAATACGACTACTGGTGCGTTCTTTAGGAGTCGTTCTTGAACTACCCCCCACTTTCCTGATTGAATCAGCTTTCTCACCTCTTTAGTACTATATATCGAGACATGAGCAAGGCCAATTCTCAGATCTACATGATGCGCTTTGGCAACAGCCCGAGCAATAGCTGGCATCTCAATGCCACCATATGTTATTCCCATCGCAATTGTTGAACCGGCTATTGAAGAATCTTCAAGGATTTTCAATTCATGCAACCCTAATTGAACTGCTGCAATGTTTTCCAGGAAATGGTCGCATTCTCTCCATTTCCTCAAGAGTCTCTTTTGTCTTAGGGCGCGGCTAGGCATTTTTCGCAATTCACTTGCTACTTCTTCCAGCTCCAAGACTGCAGTGTCAACAAATCTGATGTAGCTGCTGAGCATACCTCTCCAACCTACATCAGGATTCAGAAGAAAGTTATAGTTGAGTGCAGTATGTGGCACGACGAGGTTTGTGAAAAGCCGTGAGGTGACGTGATATGATGAATCACGAACATTTCGCTCAATGCTAAATGCGGCATGCGAACATAACAGCAGCATATTTCGAATGTTGTCAACTATTGCCATCACAATCTTAAATCGCGGTAATGATGGAGAATCCTGCTTCATAAATTTCAAAACCGCGCTACTCTTTTTGTCATAAATTCAAGGCAAAGGACAAGATACTCCTGCTTGCTAATCTCGCTTTCTCGCCTAACAAGAGGGTAATAGTAGTTTGGCCCCCTCATCAAAATACTAGTGTCAGTGAACATACACCACTTCTGCTTGGGTGAGCGATAATTCTTGTAACGAGGTTCTACCAGCCCAAACAGCATCAACGCTGGATGCGTATCACCAAACTCATCCAACTCCCAGTCCTTTAACCTTACTCCACCAGAATGAGGATCGAATATATCCGATGCGTCAAGATGAGATAGAAGGCTACTGCCGTGTTGGTCATCAAGCAGATACCTCAATCTAACTCTCAACCGCTGTTCAACGGTCTGGGTTTCGATCCGTGACCTTTGTAGTGCTATCTTCTCAAAAGACCTCAGGGCCTCAATCCTGGCAACTCTATGAGATTTTGAGATTGACAATCGAGGGAATAGCATAATTCTTTCAAGTAGTGTTCTGGTCGCTTTAGAACCAAAAAGTTGTGTCCGTAGATCGTCAGAGAGAATTGGAAGGCAGCATGTTGGTTTGTTACTAAGAAGAGATACCGAAAATCCCGAAAAAGAATTAAGTAGATCATAATCATTCCCACCTTCCTGACCTTGATCTCCTATTCGAAGAATTTGATCTAAAGAAACACCAATTTCGTAAGCGTAGCGTTTCAACGCTCTTATCTTGTTGGCATGTGAGATATCTAGGCTATGGACTTTCCCGTATGACCCTGTTTGAATCCGCGGTCGATGCAACTTCAAATCACATTGTTTTAGAATCTTCTTAACAACTTTGACAACCTCATCTCTTTGTTGAGCGGACCTACCAATTGCAATTCGTATAGAGTGGGGATCCATATCACCTGTGCAAGGCTCAAGTGTGCTTTCGGGAATTTGTTCAAGATCAAGTGAAGAAAGTGATTGGCAAAGAAGTGTATGGATCTCATCAATTTTGGCTAGCGGATCAGATAATACTGTTTCCTCTCTTAGAAATGCCCCTGGTGAATGAGTCGGTGTTGATAACATTATGAGGCCATTGTGTGTAATACAGCGTAATCTTCTTAAATACCACTCTGATAATTTTGTCTTTCTTGCTATTGACTCAGCAGCAACGCGACAGGATTTCCTACCTCTGCCAGATATAAGCAAAACAGGCACCCCTCTCAACAACAAGAAAGCTATTACCTCTGACATTTTATCATCGATTTCAGGGCTATTTCGCTTCGTTAGAGTTCCATCTATATCGAATGCCACTGCCCTGTAAATTGTGCTGAATGATTTCAATGACCCCGAAACCTGTCTTTCAAGTCCTTGTGAAATTTGACTTTTCTTTAGACCTTTGAGCTTTAGAACTGTGCGTGCATACTTATTACACCAAGATTGTTCAGGAATTCCGATCCGTTTCACGCTTTTCATTGTCTGTCCCCCAAGAGGTTAAGGCCTTAACTACCCGGTCAATTCACTGTCAAATAGTTCGACTACAAAGTAATAAATGTAACGTGAAGGTGATAGCAATGCAATGCTATTAATGCGTATAGGAAGTGCCTCCAAAATCGACATTTACATTTTTGTCCAAAGGATACTTATTCTTAACTCTCAGTGACGGCCTATTCACCGCCTGCACCAAGCGATTCTGAGCCAAGTGTCGCGATAATATGCTGTGGGCACAAGTTTCAGATCGAGTCGACATGGACAACTTATGCACAGACATGAACAACTTCATCACAAACCGTAGTGGAATCCGTGACAGGCTGCCTGAAAATCAGCGAATGAAAACGGTTCGGCAAGTGAGCCATTCTTCACTGCCGTTACATTAGCAGAGTATACCTCATGAGTTATTAGTCTTCCTGGTTTTCCATATTCGCTGACGTAGTTCTCGGGCACTTGCCCCTTCCACTGCCGTCAAAGATCTCAAAGCCGCATTCAAACTGGCTATATTCGTGATCAACTTCAATTTCCCTACCTTCGTACTCCCCCAACTCGGAATGTCCATCGCGAATAATCAGAGGCGCTCCACAGTGAGGACATACCAAGTTGTAGTCAGTGACTTTCTGCAGTAAATTACTAGCTTTCACGATCTGGTCTCTGAGTCCTGCAATTTGATTCTGCACTGCTTCAATTTCCGACTCCTTAGCTTTCAGTGACGTCTGAGCAGTCTGTTTGTCCTCGCGCATGAGCGCAAGTTCATGTTCGTACGCATGCAGTCGATCCGTTAGTTGTTTGGCAAGAGCGTCTGGGGAATGATCTTTGGCAAGCGTTAACTGGCTATGCAGACTTGCCTTCTGCTCTTTCAAAATGTCAATGTGGCGTTGCAGCATCCAGTAGGCAAAACCAGCTAGCAGCAACATGAGCGCAAATAGCGGCGGCCAGCCGGTCCAACTCGCGACTGCGTTGTAAGACTCCATGTTCACGATCCCCATCGCAATATGCATGCCATGTTGGCTAAAGTAGTAATCCGCTTACTGGTACACAACAATAGATGGCCGGAGCTGTTACCAAAGTGATAGATGTTAAGGCGAGTTGTTTGTGACCAGTTTTTGACTACTCAGCGTCTCAAACCATCAAAATCAATGCGAACTCACACGAATCGAAAATCGCCGTAACTCAAAGTATAATCACGTTTTGTGTTAAATCTCAATCACTTGAAGAATCCCCCGGAAGGCGCCCTGAATGCAACGGGACTACCAATCTCACCACCTCGGCAATCGTAAGTCGTGCAACAAGTTATGTTACAGGACGGTACAGCGCAAGAAAGACTAATGCGGTGTGTGAAGCTACGTAACCAGCTGGTATACAATAGCGTATCTCACTGAAAGGAAACTTAGTGAGGCAAATTTGTGACCGAAATGATCTACCAGTGCCTTCGTGAAATCGGCAGACCATTCCAAAAAGATACCCGGGCCATCGATTTGGGCCGCGAGCCCTTCGCTGGTGACGTTCTCCCAAGAAACTTCAGTTCCCTCAAGTGTCTTCTCTTGACGGCTTACCGCAAGACTCAGTTGGCCAAGCATGAACCTCCTCTTTGAATTCTCCTTACCCGACCGTCGAAATTTCTCCGGATCGGTCTTAGTTGCGCGAACCAGATCGTGTCGCGGTCGGTCGCCACAGGCAAGTTCGTAGTATGCAGCAGAAGAAAGAGGGTCTGAAACGTGATGTTGCAGACCCTCGCAAGCAGCAAGAAGCCCTTTCCGGCTACTCTAAATTCTCAACGAACTGTGTGTTGGATTTGAATGGGGTTCAGGACAGTAATGCCCCGGCGCGGCGTTCCAGGTCGACTTTGCCGTTAGCATACGGAATCGACTTGGCCGCGGCAGTAAAGCCCTGAACCATGCCCCAGAGGGTGGAGACATCATCGCCAGCGTTCAATCCCGCCTGATACCCCGCGATGACTTCGTGCTTTGTGAACGGTTTTGACTCAAAGTAGCTGATGACCTCGCCACAGGCGTCCCCGACCTTGATGTCCATCGCTCGATTGATCCGGTTAGTGACAGATTCTGACACTCCTCGGTTTTCCACGAAGCGATTGAGGACCGGGATTGCATCATTGCAAAACCGGTCAGGTGCGCCATGTCGGTGGACAATCCTCAGTTCCTGCACCTGGTCTGCTCCCCAGACAATGTGATTGCCGCAGACATAGTTATACAGAAACGTGGTCAGGCCGAAGGTAGCAGAGCCTGTCTCGGAGTTCCATATGAAGAACCCGCGACCAAGTTTGGCATTTCCTACCTCGACGACATTCTCGTCGTTCACAAAGAACGCGAACATATCACGATCTGATGCATAGAGTCCGGCATTGGAATTGCCATGGCTCGAATGCGCCGGAGGCACGTGCCATCCTGATCCTTCAATGGAGCGCAACAAGCTTTCGATCACGTCTGCATCCCAGATTCTGCCATAGGTCGGACCTGTGAACGCTGCGGCAACAGCCGTGGATTGACCGTTGCCAGTGGTTTCTTCGCGGATGAGAACCTTTGCGACGATCGTTGGATCTCTGGAGTCCTAGGGTAAGACAGTCTCTCGCAAGCTCAGGCGTGAGGGACCGCAAGTACCTGGCTGGTGCACCGACAGCAATTGAGAGTTGATTGAACGCCCAATTGGTGAGATACGCCGGAGGCTCCTGGCCGTTCATGGCGACCGCACTTTCTGGGGTGACAGTCAGGTGAACATGGCTCAGGTTTCTCGAATCCTCACTTGACCCCAGACGTCGGTTGCTGGTAAACTCATAAAGCGATTGGATGTCCGGAAACCGCTCATCCGGTGGCCGAACGAGCCACTGTTTGTGTGCGTCATACAGGTTAGTCGTGACACTTTCCCTTCTTCAGTTTGTTGGGGTTTTGGGATTGATGTTTCCTTTCGCAAGTGATCGATTAGTTCACTCGCCTGTTTCTTGGTGATGAACTTCACGTCCTCGACGATTGCTGCCTTGCAGAGCCAGGCATGGCCGTCATCAGCGGCTACGCCCTTTTCAGCAAGCAGCTTGAACAGGAACTTGCGTTGCTCCGGGGTCATGAACCTCACCTCTGACTGCGGTGAGGTGTGACTCGGCATTCCATCCCCACTACCGTTTCCATTGCCACTGCCGTTCCCGAATTCCTCGGCCATTTCTTCAAGGGAAAGGGCGCCAATGTTGACCGCGTCCCTCATGGCGCGAGACTTGGCCCGGGTGACTGACATACGGATAATGTGGGGAATGATCTTTGTGTCGACGTTGCCTGGATTGGCATCACCACATTCAATGAACACTCCCTTATCAGTCACTACTTTTGCCATAGAAATCGCAGTCATTTCGTTGTCCTTGGAAGGGGCCTGAACCAGCCTGGTTATTACCTTTTTCAGTCCTTCCTGATGGGCTCGATTAAGCAAGCCAGCGTACGTGACAACCTCTCTTTGGTCGCCACGACCCTGCCTTGCTTGTCTTTGATCTCGATTGTGGTGACAAGATTCCCGTTCTTCATGGGACCTCCTTTGGTTTGCTTCACTTTGATTTAATTGGGAAAGGGCTTCTGCGAGCTCTGGTCGCCAAGAGCTTGGCGAGCCGAAAGCAATTGCCCTTCGATCCTAGGAAAGCTGCAAACGCAATCAATTGCCGAAAGAGGCAACTTTTCCTCCTGCCGCACTATCACCTCCTCGGGTATTATGCGACCATGGAATCTGAGGAAATCACCATACTTGGCCAGACCAACTATCGAAATGTCCGACGCCGGTTTGGAATCAAGAGAGCCGACCGTCGTCGGCACACATACATCGTGGGCAAGACAGGTACAGGGAAATCGACCATGCTCTTGAATTGCCTTGCGCAAGATATCTGGAACGGAAACGGCGTTGCGTTACTCGATCCACATGGCGATCTCGCAGAACGCGTTCTCGACTACATCCCGGCAAAGCGAATTAATGAGACTATCTACTTTGACCCGTCTGATTCTGAGTTCCCTATTGCATTCAATCCGTTGTCATGGTCTGATCATAGACAACGAAATTTGGTCGCGTCGGGGTTGGTGCAGGTGTTCAAGAAGATATGGAGTGATTCCTGGGGGCCGCGGTTGGAATACGTCCTGCGCAATACGTTACTGGCTCTGCTGGAGGAAAAGGGCAACACATTGCTTGCCGTCATGCGGATGCTCGTCGACGACGACTTCCGCGCACGAATTGTTAAAGGCATCAAGGATCCGATGGTGAGACATTTCTGGGTTATGGAATTTGAAGGATATCCGAAAGTCTTCCGAACTGAGACGATCTCTCCAATTCAAAACAAAGTCGGGCAGTTTTTAGGTAACCCCTTGATTCGCAATATTGTTGGCCAACCGAAAACGAAATTCGATTTATCGGAGATCATGAACAACGGCGGAATTCTCATCATGAATCTTTCCAAGGGCAGGATTGGTGAAGACAACTCAAGCCTACTTGGGTCTCTCATGGTAACGCAACTGTATTTGGCTGCATTGCGTCGGACAAAGATGGAAGAAAGTGAACGCCGAGATTTCTACCTCTACATCGATGAACTTCAGTCGTTCATTACGGAGGACTTCCCTTCCATACTGTCCGAAGCCCGGAAGTATCGGCTGAACATTGCGGGCATGGCCAATCAGTTTATCTCCCAGCTTCCGGAAAACATGGTGTCAGCAATCCTGGGAAACGTCGGAACGTTGATCGCTTTCACGTCAGGTTCTGAAGATGCCGAGCTTTTGGCTAAAGAGTTTTATCCTGATATCCGGGCCGATCACTTGCAAAGCCTGCCACAACACCATATATACATGAAGCTATCCATCAATGGATCGACCTCAGTTCCCTTCAGTGCAGAGACCCTTCCGCCTATTGAGAGTCACGCGCTGTCTTCGCGGGATAAAGTCATACGGCAGACCAGGCAGAGATATTGCTCACCCCGAACTACAATCGAAGACAAAATTATGCGATGGTTGAACTGAAACACGCGTAACTTCGCCCTATTGGATGGATTTTAGCGACATTGAAGCCTCCGTAGACATGACTCGCACGTTTTTGTGACAACATAGGTCAATTTCTCCTGCTACTCTGGCTCCAGTTCCAGGATAAAGGATGGCTCAAAGGAAAGGATCCAGGCTGTGTTTGGGCCAAGGTGCCACAGATTGAGAATCATCTATAGTTGCACTAGCTACGCGACCTTCTATACGACTGATTTAGAAGCGAGCTCAGGTTTTGTCAGGTAATACCAAAGGAACATGAAAATGAGAATCCCGGTTATCGACAGAGCAGTCGGCAGGAGTACGCGCCTTATTCCGACATACACTCTGTATTTTTGTGAAAGAACCTTCCGACTTATAAAGCGAAAGTGGTTTTCCGCCCCAAGCCAAACACCCTTTCGCTGCTGATCGAAGGCAAGGCCTTGTGCATGCAAGATTGCATTATGCGTAACCAACAAATCCATTACGCTCCAATGCTCGAATGGCTGATACTTGCCCCGACAAGTACTTATCTGATCATGACTATAAAGTCGTCCGTCGCGATCACTGACAATGAGTGCTGTATCGGCTTCTATATCGGCAGCAATTGCGACACCCTCAAGGTACGATCTTCTTTGTTGTTCCTCCATATAATGTGAAAAGATAAACTCACCTCCCTCGAGGATTTGACCAGCCACTGTGCCCGAGGCAGCATCAATCCAAATCAGGCTCGGCTTAATGCCGTGTGAAAACGAAGCAACACCTTCGCACCAACTAAGGTGCTCACGGTTGTTGGCGATTTCACGTGCGTATAATTTTGTCACCCGGGGCAATGTCGTCGGAGCAGTCCATTCCATTTGAACAATCAAATATGTAGAAGCGTAACCATTGAGAATGAGAAAAGCCAGTGATCTGCTTCCGACCGATTGAGATCGAAAGTCCTTGAATTCTCTGAGGCACTCAATACTCTGCCATCCATATGAAAGTTGTGCAATATCTTTTACTGCTTCTTTGGTGGCTGCGTCACAATCAGGAGTTTCGAGGCCCTGACTGATGATCGAGTTAACATCGAAAAGTCTTGTGACATTGATAGAGGTCGGAGACAGATTCGGTCCACCTAAGGAATCGAGCGGCTTTCTACCGATATAGAGGCCGCCGTCAAATCCTAGCAGAAATATGGAGTCCTTGAACGATCCATGTCCCACGGCAACTCCATTTAAGCGAACCACACCCTGGAGTCTAATATTGAGCATTTCACTCCCACCGAGAAGAGTGTCGGCTACAGCTTTTGGCATTCCAATAACAGAGTCCAGTTCTATGTCGGAAGTCTTTACGGCCCACAGTTGAGTTCGTGTGGGCGAGGTTAACGCCGTTGATCCTAGGCCCCAGAGCCGGCGTGGAATCGTGTCTTCAGTGAGCGGAAGTGTTCTCTTGTACTCAATTTGTTGCAAGGTAGCTAGACTCCTATCGACTGAGTCCAATCTGTTCGATGGATTAAAGGTGACAATCCGTGGATTTCCTTCACCATCAACAGGTAGCGATAAGATTATTGGAAGCGACTTCTTTTGCGACAACATGTCTGCCATGGCTTCAAATCGAGCTCTTCTCGGATCTAAGTGATCCCGGTCATCGATTGTCCTGACCGCGAACATGTACGGTGGACTAAACGAACTCTGTTCAATGAGATGGACCTTTAGTACAACGAAGATGTAGGAGCACCAGGCCACTGTACATAGCAAGAGTAATGTTGGTTTCCAGAAATGTTTGTTCCTGACTAGTTTTTCGAAAAAGCCGCGCAAGATCAATCCGAGCAATGCTCCAAGAACCAATTTCCCGAAGTCTTCTAATGTTATCCAATCTTGCATTGCCACTCCCTTCCTTTAGTTTGCCCTATGCCAGCTGGTCTTCCCCCTACAAATTTGTCCGGGTAAGATTTTACCCCCTGCATGGTGCTTACTTCACTCCGTGTAAAGGAGCAAAATCGGGGAAGCTCAATTCAAGCTAATACACGTTTCCTCGCTTTGCCAGCTACAATGTGGGCTCACGAGACATAGCGTTCCCGTCCAACGAGGTCAAACGGACCTTAGTCGTCCTCAACGCCCTCCACCTGTTGGTGTACGGCCTCCTCCCGACCGTCCGGGAAGAAGCCCAGCGGACGTAGCTGTTGCTCAAGGCGTTCGATAATATCTTCCTGGCGCAGCCAGTGAAGGCGAAGGATTAGGAGCGGCAAGAGGTAGTGATTCCCCGCAGGATTCCACAACACTCTCGCGACTTGGAATTGTGAGTGGAATGACTGTCAGAAACTGACAGTGCTTGCCGAAAACAATAGACTGCATATGTTCTTGGAGATGTCAGTAACCTGACCGCACTCCGGTTCACCCAACGTTTGGCATTGAGGAAGATCTGGATACAACCGCTACGAGGCAAAGTCCGGTTTCAAATCAGTCGGCTTTAACATCGGGGCTTTCTATTCCGTTACGAAGGAAATCGATTTGATGTTCATGGTTATGGCCGACCAGTTGCTTGGCGATGCGGCAGACAGCCCGCTCACAAAGAAGGATTTTCAGCCATCTACCTTTTTGACATTGAGTTACAAATTCTGACTTGATGGAAAAGACACCCGGTAGTCCCATCATTCCCCACTCCTTTGTATAGTCCACGGGAGAGGCCGTGACGGTCGAACCACAACGCTCACAATTCTCCAGCTGCTTGGGAGATCGTCAGGTCAATCTATACCCCAGTCCTGTCGTACTTGCTCTTCAGTTTGACGACAAAGTAACGGACACTTCATTTCTGAAGTGTCCGTCGGCCGGTTCGCTTTGCGCTTTAGAGGTTCTGATTATTCAGTCACCACACTATAGTCAAATTCTTATATGCCAGCACAAATGACACAGACAGCGATTTGACCATTTGAGTTCGTTAAGCAGTCTACCAACACACAGGACAAAGATGCTGACACTGTGGGTAATTGTAGACATTGCAACGACAGAATGTGCCCTGAGGAGACCACACGAATTCTCCTTTACCAGCACTACATTCAGCCGAGGCCGGAATATTGCAGCAGAACGGGATGTCAGATGCTACGACATTGGTGTGCAGACCAATGGCGAGAGCAAACGTAAACACAAGCACAAGCAATATTGACACGACCACGCCTTCACGCTTCATAAGAATCACCTCCTCTCCTCACTCACTCGACCTCTTTAATGCGCAGGACCTGACCATCCTTAGTAGGTCTATTCGTCTCTTACAAGTGAGTCAAATTCCTCATTCGAGATTTCACCTGCGTAAACACGCAATAGGGTCCGACGGGAGTCCACGACAATGTTTAATGGGTTTCCTTTGATATTCAGCATTCGGCTATAAGCCGAACCGTAGTCGCGCAAGATAGTCCCTGGAAAATTGAACTCCTTCTGAAAGGCTGCGAGACTGATATTGTCGGACGTCGATATGAGTATCATCCGCTTGCCAAGTGTAGGCGATGAGACAAGTCGTGGAGCAAGAGCCTCAATTTCCCGAATGCACGGGTCGCAGGTTGGATCAAAAAAAGTGATCAATGTATTCTCAGTGAGCACTTCGGAGAGATTGACAGGAGAATCGTCAAGCATGTAGAACGAATGATCAGGAATCGTGTCACCCAAAACCAACAAGGGCATTTCCTGCAGGAGCTGCGTAGTCAGCACGGAGCGAGTGAACTCTTGGCTCCGCGATTTGTCTCGGCTAAGTAGTTTGCCTGTTTCTGCACCAAGAATCCAAGCCAAACACACGGCAAGAGCAGTGACCAGACTAAAGAACAAGATGTTTTTGGGCCGCGACATAGAATCCCCCGAGGTTGCTTCCACGAGCATAGTAGCGCTCGTCATACTCAAAGCTATGACATTTGAAACGGGGCGTCAACGCAAATATGGCTTGACCAAGTCCAATTTCTGGATATCTTGGATGTGTAGTATGCCATAAGTTGTTAGCACCGGCTTAACTCTCAACGAGACTGGTCGAAAGTTATCAGGCAGGGGCTTCAGCTACTGTGTTCCCCCTCCCCCCCACAGGGCTGTCGTTCCTGTCTGTTTGTTATTGGAGTCTCTACACTCGATCACACTCTTGTGTCACTGCGAAATTCAATTCTTATCCCCAATTGTCATATCTGTTCGACGCCCTATTGTCTTGTCAATTTTCGACTTAATTCATTTTTCCACTGTCAACAGGATCGCCGAGAAATCGATTCTACCCGTTCTTAGTTACCGATTGAAATGCTCCCGTCCTGGATTTGAAAGCACGCATCGTTCGAACCTGCTGCTGTCCAAGTCTCTACAGATCATCAAGGTATTCCTGAAATAGCTCGCGGCGACTGATTTTGTCCAATGGCTTGAAGCCCAGTTACATATGACAGTAACTCTCTCCCAAGAAACTGGATAATGTGCAAGGTAAGGCCTTAACTGAGTACGAGTCTTTGTGAAGGAGGATTTAGCATGAATAAGTCACGTTTCACCGAACAGCAAATAGCCTAGGCCCTGCGGCTGGCTGAGCTTGGCAAATCCGCGATCGAGGTGTGCCGGAAGCTCGAGGTGCCTGAGCCGACCTTTTGCGCCTCGAAGAAAGAGTATGCTGGCATGGGAGCGACTGAGTTGCGCAAAGTCTGGCAACTGGAATAGGAGAACCGAAAGCTCAGGCAACTGGTGGCCGACCTGAGCCTGGACAAGCAGATGCTGCAGGACGTGCTTTCAAAAAGTCTCTAAAGCCCGTGCGCAAGCGTCAGACGTTACAGGCCCTGACCGATCAGTACGGGGTGAGCAGTCGTCAAGTATGAGAGCTTGTTCAGGCGCATCGTTCCACACTTTACTGTGCGTCACACCGGAAGGATGACCGGGCCCTGAACCTGCGATTACGAGAACTGGCAGTTGCCAGGCCACGGTTTGGCTATCTGCTGCCGCATGTGCTATTGCGACGAGAAGGCTGATTGGTGAACAAGAAGCGGATCTATCGACTGTACGGAGAAGAGTGGTTGTGCGAGCGCACCAACTTCCGTCGCGAGCAGGCCTGTCACTGCCGGGTGCCCCCTGTTTTGACCGAGGCTCCCAATCATCGCTGGAGCATGGATTTTGTTGCCGGCACGCTTGATGACGGGCAGCGCTTCTGAGCGTTGACCGTCGTTGACCCGTTCACTCGGGAATGTTTGGCGATTGAGACTGACTTCTCCCTGCAGGGCCGACGCGTCACCGCCATGCCCGATCGTTTTGCTTTGACCCGAGCGCTGCCCAAGTTCATCACCGTGGACAACGGCACCGAGTTCATCTCCAAGGAGATGGATTCCTAGGTCTATGGCCGAGGCGTACAGCTTGACTTCATTCGACCGGGGCGACCGGCAGAGAATGCGCACATCGACAGCTTCAACGGACGGCTCAGAGACGAGTGCCTGAATGCCGAACTGTTCTTGACACAGGAGGATGTCCGACAGCAATTACCTGAGTAGAAATTAGATATTAATGAGGACCGGCCGCACAGTTCTCTGAGAGGACATTCCCCTCCGGAGTTTGCGGCCAAGTGAAGATCAAACAACTCGCAAACAGTCGAATTCCTTAACCAGAAATTGGTCCAGTCCACGGGGTAAAGTCACAACTTGGAACCCTGAGGTAATAACTGGAACAATGAGTTGGGGAAGGTCAGAAGTACAGGGTATTGCGCGATTGGAAATCCCTCTGCAGAGTCACACTCGTGCAGAGGGAATATTGAGCGTACTGCATGTGTCCCAATGGTCAAGCCAAAGACGAAGATTGTTTGCGCAGACCAGCAAACCACCAGAAGTCTTCCCAACCGTCTTCGTTGCAGAAGACATCCACATCACGCTCAATGCCCCATCGGTTGAACCTGGCGAAGCACCAATTACCACTCGTGTCTCTCCAATGCGTCCCGTTGGGATACTGATCGGCAAATGTAGGGTCAGCCTCATTTACCGCGGCCAGGGAGAAAGCATCAGCCGGGATGAGGTTGCGCACTGCAAACTCATGGTCGAGTTCCATGTCGCCTATGGAGCGACCAATATTGAAGAAAAAGACCGTGTTTTTTTCGAACTCACTCCGTGGCATTGACGCGACAATGTCCTTATTGGTGTACTGCTTTCGACGAGTAGCATCGAGAGCAGCCTGAGCAGAGCGGGTGCTGTCCGCCTTGACCTGGCAAACAAGCATGTTACTTATGGCTCTTGCGCTCTGGTTTAACAATTCGGACCATAGCGATTCAAGGTCAGAGTGTCCGAAGACGAACTGCTGCGCTTCAAATGACAATTCCCTTTGGTTCCTCTTGAGTTGAACCAGTAATATCTCGACACCTCCATTGACTTGTTCATCAGTCATTGCAGATGTGATAATGGTTGTGGCCATGTCGTCCTCCTTTGGTTATTAGCAGATTCATCGAGAAACAATTGTTGTCTCAAAATGACCTGTCATACTTGAGAAACTGCCTTCCCAAACCCTGACATTTCAGAGGTTTCGAAAGGCAGTACTCAAATGCAAAGGTGACGTTTGGACTGACTTTGCCGATATTTATAAAGAGCGAAATAGAAGTTTATCATATCTCCAATTCCGGATTTTGTCAAGACCAGCCTGTCTACACCACGCGTCTACTTACTCGACTGGGCAAGCAATAGAAGTCTCATTATTGAACGCAAGGAATTGCGGTGCCTTCCGATTTGCAGATGATAGCAGATACATGTGCAGATAATTCTTGCTGCGCTCGGTTTCAACGGTTCATCCATCCTTGGCAAATGTTGTGTTAGTTTCACCGATATTCTACAACATCAGGCGAACAGGCGAACAGGCGAACGAGACAATGTCGGTCATTTGAAGCATTTCTTGGGTTGTCATCTGTGTGCGATATTAAGGTTTATCTGCTTCACTCGCATACTCGGCACAGTGTGTCGCAAGCAGGCACACCACGAGAAATTGACCACGACGCGGTGTCTTAAGTCTTTTTCGGAGGTCAACTATAGGGCAGCCGCTCAGGAGGTCTCTGAGTGAGTGTTTCACGTCGAAGCTAACAGCTGCTGAATCGGCTTATGACATGCCATAATGTATCAAATGAGACATCTGCTGTTGTCGCTATTAGCCCGCTCAGAGTGCCACTAAATGGCACTTAGTTGGAGTATCAATGTCCGAAATGAACAAGACCCAAATTTTTGCTATCAATAGGTATGACTGGAGATAACTCCGTTTAGAGGAGGCACATGAGCAGATGCGCAAAGATCGCTCAGGCTATTGAGGACATAAATGAAGTGGAAGCCACCGGGGCCGTAACGACCTGGCTTCGAGATTGCTTCGGAGAGCTGTTGCCACCGGAAAAGTGTAAGGTGGGCGCGCCACCCTACGAAGGTGAGCCTTTGTGGCAGCTCTACGGCTTGAAGTTGATTGCTGAGATAATGTTCTCAAATGTTTCAGACATGCCAAGCCTGCTTACATCTTTTGGCAAATACCTCGCGAAGCGCCAATCGATCCAGAGTCCACTTCGACGCGCACAAGGTTTCTCCAGCCCCGATGTCAAAAGCCTCCTGGAGGGCAACCGAGTGGATGCCTCGAAACTGGGCCCCTGTGTGAGATGTGTCGAATGTGATGCCATCAACCAATTCGCATTGAATCGGCCTCTCACCGCGCCAATAACTTCCATCGCAGCTGCTGAGGAAGTCTATAAAGAATTCACCTCTGGTGCCGCTAGCGGATTTGAGCTTCGATCTGGACTTCCACTTTTTTGGTTTACTACGTCTTCGGACCTCAATTATCAATCTTCTGTTGGATTTTCTGACGCAAACGTGATTCTGGGCTCACTTGGTATGACGTGCCTTGGCGGCAAGTTCTTCATGCTCTTACGCATCCCGGAGGACATTTTGAGCTTTTCAAGACGGCCTACACTATTTGATGCGCTTGCGGAGACACCAAACTTGTGTTACGTTCCAGCCGGAACAGTGGACGGATGGGGAAGAACCCGAAAGACGCTTACTTGGACACAAGAGCTACGAGAAGCGACGCATCCCACGTTGGCATGGCCAAACGGCGGTGTTGTTGATCGGCCTATTGGACCTTCGCGAGGCTTGTTACCCAAGAGATCCGATTGGGAACGATTTGTTTCGACCATATGGAAAGAATTGTGCACCGAATACCCAGATTTATCTGAAGATCTGGACAGTCTATTCGGTAACGTGAAGTCAGTAAACGAAGGATCATAGTTTGCGACTACTCTACGACCTCGAAGAACAATCTCAATGGCTTTTGGACCTTTCTCAACCAGAGATGGAGTCGTGGGTGACTACTTTCCTATCTGAGAATTACTCCGAACCTATTGTATTGTCAGTAGCAGAGACGGGACCAGCGCTAGTACTATATCAGCTGGTTGACGCTCTGAACTCTCCCATTATGGAAGCAAAGATACGTCGAGCTCTCGAGGCCATTGTTGGTCATATCCAGCCTAAGCAGAGCCACGCCAACTTCATGGAGCAGTTGCTTTTCGCTGTCGCGTACTTACGTGTGGTCGAGGTCGAGCCAATCCTATTGAAGTGGGCGAAAGAACGGCGACTGGAAATAGTCTTTTCTGCCGGACAGACTCTCCATGTCCTGTTATTGCGGGTCCTTGTTGGCCTGAGTCATGCACCTGATCTTCATACAGTACTGATTCGCGATCTTCACGATGTTCGTACAATGGTGGTGGTTTTGAGAGTTGCTACCGAAATAATAACAATGGATACACGGAAGCGGTTTCACTGATTCCACACCTCTATGCGTGTGTGGATAAGAATCCAGCTCAGTTCAGGAATTGTGCAATCGGCCCTTAGTCGCTATTTCGATGCCATGGGACTGGCAGGGTTGGCCGAAAGATTTGACTACATTTTGATATCCTTGTTTCAGGCCGTGCCAGAATACTTAGATAGATTCCTACGGGACTGTTCGGACATAGGCATGTCAATTGTAGTGCATGCTTCTTCGTCAGAATTTGTAATCAGCTGGGCCGACGGAGAATCGGTCCAGGCTTCGGTTGCAAGGTCCTTGTTGATCATTCGAAATGAAACTTCTGGTAGCATTACCGCTATTCCAAACATGATCCAAGATAATGCGCAAGAAATGGATAGAGTGCGGAAAGCACTTCCGCATCACTTTCAGGCGGCGGAAGCGCACCAGTACAATACATTCGACCCGAAGACCTTCAGAAGGCTAAGTAAGCAAGTTGTTGAAAGAATGGATCCCGTCGGTCAGCAAACAGGAGCATCTTTTGATGAGAACTTCTAGCGGAGTTGAATCGCCAATCTGTGGGCGTCTATTGCGGCTGTCTCGACACATTGACGAGCTGGAGATACCACTATGATGCAATCGAAGCAGATCATGAACTGCTTTTAGCAGGCTGGAAACTGCATTTCGCCGTGGATTTCTTTGATGTGCACAAATATCTCTATCCTCTGTATGATATCCACAGTTCGTTACACAGACCCAATGAAGGAAGTCTTAGGACGGCAACCGCGCGCTACGCGGCCCGTTCCTTTTTCTTCGAGGGCCTCGAGGATGTCGGCCCGCCGATATTACTCAGTCCATACGCGCTGGAATTTAATAGTCATTTGGCCAAGCGCCTCGCCGGCGCATTCCACTACATCTTGGATCCTGAGCTATTTCGTCTTGCCACGTCATCAAATCTAACCGTTGAAGAATATCGTCACCTTGCGGCTGAATTAGCAGCACCGGACGTTCTAGCTGATGCGAATAGAAGAAGTGCCATAGTCACTAAACTGAAGCACAAACTGAACGCGTTCTTCCTGGCTGCTACATATGCCAATAGCCGAAGCAAGAACCAATTAAAGCGGCTCACTAACCAGAACACTCCTGGTATTCGTTATGTGACTGAGGTGCTTACTGACCTTCCGGATGATGTGCTTCGACTTCACCCGATCAGAGTAGTGCAAAGTCAATGGTACCGACTATTCAGAGCCCTGCGTAATCATTGGGATCCCGATTTTCGCGACGCATTCGCCATTATGCAGGTCGAAGCTATAAACCAGTGGTTCAGGCAACAGGGACGTCAAGAAGTAATCGTATTGTTATCAAGTACTCTGTCAAGTGCTTTGGTAACGAATTGGGACAACGAACCGCTACTCCTTCTTTCGCTGTTACGACAAATGAAAACACCGCGTCACGTCGAATTGCCAGAGTCTCACGCTGCAGCTGTAGGAAAACTGGTCTCCCTCCTAAATCAGGAAGAAGACAGGGGTTTTAGCGGTGGCGGGCTCACGACAACTGGGCCATTCGGACCGATGCGCTTATTGAGAACGGTTGATACTGTTCTGCAGTATCTCTACTGTATTGAAGATACTACATCGAAGGGAGACAGATGGCGTGCGGTTCTTGAGAGTGTTAGAGAGCGTCGCTCTATAGCGGATCGCTTTCATCTTTGGATTGCACCGTACGTCAAGCCAATTCTGGATGCGAGGTGCTGTCACTATGATCCTAATAACGATACCGTCTCATCTGGCACCCCCTGTATAAGTCAATCGAACCTCGAAATACTCAGAGAAGCAGAGACAGCCATCACAGACTTTGAGATTTGGCAGAGTAATCTCGCGTCGTCGCGACTATTCGCGCGTACGCGTCATTTCGCTAGAGCTGTTCGTACATTCAAAGAGGTCTCTATTGCAGGTGAAGAACACGCAGTATTGGAACGCTTTCGCTTGCTGATGCAAAGTGAAGGACAATCGATAGAGCAATTTTTCAAGAGTGAGCTAAGAACGCTCGGAGCTCAGACCTCATATTGGGATAGCATGCGGGATTCGGTTGTCCGCTACATGTCACCGTCGGTTATCAAAGCAGTGCGTTGGCAACTCAGAGTTGTGGCACGGCACGGAGAGCGATTAAGATTCGATCGGCCAGAAATTCGGAGGCACATCACGACGATCAGAGATTCACAGGACGATCATGACAAATTGCAGGAGGCAGTGAATAGTCTAATAGAACTCATCAAGGTTGCAGATCGCCAACATGGCGGACAACAGTCAAGATTACTTGCTGTGTTACTGCAGTTTGCGTTTAGGAACTATGACCGCTGTATCGACCTATCAGAACGCTACTCGATAAGGGAGAAAAGGCAGACCCAGTGGTTTGGTGGACTGCTGTACCTCCGTTGTCTTGCACTTCTCTATTCTGGGGCTTCATCGGCAGACGCCACAAGGTTAGCAATGGCGCTAGAGGCAGCACGGGCATTTTCGAGCCTTTCCAGCATACCAGACCCAATTCGTCCACACCTTGTAGCAACAGTTGGCTTAATTTCTCAACAACGGGGATTGGATCTGGGATTGTCAGATCTTGAAATTCGTGAAAACCTTTACCTTGCACTCGAACTGTGCAGCCAACATGATGTTCTCTTTCCTTTTATCCTTAACAATATCGCCTTCTATCATGTGGAACGTGCATCACTGAACGATAGCAATGTCCACGAGGCTAATCGTATAGTAGAGCGGCTCTTTGTGGCTAGGCCGGATGTACAAGGTTGGCCGAGTGAATTTCTTGACACGGCCGGATTCGTATTTCTACAGAAGTACAGATATCAACTTGGAGACAGCGCCCCAAGCACGTCTCTGGAAAAAGCATGTGAATTGCTGTCGCTTGCATGCCAAAGGGCCATGGAAGAGGGTCAGCCTGGGTGGATAGTCAGCGAAGTAGAGGACCATTGGCAACTCGCCGATGGATTGCGCAGAAGGGCAATGGCTTTGCCCGGTTTCAGACCTCCGACTACTCAATAAAGAAGCTCGCAACCTAACTTGACTACTCTTCAACGCAATTGCAGCGACATTACATTCACGGCGAAATAATGCCAAAGATTGCTTTAATCCTATACTCAAGATCGTGGGTACTTTGAGTCAACACGAGGCCAATTTGATCTTTGCCTGACCTGAACAAATCCACGGACAAGTAATATATAATTGGAGTTGAGACGAATCTCACACTCTCAGAGTGCCGTAAAGTGACACCGAACTGCATTATTGTCTCCCTGTTTGAGGCACGAGCACTTAATGAAGTGCCCTCACACCATTGAGCACTGAAGTGACTATCAAGACTGAAACGCCTATGAGCCAAAGCTGGCTCATAGCATGACTTTGTCCTGGGGCGACGACAGCCCACGGCTATATTAGCCACCTTCACAAATGATTTGATGAGTGTAACGCATTTCACTCATGACATAAGATGTGTTCTTGCTTTGGCAACATCTTGTGGGACATGCTCCTGTCGACGTTTCGACCGAGACTTGAGTTTAGGTCCGGCAAGTAAGCGAATAGATGTAAACCCTTAAATAGACTCTTGGAGACTTTGGACATGACACATCCGAAGACACGCATCTCGGAACTCTCCAATTTTGTTCGACTAGCTTTGAGTGGTCAGTTGAAATTCAGGCCAACACCACCTGGTCATGAGAAGACTAAGCTCGATAGTGACTTGAAGCTTAGACAAGCTCAAGTTCAGGCGAAAGCGCTCCCAGGACAATTATCAACCCTCAAACTCAATATTCTGAATTGCATGATCTCGCATGACGAATTGGAGAGTGCAGCTACAGAAGCTAACATTAGTGCCGCTTTACGCCACGAATTGATTACAAGTTCATCTACCAACGACTTACTCGACTGGAGTAGCAATTTGACTGCCAACCACAGTCTCGACAGGATGGGTCTCCTGGCAGTCGAATTAGTCAATAGCATTCACTGTCTTCTACTTGATGTTCCACCGTTGACCGAGATCGAAGTCAATTGTGATGAGGAGGCACGTGCAATCTTGAGTTTTGGATGGCTCGCCATCATCAAGAGGGGAACATTCCCGATCACACCATCGGGTCAAGAACAAATTCGCAGTGTATTGAGCTCTCCGTGTGGTTCCCTTCACTTTGTGAGCGCAAGTGATCTGGACGGAGGCTTCAATTATACTTTAGGCATTGCCCTTTCACCTGAATGTCAAGCACTTCGGGACATCCATGGCAGCTTTGGACTGGACGGTGAGTTGATCGTACCGGGTCAGGCGGTTTCGCCGATCCCCCCCACACTTGCAATGTCTTCGCGAATGTTTTCTGCTGGGATTTGACAAGCTCAAACATCTCTGAAGAAGTGCAGTCCATACCCATGCGTAATTTCCTCATCCACCCCATCTCAGCGATTTGCAGCCCATTCGCGCAGGAGTCAGCAAGTCGCCTCGGAGGCTTGAATCAATCGAAGCACTGATTGATGAGGTACTGCAACAGCGCTCAAGGCACTTAAGAACGTCCGCAGCTGCACCCCGAAAGACCGATAGCGCTCCTAGTAGTATGAACCAAAGCAACTGGGGCCAACAAGACATTCACATTGTCATAGACGTGACCGACATGTCAGCTGCCAAGGTCAATCATTGGGTAAATGAAGCACTGGCCAAAATTGATCATCCTCAAATGTTGCCGAATATCGCACTTCACTTAAACATTGAATCGACGGGGAAAGATCGCATCTCCCGCATTTTGGAAATAGTTGACTGTGCTGCCAAGCTCCATCTGCCTGCCGTAGCGATTTCTGATGACCAGGAAGACCAATGGTTGCCAAACCTCCTAGAATACTTAGAGCCCTGGGAGTTAGATATTATTGCGGACCATAGCGATGACGTGGGAGTTGTGGTTATTGATGGAAGACCAGTCGACCCGATTTATACTGCCGCTACATCCGCTCAGAGGATTCAATCGGTATACTCCACACTGGGGTGGACATTTTGAAGATGGGTCTGTGGCTATGCCTGGATGCTATGGCTGCAAGAGTGGTCTGGTCTGAGATTTGTAAGAACCCTCACATTCCGGAACGCATGCTGCTCATGCCCATTGGGATAATCGAGCCCTGGAACGCTTTTCGTGGACAATCGCAAGACAAACAAGACTCCGCGCCCAATTCTTGATCCCTTTGCGAAGGTGAAATTTATGATTGAGGAAGCAAGGGCTCTTGGTATGACTTCCCTCCTGACTGACACCCGTCATAAGGAACACTGGGTACTTCTCGGCAGAAAAAACAACCATGACGAACCCCACCCACGTGAAGAATTTCATCAAGAAGAAAGTGTCGATGGAATACCGTACAGGACGAATAATAGCGCTATCCCTCTCCTCTCTTGGTCGGAGTTTATGGAATGCGAGCGACTTGCGCGAGAAGCTGGAATACTCCTTGGACAGGCAGGGTCCGTCGAAACTCCCCAGCTGTTTCGAATCATGAGTGAAGTAACATACGATGCAGCCAAGCACGGGAAGAACCCTGCTACTGCAATATGGACTGCGGAGACCGAGAGAGTATTGTCGACAAAGACTCTTAAGCAAACTGCCGATTTGCAGCTAAGTAGAAGCGCAATCGTATCGCCTTTCTTGGCAGTAGTTAATCGGGGATTTGAATCCCACGCGAAAGTGGAAGGGTGGCTTCGCTACCTCGAGGAGTATGGTGGTGAATTGCCCGACTTAAGAATTGCATTGTCCAAATCGCGTGGGGTCGTTAACGAATTACTGATTGCAATGATGAGTGAACTCCAATTCTGGAAAATCGATCACACAGCAAGTAGCCTGGCTCGTTACCAGGCCGCATGGGACGCTTTCGACGCTGGCTATTTGAGTTATCACAACCTGATCAAGGAACATTTTATGCGTGTCCGGACAGCGGTCGCCGATGCCTGGAGTTGCGGGTCAGTTTCGCAGGGGTCCCATTAGCATACAGACTGCGCAAAGTAAGGGAAATGAGAGGAACCTAGAATATGAGCAAGAAAGTCGCTAGGCCTAGTCTGCTTACAGGTGCCAGAGTATACCTATCTGGTCCAATGGATTTTGTGGCCTCTCGCACAGAGGAAAAGCAGAATGGATGGCGCACACGTGTCGGAACATTCCTCCGGTCGCTAGGAGCAACTGTTTTTGACCCTTGGAACAAGCCTAGTGTGCGCGGTCTGCATGAATATGGACGCGAAGGCACAGAGACCACTGAAACACGAAACAAATGGACGTTTTGCAGGGACGCTAAGAGTGCGCAGCAGCGGGGTGAAATCACTAGACAATTCTGGGCAACTCTTCATATTGACCTTCGAA
Source organism: bacterium (assembly GCA_016708025.1). Lineage (NCBI taxonomy): Bacteria > bacterium. The sequence continues at coordinate 320,541 of JADJGQ010000004.1, read as the reverse complement.
TGGTAGATACTTCTGATTTTGTTGTTGCATATTGCCCCACCTAACATCTACAGCGTTGGCACACCACATGAAATCGCACTCTGTCGGTCGCAGCGAAAGCCTGTGTTGTTCGTAAGTCCTCCCGTAACCTTTCCGAGTTTGGCAGAGTTACGAAACCTGACGGCAAAAGGACCCTGCTTCGCGTGCCGCTCTCCGAGCGGCTTCTGCTGGAAACCGGAGCAAAGGAGAACCCAAAGGGAGTACCGAGCCTTTGGTATATGCCACTGATCGGAAGTGAATGCTTTTTTGATGGTTTTGGATTTGCACAATATATGTCTCAGTTCAATTGGAAACGGAATCAATTGGACGACAGAGAAGCATCTTACAAGATCCAGAATCCGCTACTTCCCTATCTTGAGCGTCTGCGCAATCAGATACCAAAGAAGTGGGACTCACGCTCTAAGCGACTGGTTCCGAATGACGATTGGCTACTTTGGGACTTGCGGGAGGAAGGAATGGGGGGGGTTGTGGAACAACCGGCGCATGTCTCCTTCAGAGGACTCCAGAAAAAGAGATAACCAGGAATAAGCGAGAGTCGACGAGTTCACAAGTTCGACACCAGAAGAAATCGAGTGGCATTCAAGTCGCTCTCCCAACAATAAGATTCAGTTCTTGTAATCTGGCGAATATAGGGGGTTAAGAAAGAGGTGGATATGACAAAGATATCTCAAGGGAAATGGACACGAATTCGACCGCTACAACGCGACGAGATCTCAGCGTACACCGAAGCAGGAATGGTCGCCGGTGAACTTACGTGGGGAAGATTCAGAAACAATCTATGTAAGGTAATGGCATATACTCCTCGTCTGCTCCAGACCGAAGTGGAGTATTGCAACACGTTCATCTTTGACCCGCCTACTTTTCGTGGTACTGTTCAGGAAGCCGGATTTCTCGATCGCTTCATAAGAGAGCTCGTAATTTCTCGTACATCCCTTTTGAATCGATCGCGATATTCAGTGACCCATCATTCTTTCATTGGTTATCGACTCTTTGCCGATGCAGGTAGAGAGGCAGAAGGACACCGCAAGCTCCTTCATCTACATGAAGTCGAGAAACACCCAAATGCCTACACCGACCTTGAACGGATCATTTTGGGTTATACCACAAAAGTTACAACGGATGCGCACCAAGTCACTGACGTCGAATTTGAAGCCCTCCGCGAAGCACTGCGAATCGCCGCAGCAGGAAACGCCGAAAGGCAGGAACGAGTCTCCATTGAATTGTCGCGCTTTATCGATTCGCAGATTGTGGAATTGACTTGGCTCATCGGTCACTTTTGCCTGCTCAACCGATGGTTTACGGTGCTTCAGGTTCCCGACGAGTCTTCGGCAGACGAGGATAATTTCTTGGGGCTCTACGAACAGGTTGTTCCAGCGGATATACGAGAGAGGAACGAGAAAATCCTGGAAGGAGGATTCTAGAATACCCGACGAAGAAGCAACTGCAACAAAGGAACCACGGTTTATCGTAGCTTCCTATTTCTAGGCGATAAATTGAGCAGTTTTTGTTACGCAAGTCACTCACTATTGGAAATAAATCGATATTATGGAACATCTACAGGACAAAGACGGGCCTATTAGCGTTCCGCCCAATCTCTTCAAGGCGATTGAGAGCGGTGACTGTGTACTTTTTGCAGGTATGGGTCTTGGTGCTCAAGCCGGGTATCCTACATGGAGCGAATTGGTCAGTAACGCCGTAAACTGGTGTCTTCGAGAAGGCGTGTTGGGAAAGGACTTTGCTCATAAGTCAAATCAGGACATCTTTCAACTTGAGCCGAACTTGGCAGCTGATTTACTAACCGCTGAACTTAAGCAGGCAAATGTGCTGAGCTCTATACTCTCCTTCTTGCGTGAGCAGTACAGTATGCCCCAAAAGACTGATGGAAGTCTCTTCAGAGAAATCCACGAAATAGGATTTGCAGCAATTGTCACTACTTCCTTTGACCGTTCGCTGGAGCCGATCCTTTCTCCACTGTCCCCTCCTGTCTTTACCTCCAATGACACTGAGCAACTCATCGGAAGACTCAATAGGCGCGAACCGTTTCTTCTCAAGCTCTTCGGACGACTTGAATTACCAGATACGATCACATTCTCTCCTGCTGAGCTTCGAGACCAAATGGACCGCCGCATTGAGTTTAGGCAGTTTATTTCGAGCCTGTTCCTGACGAGGACCGTTCTCTTCATGGGTTCGAGCCTAGGCGGAATTCGCTTCTACTTGGAAAACGCGCGACTAGGCGAAATTTCTAAATCGAAGCGCCACTATGCTTTAGTGAATATCGATGCCCAGTTTCGCGAGGCTGAGGTTGGTCTTCTGTCTCGAAGATATGGTATCGATGTATTGCCCTTTGATGGTAGTCCAGATTTTTCTCTGCTCAGACAATTTGTGCACGGTCTCCATGAGAACCAGGCTGCCTCAAGAGACGATAGTAGAGTGCGATCTGTTTTTGCCAGTTCTTCCGAAACTGAAGTTGGTCACGGAGCCGTACTCGAGAGTATCCATCTGCAGAATGTCGGAGCATTCGAAGAAATGGAAGTTCGGTTTCATAAGCGCTGGACTGTGCTCTTGGGAGACAATGGCGTTGGGAAATCGACAATACTGAGAGGCATTGCATCTGCGCTGTGTGGCGAAGATGCAGCTACATATGCCGACCGACTCATACGTACAGGCAAAGACCAATCACGGATAACTCTCAAATTTCAGAATAGCGGCACCTACTCCTATGCATTTGAGATTTCCCGCAAGAGCGTTGGGGTCAACGTGCTTTCCCTTCCAGGTCGTCCTCTGGACACCGCAGGAACCCTTATTCTGGGCTTTCCGCCTCTGCGGACGGTCAGTTGGAAAATGCCCACTGGCACCTTTTGGGACGAATCGTCTTCCAGGCCTCTGGTGACTGACTTACTTCCGTTGGTGACGAATGAGCCTGATCCCCGCATCGACAAACTTAAACAATGGATCTTAACCGTTGAATATCAATCGAAATCTGCCTCAGATGGCCCTAGGTACCAGCGATTACTGAACGATCTCTTTGACGTAATCGGCAGGCTTACTGGTGACGTGAAGATAGAGTTTGGTGGCATAGACCTGGAGAACAGGCGCATTCTCGTCAGAACTGAAGATGGCCTCGTGGCGTTTGAACAAGTAAGTCAAGGTGCGACATCGCTCCTAGGCTGGGTTGGTGTCCTTCTACAACGCCTTTACGAGATGTATCGTCAATCGCCGAATCCTCGCTCAGAAAGTGCGATCGTTCTCATCGACGAAATCGATGCTCACATGCACCCGGCATGGCAACAGTCCATCGTCGAAAAACTGACAGAGTGCTTTCCAAATACTCAGTTCATATGTTCCACTCACTCACCGCTTGTTGTCGGCGGCATGGACATATCCCAAATCATTAAGTTTTCCCGTGACAAAGCAACCGGGATGGTCTACCAAGAGTCCTTGGACTCTCAGCTAACGATGGGGGGCACTGACTTGCAGCTCACGAGTCGGTTATTCGGTCTGAGAACTGCACTTGATTCAGGTGAAACAAGACGGCATTACACCGAGTATCAGTTATTACTCCAAAAGGGCGAGTCGATATCTGATTCGAAAAGCAAAGAATCATCGAATTGGAGCGAATTCTGGAGTTTCGACTCAGGTCCCCTGAGCCGACTTCAGTGCAGAGTGCAGCTGCGTGGTTGGTTTCGGCCCTGTTGAAGCAGCGGTTAGCGACAATGTATCCTGAGGTGCAGGAAGAGTTAAAAATGAGAGCACAGGTACTGCTAAATGAAGTGAGTGCCCAGCAGCAAAGGGAGAATCTGCCCAATGGTCCATCGTGACTTTGATCCAGCTACACTGACCGAGCCGCTGCTGTCCCTATATAGAGCTTGGGCTGACAAAATTAGTACGATGGCAGAGCAATCGGTTCGAGTTTTTGAACAAGGAGGCAGATTGCCTATAGAGGACAGTCACAATCGGCTGTGGGGCGAATTCAAAGAATTGCTTCTCGAGCATGTGTTTCACGGTCATTGTGCGTATTGTGAGTCGCCGCTGTCAAGGCAATCGGCACATGCGGAGCACTTCAGGCCGAAAGGAAAGGTGACAAGCACCGTCATATCTGGAGGCGGTAAAGTTGCCGAACAGCAAGCTATCGTTCGATTGCCTGACAATACAACAGTACCACATCCGGGGTACTTCTGGCTCGATTTGCACTGGCGAAATTTGCTTCCCGCATGCGAAATGTGCAACACCGGACGAGGAAAGCGCACGAGATTCCCAGTTGCGCGCGCTCACGCATTCATAGTGGCACTTGATGACGCTTCACTAACGAACCTAAAAGCAACGGCAATAGCGAGCAACAAGTGGCATCAGGCTACTACTTTGTCGCCAGAAGACCTTGACGACCTTGAGGGTCCTTTGCTGCATCCATTTGTGGACAATCCGGAGGATCACATAGACTTCGACGAATTTGGTGGCGTTCTTGCTCGCTGCGACTCGACTGGCGCAGTATCCATACGCGGGCAAGCCACAATAGAAACACTCGACCTTGGCGCAGAGAAGTTGCGAATTGAGCGTCGCAATGCAATTGAACGCGCGCTTTGTATTTTCGAGGCAGGATTGCGATATGAGGAAATGAATCTAATTGCCTTCAACAAGGCAACGGCCAACAAAGTTAATCTCAGGATGAAGACCGAGTACTTCATCGACCACCCGCATTTCAAGGCGGCTGTCTGCGCCTGTTTGGATCGGTCGGTCTCACGAATCCCGTAAAGATGTAGCGCCCAGGTTAAGTAAGCATCGGACACTCAACAATAAATGATTTCGAGAGGGACCAAACCATGACCCGCAAAGCAATGGCAATCGCAAACAACGACATGGTGTACGTGTGGTGGACATATTCAGAAAAGATTCCAGGGTGTCTCGGATTTAGCGTACGACGACTTCAGAAAGGTGTACCAACCCGAGCCCTGCCTGCTTTTGTTGGCTTCACTTTACCGTTATCGAACAAACAGCCTGGTAGTACGAGGTTACGAAGCACGACTGACATGTGGCCGGTGCAGGCGTACCAATGGAAGGACCTTTTTGTTCCTGAAGAGACGGACGTGTCGTACGAGATAGTTCCACTTGTTGGCACGCCTGGCAATCTGAAAGAACTGCCAAATCTCAAGGTGAAGACCTCTATTGTGAGCCACAGACACCTATGGAAATGCGCGAGTGATTTTCAATCGGGGAATAATCGCTACGCAGTCCCTAAGTCGTCGGCTCCCCAAGGGCAAGGGCGGCACTCCAAGCGCGCCTGCATTGCGAAAGCATATTTCCAAGCCACAGGATAAGATCCGAATCGGGCTCGCAGGAGAGTCAATTGAAGCACTCACTTCTCTGTTTAAGAGAGCAGAAGAAGAGGGTGGTCGCTGCTATTGCGCTCTTTATGAGCTGACGGATATTGAGTTGATTGAGGCTATTGTTCGGAGCAGGGGGCGCGTAAGTGTGATCTTGGCGAATGCGGATACTACAAAAAAAGACAAAACTGGCAAAACGGTGAAGGTCTATGATGGCACAAATAACGGTCCGCGTCTCAGAGTTGAAAAGCGCGCTTGACGAAGCGCTGCATGATCGTCTTTAAAAGGGGTAACTATATCGGGTACAATAAATTTGTAGTCTACGTGGACAAAGACGAAGTGCCACAGTCAGTAATGACCGGCTCCACAAACTGGTCGCCGACCGGACTATGTTCACAGACGAACAACATTATCGTGTTGGAGAATCGTCAGATTGCAGAAAGGTACTACGACTACTGGCACCGCTTGCTCACAGACGATGCAAACCAAAGCGCAGAATTACGAAAGGTGAACGCAACCAACTCTAAACCAATCTCGCTCGGCAGGGACCAAGGCAATCTGAAAGTCTGGTTCGCTCCGAACACTAAACGAAAGACCAAACCAGCTGAGAATCCAACAACTCCTCCGGATCTTTCTGAAGTGTTTGAACTGATCGACTCAGCAAAGTCAGGAATACTGTTCCTGCTCTTTAGCGCGGGAGCACCGAGCATACTACACCACTTGAAGGCTCTCTCTGAACGCCGCCTAAAGGCCAATAAGCCCCTTTTTGTGCGAGGCGCGGTTTCAGACACTAGGACTGCACGGGAGTTTGCTACAAGAGTTTACAATGACTCCGTTCTTACCGCGCCAAATAGACTGATCACTGGCGTTGGCGGGATCCGAGATCCGTTCTCCATTTGGGAGCGAGAATTGGAACGACTCGGCCACGCCGTAATACATGATAAGGTGCTCGTTATTGATCCATTCGGCCGCGACTGCGCGGTAGTGACGGGAAGCCACAATCTGGGTTTTAAGGCTTCCTACTCAAATGACGAGAACTTGTGTATTATCAAGGGAAACCGGCCCATAGCCACAGCGTTCGCTGCGCATGTGCTCGATGTCGTAAATCACTATAATTGGCGATACAAACTTCTCAACAGTGCGTCCAGTGACAGACGCAATCAATCGGCATTTGTGAAGCTAGATCAAACGGATTCATGGCAGGACAAATACTTTCCAGGCAACTTCTTGCAGAGTCGCGACTTATTTTTCTTTCCCCAAGTAAGGAAGAAAAAAACACGTTGACACAGAGGCTGGCCAAATTGGATGAAAAGTCGCCCGTGGGTAATCGACCTTTTTTTGCTCTTGACTTTGGTTATTGCACTACATCTTCTTGATGTCAGTTAAGTTGTCTGACTTGTCTTCTTGAGGCAATCGCAAGAAACGAAATCGCTGCCGTTTCTTTTGCTTCGGTCTGTAACTAGTAACACTCCGAGCTTAGGTTAACTGGAAACCAGTCATATCGAAATGTAATATTGGGACGACTGATTCATGGGCAGCTCAATCGCATCCACTTACTATCAGGGATCCGCAATGGTGACTTGTTCCACCTGGGTAAGCTCCACAGAGCGGTCAGTTGGAAAGCCGCGCTCCCCAATCTCCCATGTACTGTCAAACCTAAGGCCAGGAAATTGAAAGTGTACCTCGGTAGAATGTAGATTATCTCTCGATTTGAAGTGAACGAGCAAGCTGCGACCATGCAATATTGCCGCCTGTGTTAGTGCCAAGGTGAGATCTTCGGAGTAATCAACTTCAGCCTTAACCCTGCTTGCTCCTTTTTGCATTTCTGGACACAGCGACTCAAGAGTGCTGCCAGACAATAGCCGCCACGTTCGCGATCAAAATAAATTGGTATATTCGCTTCAGAAATCGCATTTAGATATCGAAAGGCAGTGCGTCTGGGGATTCCACAGGTTTCGCGAATCATCTTCAGACTCACTGCCCTCCTGTGACTAAACAAGTGCAATAACCGTAAGAGCCGATCTGAGCTAGGCATCTTCATTACCAAATTGGGGGCACAACCGACTGCCACTGCAACGTAAGTTTAGATCAGCCATAGTGCCGAAGTCGAAATCAACCAGATCAAGTCGATTTCCGGTGTATAGGCTACAGGTTCGATTGACTGAGTCGAATCAGAGGGTACCGAGTTACCGGAAACAGAGCCAGGCGGGGGAACCACCGAAATCGGGGGGTCGACTGGACCGGTGTCGCTTGATGATGTACTGACAAGTAGACAGAAAAGGCACACGAGGAGCACGGCGGCCAAAGGCTGTGCCTTTCTGTTGGGGATGGAATTCATGAAGTCCTCCTATGGTCTTATGAGTTTCACAAGACACATATCAGAAGACATGCCAACTTCAGACTAATCACCTCCCTGGCTTCATGGAGCTGCAGCACACTGACTTACAGCACGACCCCCCTTCACATTCAACAAATGCACGCATATCGACTTAAGAGTCTCCGACATGGGGACAATGCGTGTATATATCAGGTGTGTAAGAGGATAAGCACTTGTCGCGAGTGTCGACAAGTAGCGACACATCGACATCGCTGAACGAATGCGCGATAGAATCAACGTATGTGATATTTCGCTAGCCGACGTCTAAGTGAACTGAGATTTAGGCCCAGTAGCAGAGCAGCCTTTGTCTTATTGCCGCGGGTTGCCTGCATGGCGCGGAGTATGAGCTCTCGCTCCTGATTGCCGGCTGGATTCTCGGTGGGATCACTCTCAACAGACTGAGTTAGCCGAGAGGGCAGGTGGTCCAGACCAATTAGTTCTCCAGGATACATTAGGCAACAGAACTCGATGACACTCCGGAGTTGTCTCACATTGCCGGGCCAGGCATGCTGAATAAAGAAATCAAGGACTGCGCTCTCAAATCGCGGAGGATTCGCTTTGGTAGAAAAAGACTTTAAGAAATGCTCTGTAAGCAGCTGGATGTCTCCCCTTCTCTCTCGCAGCGGAGGGATCTCAATCGTTACAGTGCTAATACGATGATATAGATCGTCCCGAAACCGTCCCTGGCGCACCAACTGCTCGATGTTCTGGTGGGTAGCAAAAATGAAGCGCACGTCTATGCCAATGCTTCGCACCGAGCCAACCCGCTCAAAATGCTGGTACTCAACGACACGCAATATTTTTGCCTGCAAATCAAGAGGCATGTCGGCAATTTCATCGAGGAAGAGCGTACCGCCATTTGCAGCCTCAAATCTGCCTGCGCGCTCTCTTACTCCGGTTGCAGCGCCTTTTGCGACACCAAACAATTCTGCTTCGGCCATTGAAGCCGAAAAACTGGCGCAGTTGACTTTTACTAACGGCTCTTTACACCGTAGGCTGTGCTCATGGAGCATATCGCACAGTATCTCTTTGCCAGTTCCGCTTTCTCCAAGCAGTAAGACACTCAGCCGCGCTGGCCGCTACTTGTGGTAGTTTTTCCAGCATTCTCAGCATTCTTGAGTCGCCTGTGATCAGGCTTGGTCCTGTTCCATGACTCAACAAACTCTCTCTTAACATAACTGTCTGACTGGCCATCGACCGCAATTCGCGAGCAGCTAGAATCGTCACTGACATTATGCCCGCAATTGCCCCCATTAGCTTGCGGTCATCGCTCCCGAATAATGCTGGTATCAGATGGTGATCCAAGTACAGCACGGCCACGGCTTCTCCAGCGGACACCACTGGTACGCAGGCAACTGACAGTATATTATGAGTCACAACACTGTGGTAACAATTGGTCGTGGCGTCGTTACACGCATTGTCGATAAACACAGGAGTTGTATCCTCAAGACTAGCCATCGGAATAGTGCTACTGAATTCGGTCAATTCGCGGACACTCTGTTCATCGCAGTTGTAAGACGCAATGGGGTGAAGTGCAGCCCGATCCGGCTTCACCATGAGTAGTAATCCTCTCTCGGCGCCTGTGTAATCGACTGCAAATTGGAGCAGTTTTTGAAGCACTTGATGATAAGAATGGAGGTCAGTCATGAGTGTCGATACCGACAACAATAAGTCCACCAGTGTTGCATTGTCTGACCCGCTCTCATGTAGCTTTGCGATCCTACCCTCAAGAACTTCAGTCAGGCTTCTATTTCCCAGAGTTCGCGAGTGACCTGCCGCTTGGTGCAAGTAGGTCAATGCATGTCGACGCTTTGAGGAACACATATAGCAATCGGCCACTCGCATGGCCGCATATGTCGCAAGGAAGAGCTGATGCCCGTCTAACAGCACCTGATACGCGTTCTTCCAGCAAGCCTCACTATCTTTTAGCGGCTCGGACGAATGGTAACCCAACGCGGACAACGCCGCCAACAACGGAACCCGTTCACTCCCTCGCACCTTAACCATTTGTCGCACCAAGGATTGCATTGCCTTCGACGGAACGTGTCCGTTGCAGTGTAAGAAGAACACTGTCAGTGCTGTTCGATAGTTTGCCTGCTCGCCCGAAAGATCCTCACAAATCCGAAAAATCTCAGATAGATCAGACTGCTTTGGCAACAACAGCGCCAGTTCCAGAGCAAGGGTTGATTCGTCCTTCGCGGTCTTGTCGCCAATCTTTGCAGCAAGTTCTATCGCAAGCTCAGAAACTTCTTAGCCAATGGTAGGTTCCCTCGCCACCAAGCTAGTTCTGAAAGATTTTGATATGCCTTAAGGAGAAACGGAGATCCTGAGGACTTTTTGGATTGTTCGATAAGCCATCCCAGTGACTTCTCTGCGTCCTCAAACCTTCCCTCTTGTAGTTCCAAGAATCCCCTCAAGACAAAGTAACCAAGCAAAGAACCTGACGACGTTTGAGCTTGCGAATCACACAAATACTGCTGAAGCCAGTATCGGCCCTTTGCAAACTTTGCAAGCCTGGCGCACGAGTAGCAAATGGCCATATAGGCTGGAGGAAGGAGTGCCGGTTGCCCAGTCGTTCGCGCTAGCTGTATTGCCTTTTTCGCGTGTGCAATCGCCTGAAGATACTGTGCTTGTTCGCAACTCATAGATGCCAGACTTATCAGCACCGGCACGGACTTAGCCGCGAGCCCATGTTGCTCAGCCGTATCCAACGCGCTGTTTAGTGCACTAGCTGCCGCCTCCATCGCCCCCATTCGCCAACTAAGAATGCCCTTTAGATACAGCGTGATCTGCTTAATCTCAAGATCACCCGCGACCGTGGAGCGCTGCTCCAGATCAGAAATTGCCCCCCTTGCTTCGTCTAACTTTCCCCGAGAGAGCAGCATCCAGCATTCAAATCGACGCAAACGAAGTGCAATTGCAGACTGATTCTCCATTGCCCCCTCCGTGTGAGCGAGATGCAATAGTCGCTCTGCTTCGGCTAAGTCACCGGCACGCATAGCCGATTGTATTGCTTCGAGCATAGCAGGGTAGCGTTCCTCCTCCGCGCCAAATGCTGTCATGTGCTTGAAATGCCCTAGAGCTTCGGCCTGCCGGTTTATTGCCAAAGCACATGCGGCGGCCAAACTGTGAAGGTTCATCACTAGTGGATTATTCGGTTGTTTACTCAGGTACTTTTGTGATAGTACCAAGGCTTGTGTTGGTCTCCCCATTGCAAGTAGCCTCTCGAGCTCTACAAGTTCCGCTTGACCAAGCTGATCCTCTTCGACTCTAGCGGCAGGCAATTGCATCGCCGCATCCAGCCTTTGAAGAAACTCGAGGGTCGCCTCGTCTGGTGGCATCAGGCAAAGAAACTCGGCATATCTTTCCATACGTGAACTGCTTACATAAGCTCGCCAGGCTCTGAAAGTATGCCTAAGCGACACTCTGGCAGCAGAATTCGTTGCCATTTGTATTTCTTTCGGAACTCCAACGAGGTGCAGCGATGTCAAAAGGAAGGTACTGCTATCTCGCTCCCTTAACGCGCGACGTTCGTCCAGTCGGAGTGCACTGACAGCAAGCATGCCAAGCAATCGCTTGTTCAAGGTACTTGCGGAATCATTGTCGACGACACTGCATTCTTGTAATGCACTCAAGAAGGAACGAGGGCGATGCAGATAGTCATTTCTAGTCAGAGACTCTGCAACCGACAGGATTTGGTCTTTCGCATATTCCTCTCTCTGGTCATTAGTGGATTGGGGCTTCTCCACAGCGAGTCGCAGCGACGTGCCCATAGAATAGAGATCGGACTGAGAGAGTAGTTTATGGTTTGTTATTACTTCTGGGGCAATAAGTCCAGGGGTCCCAATGACTACGGTGTCCAACTCCGCGGCTTCATATTGCAGGAAATCCAAGTCAATTAGTCGAAGAATGCACTTACCTTCTTTGAAGCAGATAAGCAGGTTCTCAAGCTTGAGGTCCCCGTGTACTAGACCTTTCGAATGAATATAATCAACTGCTAGTGAGAGTTCTTGGAGAATTGACTTCCAATGACAAATCAGTTTCTCGCGATTGACATTCTCCCATACTGCGAGGTCGAGATAGGGGTACTCTGTGACGAGAAATCCATCAACTTCAATCACTCGCTTCGCCGTGACCGCACAATTGCAGCGTATCAGTTTTTGAAGTTGAATAGCGGTTTCTATGAGTTTGCCAGCGGCCTTTCCGGTTGTTTCATCTGCTTTATCGAGGATCTTAAGAATACACCGATGGCCGCTTAATTTGTCCCTCCCCATCCAGGTTTCAAATGGAGAGTGTTTTGACAGTAGTTTATCAAGGTGATAGGGCAAATCTCGTTGGATTGCCATAGACCACAACCCCCTAGACTTTTGAGTAAGAAGGCTCCAGATGCTTCAATTCAAAGATACTGATTTTTCGTGCAACAGGGTAGACAATACTTCTGGTCCTGCTTGCTTCGTGTCACTTAGTTAATCCGTGAATATGGTCCACAAGCGCCACCTTACTAAGAAACTAAACAAGAAGTGCCCGGTGATCGTATTGCGTTATCGCACAGCGACTTACGCCTCCGTTCGGCTTGCTCATACCTCAACCAAGTGGAAAACTGAAATGATGAGAAGCATTGGACAAGTGCAGGAATACTGTGTTGGGATACTCAATGGAGATTAACACGTATCGCTTACTTCGGAAATCACTACGAATTATAGCAGTACCGCGTCCTATTTGCTGACACCCAAGAGGTACGCTTACCGCGGCTATCTTTCGCAAGACAACTGGCAGATACATAGGGAGATTCAGAACCCTGAATCTCCCCTCCCCTGAGGTTGAAATTAGGAATCGATCACCAAACGCCTACAGAGTCAATTGTATTCCGCACAATCCTCCGCATCCTATGAGCGTGCACCGGCAGTTGAACGGCCCTGTGCAGTCAATGGGCCCATAATACTGATAGCACTTGTAGTGCTTGACAGGCGGACAATTCGCCGGTGACGGGTAACAGCATTCCCCGCAGGTGTAAATGAAGCAATTACTATCACAAGGATCAGGTCCCGCGGTGACAGTAGCTCCCGAAAGGCTTACTCCCAGGACAAAGCCGACGCAGACTATTGCAGACAATAGTTTGAGCATGCAGTCTTCACCTCCTTCGTTCGCTCTCAGTGCTTGTTTAGCAAATAGAAACGACTGACCAGTTGGTGATCAATCGCATTTTCGAAACCATACTGGACGTGTGTTATGAACCCGCTATTGTCTACACCCACAATTGTGGGCCAGAAATCTTGATTATAACGGAGTTTCCACTCCGACTGACTATAACGTACCGTTGCGAGCCCTTCAAATAGTCCCGCGTACTCGGCTGGAATTGATGCTTTATCCGAAAGCACAATGATTTGCAGTACTTCGGGACGCACATTGTGAGAGCTGACATTCTTCCAGAATTGCATCAACTCTAAACAGGGACCACATTCAAGTGAGACAAATAGGACGAGAGCCTCCCGATCTTTCAGAATTGCAGAAAAGTCTGTAGACAGCTGGCCAATATTCGCCGGCTCAGCGGGAAACAAATCGCCAGGGAGTAGATTCATCTGGGGCGGACCAACGCTCGGTGTCTGACCATCAACCGGAGTAAATGACTCATTGGGCGACGATTCCGATAACGCATTACCCAGGTAGACGCCCCCGGCAATACTGGCAATCGCAACCAGTAATCCTATTAAGACCTTTAACAGAAACGTACGATTGGAAGTACTAATAATCTACCTCTGAGGCACTCCTTACTTCCTATCCACAGCGACCAAAACCGCCCGGATCGTGGCGAGCGCGACCCAAGGCGGCAACTTGATCGCAGAATTGTTCACTCCACCAAAGCCCTATATCCACTGCCTTCAATATGTGACATACTGGTGCCACTTTTTGGCACTCCGAAATAGGAAATCTGCGCCTCAGAGTAGAATACTTTCCGACATGATAGCAGAGCACCTAGTATCTACACCATGAAGCACCCTCGCAATTCACTTGAGGTTTTCTGTGGTAGTCTGAACATTAGCCGTAAGCGCTCCACGCATTTAGAGTGGATCTCTGCGAATACGTCAAGAAGATGTGGGCACTCAATATGGGAGTCTTTGTGGCGATAAAGTCCTACAATTATGGTCAAGCCTCCCTTGATATCGGAAGTATACTGCTCCCCATTAGTGCGTAGCAGATGGGGAGCAGTATAACCTATCGGTAACCCCACCGTACACCAGATGAAATCAAAATAGGCGAGTACCTCGACCAAGTAAAGTGCCCTTTGAAGGCTCATTTTCGGCGAAAATGCATTAATGGCCATCAGATTCCCTGTTTTATTGTATAGAACCAACAAGATCAAAGAGTGGTAAATACAACGCCACGAGCAGGAAGGCGACCACAATCCCCAGGAGAATGATTATGATCGGCTCAATCAGACTGGTCAGTGTGGCAATTGAGGCTGTGGTCTCTTTCTCGTAAAAATCTGCGGCGCGAAGAAGTGATTGCCCAAGTTGTCCCGTCTTTTCGCCGGCTGCCACGAGGCGTAGTGCCGGTTTCGGAAAAGCAGCATGCGTAAGGAGCGAGTCATATAAGCTTTGTCCCGACATCAAATCGCCAGGGACCTCCAGGAGCAGGCGTTGCTGGATAAGATTACCACAACTTCGGGCCGCAACATCGGTTGCCAGCAGTATGTCCACGCCGGTTGTCAACAGGGAGCCGAGTGTGCGGCAATAACGCATGGTAACCAATTTGATTATCAGGTTTTTAAGGATCGGAATTTGAAGGAGCAGTCTGTGCCAATAGATTCGGGCCTGAGAAGACAACAGAAGTGATGGAACTATCGCGAGTATCATAACCAACAGGGTCGCCCACAGTAGTGCATACTCCCTAGCAGTTCGGCTCAGTTCCACGACGTTTGCGGTCAGCGCTGGTAACTGAGCACCAAAATTCGCATACATACTCTCAAAAACCGGGACAATATATACTACCAAGACAATGACGACCGCTACCGCTACCAACGAAACCAGCAACGGGTAGGCCATAGCTCCCCGAAGCTTCTTCATGGCGGTCTCCTGCTGTTCCCGGTAGCCCGCCAACCGGGTGAACGACTGCTCCAGCGTCCCTGACAATTCACCCGCTGACAACATACTGACATAAAGTGAATCAAAGATATCCGGGAATTGGGCGAATGCCTCGGCCACCGGTCGTCCCTGGCGAATCTTCTCCGACAGAGAAAACAGCACCTGTGACAAGAGCCGGTCACTCGTCCCTTCTCGCGCTAATTCCAGACTCTCAAGTACACTTATCCGATTCTCCAGCAGTAAGGCAATTTGGCGAGTAATGCGGGTGACCTCTGCGGATTTGAATAGCCGGATTACAAGTTTCTGGGGCAAGCTCAAAGCCGGAAAGGTCTGCTCCAGAGTGACCCCTCTCTGGAGCAATTTGACGGCCAGTTCAGCCTCAGATTGCGCTGACTCCTCCCCTGCCACTGGATTGCCATCCGGTAGGGTGCCGGTATACCGAAATCGTGCCATGCCGCTTTACAAATCCTTCCTAACTAACTATAATATAACCAAGGGGACGCGTCTGCGCCCGCATTTTTATGATACCGCTGTACCGCAATACCGACATTCAGCAAATGCTTCGTTCAAGGCATATTGTCGTTCAGGACAACCTTGAAAGAGATGTGCGAATTCTGATTGACGATCAGACTGACGTTGCCTTGCTCTCTTTTGCTCAATTTTGTGCCGGTGTGCAGGTTACAGTTGAAAGTGTCGTTGATGGCACATTGGAACAGCTCTCAAATTCCGCTCCTGAGGACAATGTGTCTACTAATGACCACTCTTCAGTCGGACGCACTGAGATAGTCGTGTCTGATTCAAAAGTTGTCCGACAGGTAGACGACCTCATAAGTGCAGCCATTGCCAGCAAGGCCTCGGACATTCATTTTGAACCTGGGGAACAGCATTTGGTTTGTCGTTTTCGAATCGACGGCATGCTGGTACAACGACAGATAATCGAGCGAGCACTTGTTCCCGAAGTGCTGTCCCGGCTGAAAATAATGGCCGGGCTCGATATCGCTGAACGACGCAGGCCCCAGGATGGCCGCATTCGCTTCCTTTTCGAGACCCGTCAAATTGACATTCGAGTCTCCGTCGTCCCGACTGAATTTGGCGAAAAGGCAGTCCTGAGACTTCTGGACAAGGCACAACTTCGCCTCGATTTGGCCGGATTGGGATTCGGTCCAAGCCAGCTCGCACTCTTCACCGAGAGAACATCGGTGGCCAACGGGATTGTCCTGGTAACCGGACCGACCGGTTCCGGAAAGACCACGACTTTATACGCCACTTTGACCCGGCTGAAGACTCCCCAGGTGAATATCTCGACTGTGGAAGACCCAATCGAGTATCATCTCCCCGGCATAAACCAGACCCAAGTGAAGCCGGAGATCGGACTGACTTTCTCTGCTATGTTACGTGCACTCCTGCGTCAGGACCCCAATATTATTATGGTCGGGGAGATCAGAGACGCCGAGACTTTGGAGATCGCGTTGCGCGCTTCAATGACTGGGCATTTGGTGCTTTCGACCATACATACCAATAGTGCTGTCGCAACCATCGCGAGGATGCTGGACATGGGTGCAGAGCCATCACTGCTTGGCTCAGCTCTGCGCCTGATTGTCGCCCAGCGATTGGTGCGACTCAACTGTCCGCACTGCAAACGGCAACGGGCCAATGAGGCCGAACTGGCCTTGGCAACTCGATTTGGGTACCAGTTTCACGGCACGGAAGCTGAGTCGATTGGATGCGACAAATGCAACCAGACTGGATTTGCCGGTCGTCAAGCGCTTTACGAGTTACTACCTATTACTGATAAAGTGCGTGACCTCATCCATTCTAAAGCGTCGGAATCAACACTCGTTGAGTATATGCGTACAAATGAACTTCCTACTCTCATGGACGCCGGCTATGAATTGGTCAGTCAAGGGCAAACGACTTTTGGCGAGGTAGTTCGAGAGATTAACTGCTGATAGGATACGTGCGATGCGACACTATGTAATTTTCGTGACTATTTGTGCAGTGCTGCTTGGCGCTTCCGTTCGGTCGGCAGAAATTGATTCACCAGACAGTCTTTCCCGGACCACTGATTCTGTCATTGCGGACTCCGCTCCAACACTGTTCCTCGCAGACTCAAGTATTCTCATTCCGAAACTTGACTTCAGTTCGGTTCCGTTGTATGAGGCGTTGACAGCGCTGGTCAGAACCTATAATCTGTCGGTCGCCATTGATTCCTCGGCAACCGGCGCGCTCACGCTACATCTTGTCAATGTGCGCTTAAACGATGCTCTCTATTACATCATCAAAGAATATCGGCTGTCATGGGAGAGAACAGGCGGCATCGTTAAGATCTTTCGGTCGAAGCCGCCTCCTGTGGCGCCGGCACCACTGAATGTCGCTTCCGAAAACGGCCTATTGTCCATTGATGTAGTCAATGCCGATATCGAGCGACTGGTGCGAGCTATCGAAGAAAAGGCGAAGCTGAACATTGTCGTCCAGGCAGGAACACGCGGTGGTGTGACTGGCAAACTCACGGCAGTCGAACCCGCGAGGGCGTTAGTGGCGCTTCTGGCGGCCAATGGCTTTAGCGTACAACATGTCGATAGTATCTACTATGTCGCGGCTTCCGCTGTCGAGACCAAGGGAAGAAACGGCATCATCACCAGTTCTGCTATCCGCTGTGACAGCGGTTTGGTGTCGGTAAATGTAATCAATACGCCGCTGAGCGACGCGATCAACACCATTGCGGCCAAGTGCCAAATCGGCATCATGGCGACCACCCCAATGGAAGGGACAATTACTTCATCATTTGAGAATCTCCCGTTGGAGCAGGCCCTCATTACGTTGCTTTGGAACACCAACTACACGTTCAGAGAGAATAATGGGACTGTTCTCATAGGAAACAGGGACTCGGAAGACCTCTTCGTCACTCAGTTAGTCAAACTCGACCATCTCACTGCCGGCACTATAGAGCCTCTCATTCCAGCAACGCTTACTAAGCAGGTCAGCATCAAGGTGGTGAAGGAGCATAATGGTCTGCTCCTCACCGGCCCTCGCCTCTCAATAGCCCGAGTCGAGGCGCTTATCGACGAAGTTGATGTCCCCACAGCACAGGTGCTGTTTGAAGTGCTGGTCGTCGAATTCCAGAACAGTGAAGCGAGTGACTTCAGGATTACTGCCACCAACTATACGACTGATGATGGCAAAAAGGACTATTTCCCTCAGGTAAATTTGAAGGCCAGCGGCAAGGATCTAAACGACGATCTCAACTCCTTGTCTCGCCATTTAGGAGTCTCGAACCTTGGCAAACTGCCCGACGACTTTTACGTTCAACTCAACTGGTTAGTCACTCAGGGCAAGGCTCGCATGCGTTCTCACCCTCAGATTGCAGCACTGAATGGACACTCAGCGTCGATCAGCATTGGTACCACGCAATACTACCTGCTCGAATCCAGTACAATCTACCCCTCTGACAATAGCAACCTCTCGACTCAGACCAGCCAGCGATTTGAGAAGATCGAGGCGGACATGAAGCTTGAAGTAACACCATTCGTCAACGATTCCGGCGACTTGATAGTCGAGGTAAAACCTGAGTTTAATAGTCCAGCGTTCGATTTTGATCCCGACATTCCGCCGACAATCAATCGTCGTGAACTCAATTCCACGGTGCGGCTCAAGAATGGCGAGACGATTGTGTTGGGTGGGTTGGTCACAGAAAACAAGTCTGAGACCATTCAAAAGCTCCCTATTCTCGGGTCCCTCCCTATACTCGGCCGACTCTTTCAGAATCGTTCGACCGACAATTCATCGCAGGAGCTGATGATCTATATCACGCCTCACGTTTATTTCGGTTCCGAAGGCTCAGTAGATTTGGAAAAGGTGCTTAAGAAGTAATGTCAGGTTCTTGGCATTCCCTCATACGTGTAGTCAAAGACACGCTCGTTCCACTGCCTGTTGGCTATTACCTGCTCATTCACTCTGATTGTCTTCAATTGCTTCGGATTGGTTATGGTACGAAGGTACTAATTGCGGATCAAGTTGGAAACGCCGATCACTTGGCCATCGAGACTTTTGTTGACAGCCTTCGAAAGACCGGCAAGTTGCCGGTTATTCCGATCGCCGTCCTCATCGATGGCCCGCGCTGCTTTGTTGCAGGTTGGCGAGACACCACATTTTCGCGCGAACAGATCGTACAGCACGCGACCTCGGTACGACACGAGGCGGCAGAGATCACTCAGACTTTGGCCGAATCTAATGGTACTCAGCTCTTTCTCATCCAGGGAATTCAACGCGATTTTCTCGATGCGCTGCGAAAAGTACTAAAGTCCCGAGATATCGCCACGCTCTTCATTGGGACGCTGGTAGGATATACACTCTTATCCAACCTCAAGAAATTCTCCCGGCAGCAATTTGCCGTGCTCTGCTCCTGGTCGGAACGCAAAGTAACTTTTGTTGGCATCAATCATAAGGGGGGGCTGTTTTCCGGTGCTTTCTTGTGCGGGGACACGAGGTCAATCGCCGAGAAATCGAATAATGTTGAACGGCTGTTTTCACACTCGGATGAAGAAGTCATCCCGGTGTCGACGTACTCGCCTATCTTGCAGACTCACAAACAGTCGTCGCAGGTGAATTGGCTTACTTCCAGACCAATGTTGGGCCGACCGGCATCGACACTGCAGTATTCACTGGCAAATTCGGCGACTGCACGGTTCCTGTATGTCGCACTCGGGAGTCTCAAGCTGCTTGATCTTATAGGCTGCAGTATTCTGATTGCCTTACTCGCATGGATTGGCTTTTCGGCTGCTTTCCTGTCATCAGATAAAACAGCGATTCGCAAGTATCAGCAGCTCTATTCGAATCACCTCCTGCTTCAGATTCAGGTCGACAGTCTTGCACGTCAGACAAGATTGACTGATGGAGGTAAGTTAGCCGAAAGATCCAGCGCCCTCCTGTCCGCACTCTGTCAGGAGACTGTGCCTGGCGCAACACTGACCGGTGTTCTGGTACGACCGCAGAATGACAGCGCTTACGCCGAAATCAGTGGAACTGCACAGGATGATGTTGCCGCCTTTGACTTGTTGGCGTCTATGCGCCGCACGTGTGCCCCCTGGGATATTCAGGTCAGTTCTATTCGCCCTGAGGCTATGATGCAGGATGGGCTACTTGATACCTTGATGGCCTTCAAGTTCACGGTCACACGAGGTGGTCAATGAATTCGGGACGAATCCTTGCAACGGCGCTGACTGCAGGTATGATAGTCGCAGTGGGAATTGGTTATTGCATTCACCTGACCGCGACGGCCAGTCTGGAGCAGTGGCAGCTACACCAAATTTCTGAATCAGCGCTGGCCGACAGCCAACAACTCGAACGACGGATCGAACAATTGACGGATTCTCTCAAGACTCTTCAGATTCTTACGCAATCCCGATCCGGCATCCCCCCCACTCTACAGCAAATTGAAGAACTTGCCTGGCAGCACAATCTGGACACCCGAAGAATTGAACGTGTCATGTTGACCGGACGTGACAGATTAACCTCTAACCCTTCCTATAATGTATCAATGGTCGGATCAGTGTTTGAGGCTGTGCCCTTTCTCCACGAGTTGGAGAATCAGTTTCAACTTCGGCTCAGTCAGGCAACTTTGCAGCGGACCAACCTCTCAGGGCAAACAGTTATTTTGTCTCTCTCTATTGAGGTCGCGGCGCCATGACCGCCAATCGAATCAAGAAAATCCTTCTCACCGCACTTGTGGCGGTAGCATTGTATATCTGGTGGGGAAACCTGCAGTTGCTCACATCGCAAAGTGTTGAAGAAGCTGCCATTGTTGAGCCGATACGGCCACCTGTCGACTCCAAACGGGCCCTTGTCTATCAGCCACCCAAGATTAACCCGTTTGTGTTGCGACAGGTAGAAGAGATAAACGAAGCCGACACACTCGAGGCGTTGCCATCTCCGGTAGTCCCGGAGTCTGCCCACGAAGTCTGGCAACTGGTCGGAATCGTGAAAACCAAGAAACGCTCAACCGCCGTGTTCAGCAACCATGAGGGGAAAACGACAGTGTGTGCTGTCGGAGACAGTCTCGGTAGGTGGGAAGTCCAGACGATTACCGATAAGTACACAATTGCATCTCAGGAGAATTGGCGTGATACGCTCTGGCTTCGCGGTATCGAGCGCAAGTAAGTCTGTCGGGACAGTCTTGGTGCCGGTTTTGGCAATCCTTCTGTTTCTGATGGTTACTTTCCTGGCGGTGCTCACCTATAGCTTGTCCCGCTACAGCCAGCATATCAAAGCTCGTAACCACCAAAGTGCGGAGCTGCTGGCTGAGGCAGGGATTCAGCGATTTCTGGCTACTGCGAGGTCCGATTCACTGTTGTGCAAAATAGGACCAGTGATAGCTCCCAATGGCGGAAATTTTGAAGTAGAGAGTTACCCCTGGGGAGCGAGTCTTCTCGTCAGTTCAATCGGAAGACAGGCCAACCAAAAAGTCACCGCCTTCGCTTTCCTGGGTACCAGCCCCTCCTCTCTATTCGATGCCGCCATCATTGTTTGCGATGAACGGTACCCGCTAATGGTTGCCGGGCACAGCAGTATTCGGGGTGACGTGCACACTGGCCCACAAGGGATGGCCAGCGGCCGAATTCAGGGCGAGGACATCACTTCCGAGTATTTCCATACAGGCGCAGTACGACAACACCAACAGCTTGAACCACCACATGTGGATACAACGTTGCTGCAAAGCTTCTACGCAGACCTGGCTCGTGTCCGACAACAGGTGGATAGGTTCATGCATGGCAGTCAGATTTGGAGGGGTGGCGAAAAACTCCCCTTCCAGGTTGGAGGGGTTGTCCAAATTGATGGTGACCTTGAGATAGACGGCCTGGCTATTGATCATCTCGATGTCGTCACGACCTTAATTGTCCAGGGAGGAGTAACCATCAAAGGTTCGACACGAATCCTGGGGCCGCTTCGAATTTGCAGTGATGGTCCCATTCTGCTGTGCGACTCGGCATTTGTCGATGCACTTCTCTTCACGCCGGATTCCATATTGCTGAAAGGACAAGCAACTCTGGCGGGGACGGCTCTGAGCAACGGACGAATTTCCATTACGGAGAAAGCTAATCTTCAATTCCCCGCTCTGCTACAGGTTCACTTGAACGACTCGACCGAAACTGATACCTGCGGGATCTGGATCGGAGGGAAAGGAACGCTCGAAGGAACGTGCTTCCTGTCATCGAACGGATTCTTACAGACTCTCAATGCCAAGATCTATCTCGATACTGGCTCTGTCTTTACCGGAGCTATCATGAGCGATGGCTACTCGGAACTGCGCGGACGGCTGAATGGAACGATCATCACCGAAGACTTTCTGTATGAACAGCCACTTAACACCTATATCAATTGGTTGAAGGACTGTCGCATCGACCGGAGGCAACTTGACTATCCGCCGGCGCTTCCGGTTCTGGGCAGGTCTGATGGTAGTCGTCTTCGACTAATACGACAGATGGTGGCGCGATGACACCACCCATAGCCAAGAGATTGAATCAACACGGAATGACCATTATTGAAGTGTTGGTCGCCGCGGCTGTCTTCATGATCGGGTTCTCGCTCCTAATAGCCTTGGTCAGCAATAGCACCGCCAAGTTCTCGACGAGGGAGTTGACCCTTGGGCGATATTTGGCGCAGCAAACAGTTACCCTTTCGCAAGCTAGATTGGATACTCTTTCTGGAGATACCACCGTACAGATGTCTGGATTACAGTTCAGCGTGGCCAGACGCATCGAACTGGACGGCCGGTTGGCCAAAGTCCATGTGACTGTCACCCGAACCAAAACCGGCTCTTTATTGGCCGATTTCTATGGTGAATATGCGTTATCTTACAAACCATAAAGGAATGACCCTCACTGAACTCCTGGTTGCTATGGCAATCTCGGGGGTCGTGTTGGTTGCGATCGTCTCGGCAACTATCTTTCTCCAGCGCTACCTGGCAGGGTGGGAGAAGCAGGATATCCTCTCCGAAGAACTGGCCTTTCTCGCCGGAGAACTGGAGAAGTCCGCCGTCCAGGCGTCTGACATTGGCCAGTTTCAGGACAGCTTGGTGATTAATACTAGCGGTCGGCAAATCACCTATAGCTGGAAAGACGGCATCTTCATGCGGAACGGTATCCGCTTCGGGCGCTCCGGTGTGTCCGTGACAGCCTTGGCTCTTCACGAATTCGGATTGCGAACAGCACAGGCAGATAGTATCTTATCCACAAATGGAATAACAGACCCACACGGTCTGTACCGACTGAGAATTGTAGTGACCTCTCGGGGAGAAAAGAGCGACTCTCTGATTAGCATCCTGAGGAACGACCATGTATACTTCAAACTTTCCTCTCATTAACAAACCACAACGTGCCCGGAAAGTACTTCGGCGCAATCAGCGTGGCTTTTCGCTGGTCGAACTGCTGATCGTATTAGTAATCATTGGCATTTTGGCCGGGATTGCCATCCCGATGTACATGAGTTCAACAACTAAAGCAAAGCAGACCGAAGCCAAGGAACTGCTCCATCAGATATATCTGATGGAGCGTTCGCATTTCCAGAACAACGACCGCTACTGGATCCCGGCCGCCGGATTCGCCGCGAGTAAAGATAATCCTTATGCCTTTGACAGCATCGGAGTCGAGATCATGAAGTCAGCTCGTTATACTTACGAAATCACCGGCGATCTGGATCACTTCACGGCCATGGCAACTGCTGAACGCCTCGACGACGATCCGGCAATTGACAAGTGGCAAATTGACCAGACGGGAGAACTCAAGGCCATTATCGATGACGCAATTACGCGATAATCCTTCCTCACTTCATATTTATGACTTCAATTGGTAGCAAATCATTGAGCGTTCTTTTGTACCAGAGTGCTGCTCACCCTTATAGAGGAGCATCTGTCTCACTCGAATCTAGGATATTCGAAACTACTACCAGGAAAACTTGGGAGAGCCCACCCTCGCGCAACGCTCACACGCATTCAGGAAGAAGCAATGCAGGATGCAGCCAGTGCGCGAGCTAAGCGGCTGTACCAGGCAGAGCAGCGCAAGGAGCAACGGGCGGTTGTACGGCTCCCTCCCGGGCTGCTACGGCAAGCCCAGCTACTGAATGTTCGCAACAGACAAGCCGATGCTGGGACCAGAAGAGTCACCTCTCCCACCGGGCCACGGTCCGGGCTGTACAACCGATTTGGAAGGCATGGTCACGCTGAGCCAAGGATCTGCCGGCAGAGATTCTCACACAAGGAATGGCGGTGCTGGGCCACCCTTTAGGTACAGCGGCTTATAAGAAGCCCAACATACAGGTAGGGCGCTGGAGACCACGGGCCCGACCCGAAACGTTCCATGGTGGGCGAGGTTCACTAATAGCTCCCGCCACCTACAGCCAATACGATTGTCGGTCATACCGTATTCACGATGATATCACAAAACTCTTTGTATACCATCGTCATCTCCGCTATGATTCCGTCAACAAGCACATGCCCAAACTTTAATAAATCTCTCTATCTCTCATTCCAGAATTTATACCCTGCTGTTAATATGGTCAGAAAAACAATGGTACGAAGCTGTACAGGTCTCAATTCCTCGGGACTATGAATGACAATATACCAATGTAATGCTGCCAATAAGACAAGAACTCCGTACCCGACAACCCTCATACGTGATCCAAAATTATGCTCTATCAGCATCTGGCGTTCAATCACTCGTTCTTTCGTGCCAACCGTCAACAACGCGAACTTTCCGATCAATGCCCCCTGACACAGTCCAATGATCGGCAACGAACCCCACGTGGACAGTAACATCGTTCCACGCCACTCCTGAAACCACATGTAAATGTACCAACCTACTATGAAACATAAAGAGCCAAGTTGCCCCCTCGTCACTTTCTTGAGTTTTTCTTTCTGATGTGTAGGATTATTCATGTTGTCAAATCGCTAGTAAATGTAGTTTGTGGAAGTTGCATCTGGAAAATTCGTATAAGGGACGTAAAAGCTCTGTCCCCTGAGAAGAGACTTCGGATCAAATATCTGAATGGATGTACTCATCGAATTAATCGCAGCTTGGCCGATTTCGCTGTTGTTTACTACCATCTCACCCGGACACCGTGACAGAAGTTCCATACCCCTTTCACCTGCTCTTGTCGTAACCTCGGCGGCAGCATCTATTGCCACATGACTGCCTTCTTGGATCTTATTAACTCTATTTGCAGTTGTAACATACTTTTGAACGCTTGGTTTTCTAGAGAGTGCTCGGTCCATCTGTGAAGGTGGAAGATCCTCAAGATCGGCAGGCGATAACCCAACTTCCTTCATTCGTTTCTTAGCAGACTTTGAAAGCTCATCTTCTGCCTTCTGCTTAGCCTTGTCAGCAGTATCATCGACAGTCTCTTTGGCCCGATTCGAAATCCACTTCATTGCAAATCCAAAAGCAATAGAAGTACCTGCTTTGTTGATGTAATCTCCTATTGGCTTCACCTTTCCGTCGCCAAGATCTTTCAAATACTCGCTCGCCGTATCAACTAATGATGTTGCTACTATTTTCGCTCCATCCTTGACACCTTTCATTCTTCCTATTCCTACTGTGGCAACATTCGTGACGTAGTTGATCGCCAAGTCTCTGAGTGTCCAATCAGGAAGCTTTCCGGTTGTAAAAGCCTCAATGCCGTAATCCGCTGCAGTCCAAAGTGCGGCGGCCACAAACCATGCTAAGTTTCCGTCACGGTCGGTTGTGGAAATCGGATTATTCCCGCCGTATACGTATCCACTTGCAAACTGGCCTGCCGCATCGATCGACGAGAACTGCCCAAGCGCGGGATCGTAATAACGGGCACCGAAATAGTGGAAGTTGAATCCGCCATGCTGATCATGCTCTTTACTTGAAAACTTGAATGCGGTCGGATAGTTTCCCCACGATTGTTGCATTTCTCCAAACGGATAGTAATTGTAGTATTCTGCCACCTGCGGCGCTTGTTTCGGCACTCCCTTAACAACAAGCCTAGTGGAACCTACATTGTCTGCCACAAAGTAGTAAAGTAGCGAGTCCTTATTCTGATAGTAGCTGGCAATTCGTCCCGATGAACCATTGACAAACATATCAATCACTTTGTCAGTTTGGTCAAAAGTAGCCAGTAGGACACCGCCATCATACAGATAAAACGTTGCAGCAGCCGCAGTATAAAGACACTGGCTAGGAATTGACGAATTTGTCCCTTCTCCGGATGTAGAGGTATCGTTGACGAGCAGAGTGCCAAGCGTGTCCTGACTCTCAGTCAGGGATATGGTCTCGCCGCCCATTCCCTGTAGCTCCAATCCGCCGTCCGGGCCTGGGCAATCAGCCCAGAAATTGTAGCTGTATCCTTTCTTGATTCGTTGCCCGGTTTCATCGTATACGCAAACTACGTTGGTTTGCGCGCCTCCGGGGATGTTCGGCGCGGAATAGCTGTTGACCAGCAAATTGCGGTAGTCGTAAATCAGATTGTTGACCCCCCTAGAGACATCGGACGTAAGATTGCCTAGCACATCAAAGGTCCTGGTACTTGCCGATCCAGTGATCCAAAGTAGCTTTGATGAACCGGGAGAGGAATCGTATGTGTAGTCTGTTGCACCTGAGCCCCCGGCAATCTGTCTAACACGCTGTCCGAGAGTATTGTAGTTATAGGCCCGATCTGAATTGCTCCCTCCTGCAGTATCGTCTGCGTTCGTGAGCCACCCAAGATCGTTGTAAGTGTACTTCCATAGGTGTTGTATGGGCGACACCCCTGCAGAGTTTGCTGTGGTAATGGAACGAACCCTCCCATTGTAATAGCCTACCTGAATTGAATCTGGAAAGTAGCTAAACTTCATTCCAAAATGATCGCTGGATCCGCTCATGCTCGCCGAGACACCTGAAGGGTCATTGATCGCCTCAAGCCAGCCCGTAGGAGTGTATCGATAGTCGAGCGTCTGGACAGTGTCATGGCGCAGTGTGTCACCGTATGAGTCATAGCGTCCCAAGACTACCTGGCGAAATGAACCGTCAGGGTTGTAGTTGTAGGTTACATAGGTGAGCGTATCCTCACTAGGCAACCCGTCAAGCAGCGACGCCTTCCGAATGGACTGAAGTCTCCCCAGCGCATCATAGGTGTAATTGAATGCTCTCCACGACGTTGAAGACGCAGAGTCCGTATAGACCACCAACTTCCGGATATTTCCGTCCGGATGGTAGAAATGCCGGATGATCTTTTTCTTGCCAACTGCACCCTGTGGTAGTTTTACAACTTCTTCATCGTAGTTCTCGTTTGGGAAGAATCTGTAGTTGCGATAGTAGAGAGTATCACCACTCTCAACCCTCACCAGCCTGCCGGGGGCCACTATTGCGGCGCCTGTTCCCCGCTTGTAGTAATCGTAGAACCACCGGTAGGCAACGGTAGATTGACTACTTGGGGCATTTGGGTCATCGGCTTTCGACTGGCTGAAAAGGGTGTCCGAGACCAAGCCCTCTTCCACTTTTCTTCCCAACTTATCGTACTTGAAATAGACTGCTTTGTGCTCGGCAAGTCGCTTGTCATTCTGCATGAAGCGCAGATTGCCCGACCTGTCGTATAGCATACGAATTTGGCCGTAGTCAACCTTCCAGGTCCAGTCATTCTGACCAATAGCGTTCTGGTGACTTGAATCCAGCGAGACAATAGATGCCCCCGTGTTGAACTTCGTTACTGACAGTCGTGTTGGTAGATCTCGTTCTGTGGACACAGATATCCACTGTTCATTGCCTAGCGAGTCTTCAAAGCGTTGGCGTTTCAATTCGTAGCGACCCCAATGGTCTGCAATCCCTTCAGATACCACGCTGTCGGGATCAATTGTGCGACTGAAACTACGCAGAGTGTCGGCAGTTGAACCGTCAACACCATATAGAATCTTTGTTGGGCGAGTCGATGCAATCTGCAGTGTTGCACCTGCTCTCCCTAAGCTGTCGACGCGTGACCTGGTACGCTTGCTGTATGCTGACTCGACATATGGATACCCTTCACAATTGGGTCCCTCATTTGCCGTATCGCTGTAGAAGTGGCGCACTTCAGTGACTGCCTCTTCGAACGGCGAATAATCATCCAATGCACTCGGTGCAATAAGGTCATGGTAGGCTTTGAACGATTTTACCGTCTGCCCTCTTGCATTTACTGTAGATATCCCGGAGACTGTTGTACGCTCCTGCGAATTAATCGAATCTCGAACACGTGCCTGCAGTAATCTTCCCCACGGATCGTAGAAAGACACACTACTCAAGGTATCTTTACTTTCGCCAAAGGTATATGTACGCACGTATTCCGGTGAATCAGGGTCGTAGTACGGTCGAAAATATGAGAGTGCTACGACCAGATCCCAGTCGGGGTCTGGCGACCGCATATTACCATTTGACTCCACATCGACAATGATTCTCAGCGCATCGCCCGGCAGTACAGTTAACGTGCCTGTGGCATTCTGATAGCAGTCCGTCAGACAAGTAAAGTTACGTATCACTGTACCGTTATGCAGTAAGGCTGCCTGAATCCGTCTGTCGGCGTAACCCTCTTCGGCGTGAACGCTCCATGCAATCGTCTGTGCGCTATCCATAAATATCGTCGTGTCTTTTCTTCCAGTCTCAGGATAGTGTTGCTCCACCTTGAGCTCGATGGAATCACGCCAGATCGTGTTGCTATACTCAAAAGCAGACAACTTCTTTCCCCGAGCATCCAATGCCTCCTTCGTTCTGCCAAACCGGTCAAGGTTAGTGGTCGCAGGAAGATTGTCTGAGCCGGCAGCTACCATGCATAAGCCACTGTCCAAGTCAATCCACTTAGTTGACACGCTCGCCCTGTACGGATGGAATCGAAGATCATCAAAGACAGCATAGTCTCCTGTCACAGCAGAACCATCATCCGCAAGCACGACCTGGAATCTTAGCTTTGTGAAGCAGGTGCTCCCCGGCGCCATCTGATCATGTAAGTCAAACAATCCTTCAATTCTTGTCCACTGACCACCACCGAATTTGGCACTGTCGAAGGTAAGGTACTTATAGCCACCGGAGCAGGTCTGGCCAGCATCATCCATGCAAAAGCAGAACACCAAGACAGCGTGATTTGCCTTGGCCCAACCTGAAAAAAAGTACATGCTGTCAGTCAGATCGGCCCTCGAAATGATCCGGGATGGTCCCCAATTCTTTTCAATTGTGGAAGGGTTGTCCAGTATTTTGAAAGCCTTGTAGCCTGAGTGAACAACGGTGTCGCCTACGAAATAAGCGTACGCTCCAGTACCAATCGACCAGTTGTCCCAGTTAGAAGGCTGTTCGAAGTCCTGTACAACGAATTCTTCTGGTCGAGCGTTTAATACTGTCGTCGTTGCATATGTCCCGTTGGCCGCGTATTTCGATGCCTCATAAGTTCCGTCAGTACTGACTCGGCATATAACATTGCCATACTCATCAAATGCTCCACTAGTCGGGTAAGAGCCAGTGGAAATCCCGGAACCGGTGTTCGGATCTCGCCAAACGAAGCTTTCGTTTGGCCGCCAGCTACCATTCTTCAACCACGTCGTACTGTCTCTATTGAGTAAGGTGTACGAGCTGTCCACGGCCCTCAAGTATGATTTACGGCTGATAACCGTCGAAAGCGCATTGTCCGACTTGAAAACTGCGGAATCTCCGCCATGAATTCCGTATTGTATGGAATCGATCAGCCAAGTTCCCGCTGGCACATATCGCCTCCAGGTCGCAGTGATTTGGCCACTGAATGAGTCATAATGAAACCGCATATCGCTAGGTAGACTATCCTGGATCGCATGAGTCGAGTCAACCACCATTCGTTCTACATCAGGTAGTGTGTCGAAAGGTCTTACCACTGAGAAATATGAGATGCTGGTATCCTGGCACCTCGCTTCTGAGTCACCCACTGTAAAGGCATGGCTAAGGTATTCTACGCCGTCCAGCGAGTACCCTCCGTTGTCAACTCCGAATCGACTGGCGTCCGCCAGATTGAGCATGTTGCGCGGAATTTTAGACCAGACTCCCGGATCAATAAAACGCGCTGAATCAATATCGTTGTAATAATAGTGATAGGTGTATGCTTCCGGATAGGTGCCGTCATAAGGCAGCGTCACTCGCACTTTCCCAAAATTCATGTTGCGAGCGGAGGCATCCAGGAGTCCTGCATAATAGTTGTACTGCTGCCTCACCGGGTTCGGGTCCCCGATATACCTGTAGCTTCTTACTTCACTGACTACCATGGCCTCCGGTTTGCCATTAAACAGCGTGTCTACCAGTTTATGGGCGAAGACATCTTTCCATGGTTGGCAGGTTTGGCCGAGACCAGGATCAATATCTTTGATGTATCGCATCTCTCTATAGAAATTGTCTGGAAGGCAATAGAATTGTGCGCGTCGCGCCGGAGTGCTATAACACACACTCCCACTTAACTGCAGCGTGTCTATCTTGCGAGTTATGGCGCTGGTGCCTTTGTAGTAAGATTTGTAACTTCGGAGCCAAATATCGGGATCTTGGGCATACACGATATAATCATCAGTGGCTCCAATTTCGGCCACATCTTGGCTGAACCAATATGTGTCGTCCCATGCGCCATTGCCAGCATATCGTTTGACATAATTGGAAGAGTACACTTCACGCGGATAGGCAATGCTGTACATTTCTCCATTTGCAAATGGTCGTGCATGATCCGGAAGTACAGGAACTGTATCGTCAATCGCCCAACCGGTGTCGCGCCACTCGAATATCTTGGCGCCACCTGGAGACAATTGCTGATACAGGTAGTGGTTACTCCCGGAGAACAGCTTCGTTTCACTTGTCCCTTGGTCCGGAAGACTCTTCATAACCCAGGTCGTTCCGTCAGTAGAGGCGAATCCTGAATAGTAATGTAAAGGATAGTCAAACCCTCTTTCCACAAATGAATAGGCTATTCCATTCGCAGTGGCCGATACATTTTGCAGTGTCGTGCTATCAGGGTATGGCGCCAAAGTCTGTAATGCCCAGGAGGTGCCAGACCAGTCCGCAATGTAGAGTGAATCGACGTTTCCAAATGCAAAGTAAGAAGAACCAGAAGCATGAGTAGGCCCCGGATCGAATGCCATTGGTCCATCCTCAACGTCCACTGTATCGGTCACGAGCTGCTGTAAAGAGTAGTTGTACCCGCCCAAGACATATGAAACGTCAGAAAAAGACTCCGTTCTGAGGATAAATCGATCACTGTCAAATTCGTACCCATCTTCTGGAATAAAATACCCACTCCCCACCCAGACCCTTTTCCACACTCTTCCATCCCATCTAAAGTAATGTGCCGTCTGCAAATGTCGGTGGTTATAATGGTCATCCCAACTTCCCGTCAGGTACAGAAAGCTATTCTTGCCTGGCACAATGACTGGAACATTTGTCGTGCCTACACGGTCTACTCGTGGCCAAATAGTATCAACCACCGTTTCATCTCGCCAGTAGCCATCCATCCATCGCTTCAGGATTATCCTGTTGCTGTCCGCAGGGCAGAACGCAAACCAACCGTCCGGCGAAACAGCCGGTATGGAGCCCTGTAACATGTTGACAGACCATGGCATCGAGTCGATATGCCAGTAACCATCCCAGCGGCCATAAAGTACAGGGCGAGCACCATAGAGATCTCTTTGCAGAAACTGATTGTCGCTCACGAAAATGCTGCTGAGATCTCCCTGCGTTCCAAAGTCATAATGTGCCGAATCTACGACTTGCATGTCCAGTTGACTGTAGTTCTCACTTTCGTGCAGTGCTGAATAGTGGATGCTCTTGAAGCTACCGCTCGGGTAGTAGATGCGACGAATAGAGCCAATGACAGAAGAAGCTGAATCGGTAACATACTCGAATCTGATTGCTGGCATATTCTGTGTGGCGTCGCCAGACTGCTGTGTTATGCCGGTAAGAAGCAATTTCTTTAAGGCTGATCCGCGCTCCGGATTCAAATACCCAAAATCGAATTTAAGACGCGATGAAACCACTTCTGAAGCGCTCAACACGCGGATTTCTGCTAAATGCTTCTTGTGATAGAATTCGTAGTTATTGGAACCGTAAAAGGATTGAACATCGCTCCTGGGGGACGAATAGAGAAATAACAATCCTGCGCCATCTGGGGCCCCAATGTATTCAACGTAAGATGCCTGAGTATACCTATGTATTGAAGTGTCGGAGACACCGTTATTGTTCACTCGAAGGTGAGCTCGCTCCTGAAGGTAACTAAATGTCAGTACATTTTTGCTCTCCACATCGGAAACTGTTTTGAGGTCCCACTGAAATGCATAAGGTTCGTCTGATGGAGTGATCCCGGTGCCGACATAGTTCCCGTAAAAGAGAATATTTCTTGTCGCATTCCAGGTAGAACTTGCGGTAGTATAGTCACCGAAGCGTAATAGCGAAGCATCCGGAAGTTTTATCGTCCAGCCAATAACCTGAGTGATGCCATGTACATTGCCGTGATGTCTGACGATGACCCAAGGTCTGGCATCTTGTAGAATGTACGATGAATCATCAAGCGGCGTCAGAGGTATCTTATTATTATTCTCAATAAGGAAATAGAAATCATCTGAGATGTCCGTCGTTCCCCTTTGATCGGATAGTATTGAAGGAATCCCCATCGAAAAGCCAAGGCCAAATGGAGAGGCCTGTGCCAGACGATTCTCTTCCTTCGCAATTCGTGATACATTCCCGTCATAGTCCAACGCTAACGAAATGCCGATTCCTCCCCTTCCTGAAAGAGCGCAGAGTGGAAATGACTCCTTGTGTTGACCGGTAAAGTTGTCCACCGTGCCGGCCGGAGTAGCTCCCGCACCAGCGTCAAAAACTGACTTAAACTCACTTGCCGAAGTTGCTCCATAGTTGATGGATGCCGCTGTCCCGACGATTGAATACTTGACTTCCTGTCCGAAGGCACCGATAGCCAAGCCAATCGTCAGCAACACTACCGATATCCAGGTTGACGCTTGCGACTTCATACATACCCCTGCTATTTGTGTCAGAAATTTTCGTCAATCACAAATTCAGCAAAAAAAGAACCCGTCTATGTTGGACAAGTCTGCCAAAGCTTTACTTGTATTTCGCTCTGTGTTATTTGAGAAGTACCATTTTTCTCCTAAAAGAGACCATTTCCGTTGACAGATGGCAGAAATACACTCCAGACGCAACGGACTGTCCGGCATCGTCTGTGCCATCCCAACGGATACTATGTGTTCCGACGTTACGTGTCCCGTCCACCAGCGTACATATCCTCTCCCCCAACACGTTGTAAACTGATAAGTCTATGTCTGCTGTTCGTGGCAGATCAAACTCGATAACAGTCTCACCATTGAACGGGTTTGGGTAGTTCTGGTGGAGCACAAAGGTACTAGGAAGGGTCGGCTGAATCGGATCGTCAATATTAGTCAATTCGTCGCTCACG
Source organism: bacterium (assembly GCA_016708025.1). Taxonomy (NCBI): domain Bacteria; species bacterium. Next base: position 287,302 of record JADJGQ010000004.1, on the reverse strand, counting down.
ATGGCAATAAAGGCATCCGAGGGCCAATCCCCACCTGCAATGGTGCTGTCGAGGGGATTCACCATCGCAAAGTCACCCGAGCCAGTAATACCTGCTATGTATGCGTTGCCAGCATCATCGACTGCAACGGAAACCGCCCCGTCGCTGCCCGCTCCGCCCAGAAAACTGCTGTACACAATCTCTTGACCGAGAGGGGCAATTTTAGTGATGGTCACCTCCGCCGCATGATTTGTTTGCGAATCGAATGCGTTCTTCAAAGGGAAGTCCCAGTCGTTCACTATGCCCAATGCATAAATGTATCCTTGAGAATCCACAGCCACGTCTCTGATTTCGTCAAGCCCGGCCCATGGCCCTGCACCCCAGAAAGTGCTGAACAACAGATGCTGACCGCTTGAATCGAGAATACTGATCACGCCCTCATAATTCCCGGACATATTCTTGAGCCTGTTGATAACTGGGTAATCATTCGAGGATGTACCTCCAGCAGCATAGACGCGACCCTCTTGGTCGAATGCGATTCCGTTGAAGTATCCTCCATAGGAACCGGCTAGCACAGTACTAAATACCAAGTTCTTTAGGTCTGGGGCAAACTTGGTAACCGCACCGTCAGCGGAGCCGGATACATTATGTCTCACTTGAAAAGGCCGATACATCGGATAGTATTGCTCCCAAATCATACTTGCCAGATGCACCTGGCCAATTTTGTCCACAGCCATTCTCAGACGATACGCACTCGAACCTACATAAGTACAGGAAATCAGAGAGTCACCGAATGGCGGCATTTTCACCAAAAAAGATGCACATTCAAGTCCGGTAAAATCGTGGAATGCGTTCTTCAAAGGCAGATCGGGAGAACAGGTATGTCCGCAGAAATAGGCGTTACCCACACTGTCGAATCCCACGTCGGCAATAGTGTCGGTAACTGATCCACCAAAGTAGGTGCAGAACCGAATCAAGTTACCTCGATCGTTTATGCGAAGTAATATACCTTCGGTAGGACCATCTCGCGATGTCTGAACCGGCCTATAGAGAGGAATGTCATAAGAACTTGTCTGCCCACCGACGAGCAAGTCGCCTTTTGTATGAACCTTAATGGACGAAGCATGTTCGTCGTATTGACCACCGATGAATGTAGAATAAATGAAATCCCGACCTCGCGGTTCGAGTTTGGTAATGAACATGTCCCAATTCACAATCGTGATAGGAAATCCCACGTTCGGAAAATCACTGGACATGGTTTGCCCTGCCACATACACATTTCCGCGTCCATCCACTTCCACATCATAGGCTTGATCGTTTTCGGAGCCACCAAGATAACTGGAAAAAAGCAAGACAGGATCTATCACGATCGCCAGTTCATCAAGTCTTAGCTGAACGGCGAATCCCAAAGAATTGCCTTCAATTCGATATTCACACCCTACGAGTTGGCCGGACGACGCTTCATAGACGAAAGGTGGCTGCTGTATGATCTTCCCCCAGTCAGTCGCTACTATCAATTCGCCGTCGGCGCCGGTAATGAGAGAATCAATTCCCTGATACTTTATCTGAATCGCCAGAGGGTCGGCATTCGGCGACAGCAGAAAATCGTACTCCAAATGCCCATTTCGGTAGTAGTACCGGAGGTCGATACCGGGATAGATATCATAGTATCTGATAGACGAAAAAGTCGGGACATCGGTTGTCCATTTGGTAGAATCATTGCCCAGGAAGTAATTGCAATAGTAATTTGATTCATTCTCGCCAACCACTTCTGCATTCCGATTGGCACCTACAAGCTCTTCATACACAAGTCGAGTTAAGAACTGATCGGCGGAATCTGCCTTTGCCTCATTGCGATTGAACAGTTGATAGTAGAGCCTATATCGACCAAACCAGACGACTGCACCGTTGACTTTGGTTTGGAAGAGAATCGAATCCGGCCATTGGCCGCAATTTTGGATAAAACAGGTAGGTGAAATTGAGGACACCGATACTGACGGCTCAGTCGACCTCACAGTAGTCGATAAACCAGCCGTAAGCACGGTAACACCGAGCAACACTATTACACTGCCAATGATTCGACGAAAGATCGCGTCGACAAGCACAAACCCAACCTCCCAATACATGCTTGAAAAGGCAGTCCCTCCGACCCCGCAGTACTCAACCGTTCAAGTGATTGTAAGCCGGGGAAGCACGGAACTAAGATAATCGACAACAATATCGATTGTAAGCGCACCGCGGTCAAGTGATATTTTCGGCACGAGAGATTAATCAATCTCGAGTACTTAACATGACCCCAACACAACTATAATATATCGACAGCAACATAGTTGTCCGTAAAGGATCTAAATCACTATGTGGAGCAGGACTGCAGGCGAATTGGCGTACTTTTCCTACTGATTGTAATTGAGTCCAGAGTATAGGAGTGAGGGCTTGAAATTGGCATTCAAACCGTCTGTTGCTAGAAAGTGCGCTGATTCAATTTGCATTTGCAGTGAGCAAGCCGACTTGAGTGTGGTTAAGTACATTGCGAGAGCAAGGCACCGGCGCGCAGATCAAGACACAAACGCGTGTCCGTGTATGGAGACGATTGCGCAGCACTTCCAAGACACTGAATCTTCCCACAGACTGTCAAGACATTTCTCCCTGCTTGGCCGGGCAGTTTCCGCCCTGTCCGGCAATAGGAAAGATCATCGGTCAGACCAAACGGAAGTTCGACCTGCCTTAGCTCTTGGATACTATTGGAATTCTACTGATGAAATTCTCGAAAGACGGAATATGGGATTACACACCAAAATATCTGGGTTCAGTCACGGCAATGCAGTCACATCTTGCTGCGCTTTGAAGGGCAAAGATGGAAGAACTTAAACCCAGAGGTTTCGACTTCTACATGGATCATTTGCAGACGATCATAATCGAGGACTTCCCCACTATTCTGTCCGAAGCCGGGAAGTTCCGATTGAACATCGCAGGGATGGCCAATCAATTCATCGCTCAGTTGCCGTCGCAACTCGCTTCTGCGATACTCGGAAACGTTGGAACGCTCATCGCGTTCACTTGCGGTTCCGAGGATGCGGAAATGCTGGCAAGAGAATTTTACCCGGTATTCAACTCGAACGATTTGCTCGGTCTCCCCAAATACAACACCTACATGAAAATCTCCGTAAACGGATCAACCTCCGACCCGTTCAGCGCCGAGACACTCCCCGCGCTTAAGTGCATGCACGTGTCAAACAGAGAATATATCATCGCACGAACGCGACAACGTTACTGTCAACCGAGACAGAGTGTTGAAACAAAGGTGCAGAGCTGGATGCACCGTCAATAGCGAACTGTGGAATCGTAAATGTGGCGGACACAAACGTCTTTCAAAGGATAACAAGCCTACCGAAGTCACAACGTCGCGTCATGATACTTAATCGTATCAATCATTACCTGCATACTATCAACAATTTCGTATGAGGACGCTCCCCTTCGAAACTTCAGGAGGCGGATGGTAAGGGGTTTCGCTAATGACTTGATGATTCGATCTGTGCACCACGGATGCGAGCTCTGCTTCGCCAGGCCGAGGGCGATACCAATTTGGCCCTGCGGAATAATCGGCGGAAGCTCAACTCGAGGACATGAGTCATCATAATCTATGTTTACCCCATCCATCGGATGGGCATGATACCAGTCCAGTGACGAAAGCTGAGGAAAGAGCGACTTGTTGCTTGCCGTAACAAACGCCGAATAGGGTCTGAGTACCCCACCACGAACCCCTACTCTTGGCACTGAAAAGTCCACGGCGTAGCTCATACCAATCTTGTCTCCATCATTGACAATAAAACCACGAACGTAGAAAGGGGTGAGCGTGCTGTCACTGAAGCCCGGCTTGGTAGTCAACCACTGCTTCGCCTCGAAACGGTCCAAATGCACTTCTTCTACTTTCTCGATCCGGACAAAGTCAGGTGCGACTTTGAAGAGTACGGCAATACCGAATACAACGCCGACGATCGTCAGTGTGTCGACCATATCAATGTCTGGTACAAATCGTTGAATCCAATCGGGGAACTGCTTTCGCTTTGACAATAGAGGAAGGTGTCCGGTCATGTAAAATAGCGACCAACTCACGGCGATTGCACCGACAAGGAATAGGCAGAGTGTGAGCATTCAAGCAACTCCCTGGCTTATGATACGGTCCATGTTCTGCGCTCTATCCTGAACAGCAAGCACCGTGCGACCACGAATGCTTCGAGACTATAGTCAAACTACTGAAGGCGGTAGTCAAATAAAAGCTCCAATGATGACATTCATTTCAGATGCGTCTCCCAGGTAGCAGGTGCTTCCTAGTCTTTCGATGTCTGTTCTCGTGGTGATTCGGGAGATGCAGGCTGTGCCTTTCTGAATTGTCCCCGCTGCTCAAGAAAGTTGCGGAGAAGTATTTCAACCACCCACTGTTCGAGGTCTAATTGATCATTTGGTTCTCGCTCGACTTCGACGATCTCGAATGTCCAACCCTTTGTCGGATCACGATTCTTGGCCATACTGACCTCATGACCTGCGCTCTCATCTTATTCGTTCCGCGGGTATTTGAAGGCGATAGCAGAGTTAGGGCAAGGTTGAGATTTTTGTTGAAATCGGCAGAGGCTCTAGGTACGTTTGCATTCATGAAATCCACGACCATTCAGAGGTACTCAACCGGAAACGCTGTGGTGACGATCAGAGGCCGTGCCGCTTTTCGTTGCGATAGGGCCTCTGACTTTTCCGTGGATACTGCTTTTGCGGTCCCTGTAAGTTATTGTCCTGCAACGGGAATATGTTCGGGGAGACCCGAAAATACGGCCCCTGCCTTCTAAGCAGAGGGTAACAGGTTCGAGTCCTGTCGGGGGTATTTTTTGGTGCCCGCTTAATAGCGCACCAGACAGAGTGAGATTAACCTGTCAACTGCTTCGTGTAGAAGTACCCTCTTTTCATAGAGTTGGCTATTTCAGCAGGACTATCTTCCGTCCAACCCTTTTCCCCTCATATTCCAGACGACAATAGTACACCCCCGACGCAAATTCATTTCCGGCAGGCCCTGCGTTCCATTCTACGGAGTGCTTTCCAGATGATAGAGATTCGTCTAACAGTGTAGAGACAACTCTCCCGAGAACATTGGTAATGGTCAACTTCACATGTCCGCGACGTGGAATACTGAAGTCGATCGTGGTTGAATGGTTGAAAGGATTAGGATAGTTATGATCTAAACTGATCCCCTTATCGTTCGAGTCGTGATCATTTTCAGGAACATCGACTGGCACACCCGTGCCAGAGTAAATGTGAACTACACCTCTTGATGAGCTGCCCATCGCAGAGAATGCGAAGTCGTCAACTCCGTCGCCGTTGTAATCCCCCAATCCGGCTATTGCCATGCCGAAGTTCGTTTGATAAATGCTGTCCTCCCAATTGGCAAAGCGAATATCCCATTGGCCGTTAAACTGTGGCCCACCATAGAAAACGTAAACCCGTCCGTCGCCAGAGAAGGAGACATCATAACTAGCCAGCAGATCGTCGTATCCGTCACCGTTGATATCGCCCGCCGAAACAGCGTGTTTGATATATAGCGGTATCTTGATGTCGGGAATCGTATCAATGTTCGACCCGCCGAAGTAGACCCACGCAGTGTCATCAATCCCAGCGCTCGCCACGAACACATCGTCATAACCGTCGCCGTTGAGGTCGCCTGGGCAGGTCATTACCGAGCCGAAGAGATCATAGTCATCGGAGTTAGCACCTTGCCGCACGATAGTGAAATCGGGCACGCTGTCGAAGTCGGTTCCATTCTAAAAGAAGTGCAGGCGACCATTGAGACCCGACATACTTTGCGGGGTTTGAGAAACGACAAGATCTTGCTGCCCATCTCCATTGAAATCACCAAGTGCGAGTTGCCGTGCCCAGTTTGCCGATTGCGCGGGCGGCAATGCGAGATCGCGTAAGATCCGATCTGGCAGCGAATCGAATCCTTCACTCAAATTATAAATCTGCACGTAGTCGCCACCGCATGAGGCGACAATCAGCTCATCGGTGCCGTCTGCGTCCAAATCGGTCGCTCGAGTTGGGAATAAACACGGTGGCACTGAGTCGATTCCGAACCATGCATCCCTCATGGTGTCCAGAGCGGAGCCACCGAAGTAGAGGTTCTGCTTCCAGCCATACGGAGACCTTCCCAAGATGACGAAATCCGGACGACCGTCTCCATTGAGATCACCAATATCAGATCCCCACGTATTGGTGCTGTCGAATCGGAGATTATAAACAGGGTCCGGTGCCTGTCCGCCAAAGTACATGTAGGTCGAGAAGCGACCGTTAGCGACAAGCAACTCACTACAACCATCCCCGTTCTGGTCGGAAAGCGGAATTAGGTACTGGCCAAACAGCACGTTGGCGCTATCGGCGTGGATAGTTCCGATTAACTCTGGGGTGGAAGCGCGCGAAGCGGCAACGGGAATAACCAATGCCATCAATAAGAGAAGACAGAACACCCGAATACGGTACATAGAACCCCACCAGTGCGTCTTATTGCACTTATATCAGTACAATGACGGCTGCAAATGACTGCATGTCCAGTCAAAAGTAGGGTGATTCTGCCATGATTGACAAACTCCACTGTCTTCAAGTCCTGTATTGCTAAAGCTTTTCGATACTGCTACATTTGAGGGGAACACAGTCTGCGACTAAATCTCGTGGTTTAATAAACAGCATGCTTAACCTCGCATCAGATCACCAGTTCTCTTTCCGGCCGTTCAGCTCAATATTGCTCACCGGACTTCTCTATTTTATCCTGTCGGTCCCATTCTGCACAAGCTGTTCAGCCACCGTTTGGACAAAACGAGCCCTGACCGGCGACTTTGAACTGCGATATATCGGTGACTCAACCTATCTCAAGTTCGATCTCTGCGTTAAGGCGACCCGCGTTGACACTCTCGAATTCAGTACGCTCTCTCAGAAGTTTCAACTCACGCCGTCCGTCTCACCCGAGATCATATTGAAGCGAATCGATACCCTTGCCGACGGTTACCGCTGGACCGGACTTGTCGCTCTGTCCGAGCAGGAGGCGGCCGAGATATCTGAATGCCACGGCTCCGTAGTAGCATTTGTCAATGACAGCGTGGTTGTGGATTACATCTGGCAACATGTGAGATTTAATACCGTTTCGATTCAATACTTTCAATTAGCCTATGGGTATGCAACTGCCGACTCAGCACTGAATGGCGAGCATGACTGGTGGATTGGCGGCATCGGAATAGGCGCGGCCTATGAGCGTGATCATACTCAAACCTCTTTGCTCTTCCGACATACCGCCAGTTTTGACAGCCCACAAAATCGCCTTGAATTTTCTGAAGCGATCCGTGGGCGGTTCACCTGGTACACCGGTACCCGCACTAATTTCATGCCGGCGCCGTCGCTTGGGCTGGCCCTTACCACACTAAGTTTGCCGCAGGCTGTCGGCGAATCGAAGCAAACAAAGTTCGGCCTAGAGGCGGGCGTCACACTTGAGGGACCCTTCGAACGATTTTCCTATCACTACGTGACCAGCCTGGATGGTTATCACAAGTTCGGATACCAATCGACGATCCGGAGCGGTGGACTGAATCGCATCGGATCGCTTTACGAATACTATATCCAGCGGGATTTCCGGATGTTGCGCATCGCGTTAGTTCTCGACGGTGGTGGATATGCCGATGGTATGACAGAAGAGATTGGTCGCACAGACGATCGCCCATTCTGGCGAAAGCTCCCGGCCTGGGGCGCTACCCTGCCATTTCTCCCCGTGTATGGTCTTATCCGACTCGGTTATATTGTCGCCGGCAAAGAGTACAAGTAAGTTCCTCCCGCGAACTCCATTCGCTGCCGTTTGACTATTCGATCTTCACCTGCGCGATCTCCTCGAAACGGGCCAACGCCGGTTTCTCCTCGCCAATGCCTGTCACTCCCCAACTTCGGTCGAATTGAAGGCGAGGTTCCTCGATCATTACTACACTCCTCCCCTCACCATCCGGGACCGACAGATGGACTGAGAGCTTTTTCCCTTCAGCGATCGCGGCTTGTGCCAGCGCCAACGAAAGCTCGGCCGAAAAATCCGGGATGGGTTGATTCGGATGATCACCATCCGACTTTTCACCGGTGACCGTGTCGACCGAGTACGGCTGGCGCGCGAGCAGTTGTTCGGCCAGCCGATTCAGTTCGGCCCGGTACGATGAGTTGACATGATCCTGAACCAATCGCAGGCTGGTGACCAGCAGGACGATCTCCTGCAATGAGAGATCGTCCAAGTGCATATCAATGGGCGCTGTCAAACTGTAACCGCCGCGCACCTTGTCAAAATAGACCGGTATGTTTGCCTCCGACATGGCATTAAGGTAGCGGTACGCGGTCCGATCGGGAATCTTACAGACCGATTTGATCGTTTCGAGACTAACCACTCGCCGGTGGCTCAGTAGCTGAAGGATCATGAGCATGCGGGCTGGTTTTGGCATTGTCTTGTCTCCTTGGGCAGAGAGACCACTCTCCCCCACTTTTCTGGGTTAGAGTGTTGTTGACAGCAACAGCATGGCCAACCACCAGAGACTGATCTCTTCGGGCTGCGTTATGGACTCAGGACCAGCAAGGCTGTCCGGGACAGTAGTCGTGTCTGAGGACATTCCGGTTATCGTGACAGGCGGATTGACCGAGGCTCCGTCGCCGAATGATTGAGTAGCGGCAAAAAGTGAAAGAAGCAGAACGAGAACGAGAACTGAGCCCCCCGGACGAATCCGACCATTGTGCGAATGCATGTTTACTCCCGTGTAGAGGTGTGAGCGTTACGGGAGGTGATGTCAAATTGGATGCCCTTTGCGAAAACGACCGGGCCGGCTCAGTATCTTGTTGTGTGGAATGGGAATACGGCGCGAGGGGCCGCGCCGTGATAGCGCCGGATCTGCCGCAAGCGAAGGCTTGCGATGGCAGACCGGAAGTTTACTCTGTGTGAATCAAGGAATTAGCAGTTTGCCACTCGACCGGCCGAAACCGGCAAAATGGCAAATCTCGGGGTATGATCAGAGATGGTCGAGTCCGTATTTTTTCAATTTTCTGCGAAAAGTTGTAAGAGACATGTTCAACAGCGCAGACGCTTTTGATTGGTTGTTTTTGCACTTCTTCATAGCGTCCTCGAACCGCTCACGTTCAGCCAGGTCGATCACTTCGGGCGGGACTGGCTCTGTGCTCCGATCACGAAGGATCTTGGCCGGAAGCTGTGCCGGGGCGACTTCTTCACCCGGATAAAAAAGGCAGAGTGCCTCAATCGTACTGCGAAGTTGCCGGACATTTCCGGGCCAGGGATGGGCGATCAAGATCTCATAGGCCTCAGGCGAAATGCGCGGCGGAAGTTTGTCCGCTGAGAACAGGCTGAGAAAATGTTCTATCAGGAGGGGGATATCCGTTCGCCGTTCGCGCAAGGGTGGAATCTCTATCACTACCCGGCTGATCCGGTGGTAGAGATCCTCGCGGAATTTCCCTTCGGCGACCAGTTTATCAAGATCCTGGTGGGTGGCGAAAATGAAACGAATATTGACATTGATCGACCGCGCGGTGCCAACCCGCTCAAATTGCTGGTATTCGATCACCCGAAGGACTTTCGCTTGAATATCCAACGGCATGTCAGCGATCTCATCAAGGAACATCGTTCCTTCATCGGCTACTTCAAACTTCCCCGGACGTTCGGCCACTCCAGTTGCGACTAATTTGCCAATACCGAACAATTCTGATTCGATCAGAGTCGACGCCAGTCCGGCACAATTCAACTTGATGAAAGTCTCCTTGGCACGCAGCGACTCACGGTGGATCTGGTCGCACAACACCTCTTTACCGGTACCGCTTTCACCAACTATCAGGATGCTGGTGGAACTTCGGGCAACCTTGGGCAGCATCTGAAGCAGGCTGAGCATACGCGGATCACGGGTGATCAATCTGGATGATACGCCGAACTTGCCGAGATCAGTCTGCAACTGGTTGGCTCGTTCGGAGGTCGCCCGGAGGTCTTTCGCTTTGGCGATGGTGACCACCAGCAGATTGGCGATCGCCGCCATCAACTTCTGATCCTCACTCCCGAACAGCGACGGCAACGCGTGATGATCCAGGTACAGAACGCCGATAGCGGCGTCGCCATGGATCAGCGGGATACAGGCAACCGACATGATATTATGTGCCACTACGCTCTGGTACCGACTGGTCCGGGAATCAAGAAGCGCATTATCGATAAACAGCGGGGTCGCCTGCGAAATCGTGTTGAGAGGAATTGTGGCGGAAAAATCTCCCAGCTCTTTCACGCTCTGTTCATCGCAGTTGTAGGCCGCCGCAGGCTGAAGACCTGGCCGATCGACACGACGCAAAAAGATGATTCCTCTCTCGGCACCGGTCTGATCGACCGCAAATCGAAGTAGGCGGTCCAACAGTTGATGATACGACCCGAGATCCTTCATCAAGCCACTGACAGTCAACAGCGAGTCGATCCAGGAGCGCTCTGAACCGGACTGACGTTCCAGTTCGGCGATCTGTTCCTCGAGTCGGCTAGCCGCGGCCCGGTTTCCCAATGTCTGGGAGTGACGAAGTGCCTGAAGAAGATAGTTCTTCCCGCGCTTGTGCGATCCCGCCATGAGATAGTAACTGGCGATCTTCTGCGCTGCCAGCATCGCCAGCCAGAATTGATGGGAGTTGGAGAGAATTTGATAAGCACGTTTCCATCCTAATGCGACTGCCGAATCGCCTGACTGAGCTGTATCAGTCTGCACAACCAATGCCGACAGAGCTGCAAACAGAGGGACGCGGCGGGCTCCCCGGCGCTTGTGTATCTGAGCTACGATCTCTTTGATATGATCGGTAAGCGGGTAGTCATGATAGAGCAAAAGAAAGATCCCGGTGGCGGCCCGATAGTACGAGCGAACCGCGGCCAGTTCGACCACCAGCGACTGGATCTTCTGACCGGTTGCTTCTGAAAAATCACTCTTGAGGCATTCAAGGAAAAGTCTGTTCTCTAAAACGATACCGGTGTCATTGATCCGTTCGGCCAACATCATACTTTGTTCTAAGTGAGTACGCGCCAGATCGAGTTTTCCTTGCCAGAGATGGATCTCACCAAGATTGAGACGCGCCTTCATTGGGGTGCGGAAATCATTCTCCTCGGCCAGTGCGATCACCTGACCGGCCGATAGCTTGGCCGCATCAAGTTTCCCCTCTAGCATCTCAGCGAAGGCCTTCAATGAGTAATAGAGTGTCGCCGGTTGTTGACCCGGTCCGTCCTGACAGTCACGCAACAGCTGTTGGAGCCAGAAGCGAGCCTTGGCCGCTTTCGCCATACGTGCATAGGAACCGACTAACGATGCGCTGGTCGCCGATAGAGTGATCGGAAGGCGCGATCGTTTTGCCTGGCGACGAGTCGCTGAGCCGTACATCACCGCACGCACGTAATCGGATGAATCAAGACAGATCTGTGAAATGACAGAAAGCGCGGGAGTGGATCGATGGGGTAACTGAAATTGCCGGCAGAAAGCGAGTGTCCGCTCCAACCTGGCTTCAGCAGTCGGAAAGTCCCCGCGTCGCCAGGCGACAACGGCATAGGTGTATGTCGCCAGCGTCAGCGCGTCATGCAAGCCTTGCCGTTCGGCTTCCGCGATCGTTTTGACCAGCAGGGCTTCAGCCTCTTCCAGCCGTCCTTCATTTTGATCAACAAATGCCTGGATACGATTGACCAACAGGCCGATTGCATCTTTTGCCTGAAATCCCGGCCCTGTCTTTATCTCAGCAATGAACCGCTTCACTTCGGCGAGGTCCATAGCACGTCCCACACTCTGCAGTGCCTCGCCCAGATACGTCAAATGCTCAGGTCCGTTCACACTCTGCGCCGCCGCTTCATAAAACTTTGCCGCCTCAGAATGGCGGTTGGCTTCCGCAGCGCACTCGGCGGACTTCTCCAGTATTTTGGCGGTAGAGATTCCATCCGATGAAGGCAATTCACTGACCCTGTCCAATAGACCGCGCAATTGCCTCAGCCCGCGCATCGGTTCTCCCTTTTGCAGGTAGCGCGTTGCAGATTGCAGAACATCCTCTGCTGTTGTCGACCTGATCGGGGCCTCCTGGTGCCCGACTATTCTGTCGAGAGCATCCAGCGCGTCAAAGAGATGTTGATCGGAAGGCGATAAATGAAAGAACTCTGCCTGCCGCCCGAGAGGGCATCCGGTGATCCAACTCCTCCATACTCGCAGCGTTTTTGAGAGAGAAACTCCCGCCGCGGTCGAGGTTGCGTTCAACAGTTCACCGGGCAGACCAAAGAGATGAAGATCCGCGGCCATAAACCGATTGAACTGACCGGAGCGAAGCGCCCGCCGCGTCCGCGAAGTCATGAGTCCGCCGACGATCATGGCGAGAAGTTGGTACTGAGACTGCGGCGCTTTGTCAGACGACAGCAATCCATGCTGATGGAGCGTATCTGAAAGGAAACGTGGCCGCATCACATAATCTTCGATCGTGAGATCGCTCACTAAGGCTGCAAGTGCCGACTTGTCGAACGGCAGCGCGATCGGCTGACCATCGACCGACTCCAACAGTCTACGCAGAGAAACACCCAGTGAATAGCAGTCTGATTGTGCCACTATCCGATCATTGGCGGTGACCTCTGGAGCGATATGACCGGGAGTGCCGAACAGTATCCCCTGCGGTTTGGAATTGTCCAGTTGGAGGAAATCCAGATCGATCATGCGGAGATCGTACCGGCCACCTACTTCCGTTACCAGGAAATTCTCGAGCTTCAGGTCACCATGGACCAACCCACGAAGGTGCAAATAATCGACTGCCAGTGCTATCTGGCCGATCAGCTGATACCAGTGTTGTGCCAGAAGTGTCGGAGTAACTGGCCGCCAGTCCCCTCCTTCAAGAAAGGGGTACTCCACAACCAAGTTGCCGTTGTGCGAAGCAAGCCGTCGGGCAGTAATAATTCGCCGATTTCGGATCATAGCGTGACGATTAACTGCAGCGATTACCAGATCCGAGGCAGCCTTCGATTCGGGCGATCCATCCTGTTTCAACAACTTAAGCAGGCAGGTTGACCCTGTCAGGGGATGCCTGGCGCGCCATACCTCAAAAGGTGGGTGCGCAGAAAGAAGGGATTGAAGCTCGTACTGGCCGGACCGCGACACAGGCATAAGATTTACTCCCCGATTTATCTGCGGGTTAGGATCATGGGTCGTTTCGCGGTAGCAAGATAACCAGACGGCCCGGTATCTGGTAGCGGAAACTTCGCTGCTCTGTCGCCGACGCCTATTTTTCGCTGGAAAATTGGCCCGGATTCTGTAATCTTGCCTCGATTGTCGACTTTCAGGAGAGGACGAGAATGAGCTCGCAAGCGGAAAATATCCAGCAGTTCTGCCTGGCCAAAGCTATCGCTGTCGTGGGCGTCTCAGATCGAGACTTTGGCGGCATCATCTATCGCGAACTGAAAGACCGGGGATTTGCTGTGTATGCTGTCCACCCGGCGCGTACAACTTTCGCCGATGATCCTTGCTATCCTTCGCTGGTCGGCCTTCCGGAAGAAGTCAAATCGGCGGTGATCGCCGTCGCGCCCCATTCCGCCGAACTGGTGGTCAAGGACGCGATCTCTGCAGGTTTTTCACATCTCTGGTTTCAGCGCGGTCGGGATTTCAGTCAGGCAGAATCGACGGCGCGCAACGCCGGTATTCACACGGTCAGTGACAAATGCATTCTGCTGTATGCGGGCGAGATCACCGGGATTCACGCCTTCCATCGCTTCCTGGCCAAGATGTTCGGAAGGTACTAGGCCGGAAATTGCATCGTGAGTTCACCAATACCTGTTTGCGGTCACACAGGTAACGACGGACGAAATCGCAAACGATTGTCAATTAAGTAGATATAAACTTCCGGCAGAAAATCGTTCGCCCCTGATTTCACCAATAAACATTTGACAACCCTTTCGCGTATAGTAGCTTGTTGGATTCCGGGCGCATCAGATTGACGCGCCCCTTGCTCGAGACACTCAAGACAAAGGGTTTATCATGAAGAGAATCTTTTCTCTGGCAGTCATGCTGGCGGCCACATTGATGTTGGCGCAGTTTGCTGCAGCCGTCGATCAATCCCAAAAGGCGGTTGATATCACGGCACTGGATACCACGGTCAATCCGTGCAACGACTTCTGGGCCTATGCCAACGGCAACTGGTTCAAAGGTAAAGAAATTCCCGCGGAATACGGTTCCTGGTCGCCGATGCATGAAATGTACGAACGCAATAACACCGTTCTTCGCGAAATCTGCGAATCCGCCGCCGCCGATTCCAAAGCGGCGGCTGGCTCTGCCCGTCAGAAGATCGGTTCCTTCTATAAAGTGGCGATGGACACTTCCAAAATTGAAGCCGACCGCGCCACCCCGCTTGCCGCCGATCTGGCATATTTCAAGACGCTGAAAACATCGGCCGATATCCAGACCGCAATCATGAAATACCATCGCCAGGGCTACGACTTCCTGTTTGACCTCTCTGTCGATCAGGACATGAAGAACCCGACTGATATTATTCTCTATGCGTCGCAGGGCGGCCTCGGTCTGCCGGACCGCGATTATTACACGCGTACCGATGACGAGACGATCGCGATCCGTGCCAAGTACGTGACCCATGTTGCCAATATGCTCATGCTGCTTGGTGACTCCGAAGCTGACGCAAAAGCTTCTGCCGAAAAGATCCTGGCGCTTGAGACTCGCCTGGCCAACGCGTCGTTGACCAGTGTGGAACTTCGCGACCCGGCCGCCTGGTACAATATCAAGACAATCGAACAGGCGAATCAGGCGACCCCGAATTTCAACTGGGCCGCTTACTTTAAAGCGATGGACCAGCCGCAGATCGCCAGCTTCTCCATCTTCCCGGACAAGTTTTTCGCCGACCTGAACAGCATGTTGGCCGAACTCCCGATCGCCGACTGGCAGGATTATTTCCGCTGGCACCTGGTTCACCAGGCGGCCCCGTATCTCTCCAGCGAATTCATCAATGAGAATTTCAGCTTCTACTCTGCGACACTGTCAGGCGTGAAGGAACTCCGCCCGCGCTGGAAGCGTGTGCTGACTCATCTTGAGGGAGCACTCGGCGAGGCGTTGGGTGAACTGTATGTCGAGAAGACTTTCCCGCCGCGTGCCAAAGAAAAAGCGAAAGAGATGGTCCACCATCTGCTCGCGTCCATGGGTGACCGGATCAACGCGGTTGACTGGATGTCTCCGGAGACCAAAGCCGCCGCACTCAAGAAACTCTCCACCTTTGTGGTCAAAGTCGGTTATCCCGATATCTGGCGTGATTACTCCAAACTGCAGATCACCTCGGCCATGCCTTATTTCGAGATGATCCAGCGCGGCAAGGCGTTTGAAGCCCAGCGCCAGCTCGATAAGATCGGCAAGCCGGTCGACCGGAATGAATGGGGAATGACGCCGCAGACGATCAACGCCTACTACAATCCCCTGATGAACGAGATCGTTTTCCCGGCCGCTATCCTTCAGCCGCCGGCATTTGATCCGGACGCGGATGATGCTTCCAACTTTGGCGCTATCGGCGCGGTGATCGGCCATGAGATCACTCACGGCTTCGACGATATGGGCGCGCAGTTCGGCCCCGATGGTTCTTATCAGAACTGGTGGAAAGAAGAAGACATGACCCAGTTCAAGGCTCGTACCGACAAGCTGGTCGAGCAGTATAGCAATTATGTTGTCGTTGACGACTTGAAGATCAACGGTCAGTTGACGCTGGGTGAGAATATCGCCGACCTCGGCGGTCTTTTGGTATCCTACTACGGTCTGCAGAAGGCGCTGGAAGGGAAATCGCGCGAGAAGATCGACGGTTTCACTCCGGAACAGCGCTTCTTCCTCGCCTTTGCTTCTGACTGGCGCACGATGATGCGTCCGGAAGCACTCAAACTGCAGGTTAATACTGACCCGCACTCGCCCTCCGAGTTCCGCCTCCGCGGACCATTGGCGAACATGGTTGAGTTCCAGAAAGCGTTCGGTTGTGCGTCCGAGGCCGCCATGCTTCGTTCGCCCGATGCGATGATCAAGATCTGGTAACCAAGATTCATCAGAGCGTTTATGGGGTGGCTGACTGCAGCCACCCCTTTCTTTTTTGTTTCTGCTGGTTGACTTGCTTAGTCCACTTTAGTTATGTTGGCATACCATGACGACCCCTTTACCGCAACCCACACCGCACGAACACCATCACTATCGCTATTACGATCTCATCATGGCGCTTTTTGTCACGGTCCTGCTCTGCTCCAATCTGATCGGCCCGAGTAAGATCTGGAGTTGGGGGCAGTTTTCATTTGGCGCGGGTATTCTCTTCTTCCCTATCAGTTATCTGTTTGGCGATATCCTGACCGAGGTCTACGGTTACGCCCGCGCGCGCAAAGTCGTCTGGGCAGGTTTCGGCGCGCTGGTCTTTGCGTCGTTTATGGCGTGGGTCGTGCTTGCCCTTCCGCCGGCGGATGGATGGGACGGCCAGTCTTCGCTGGAAGCCGTCTTTGGATCGACCTGGCGCATCATCTTCGCCTCTATCTCCGCCTATTGGGTGGGAGAATTCTCCAACTCGTTTGTCCTGGCAAAACTGAAACTACTGACCAAAGGACGATTCCTTTTTGTCCGGACGATCGGCTCTACTATTGTCGGCGCCGGAGTCGATACGCTCGTCTTTTATCCCGTTGCGTTTTTGGGTATCTGGAGCAATGAGCAAGTCATCTCAGTGATGTTGGGTAACTACACACTCAAAGTCCTCTGGGAAGTGATCGCCACTCCCTTCACGTACAAAGTGGTCAATTTCCTCAAACGGATCGAGCGCGAAGATTACTTTGACTGGAAGACCAATTTCACGCCGTTTTCTCTGAAGACAGACGACTAGTTTTTGGTAACATCCCTGATCTCGAAATCGTATAATTGGGGAGAGGAATCATTCGATATGGCTACATTCATTCTCTGGTTGATTTTGCTTTTTCTCGCCTGGCCGCTGGCGCTCTTGGCGTTGGTGCTCTTTCCGATCGTCTGGCTGGTCCTCCTCCCTTTCCGGATTGTCGGAATTGCGGTCGACGGTCTGATCGAGTTTCTGCGTGCGCTGATTCTTTTTCCGGCTCGTGTGCTGGGCAGCCGCCGGTAATCGGTACTATTCCATACCAGACTTATCTCCGTTTGCAATCTAATCTTGCAAGAATGCTGCCTGTCGGCTACCTTACGATTAGTGGACATACCTGTCCCCGGAGGTACCCGTGAAACTCACATCATTCTGCACTGCACTAGTTTTGATTGCTTCACTATCAGATGCAGCGATCATCAATGTCCCAGCTGATCAACCGACAATACAGGCTGGCATCAATGCCACTAATGATTTTGACACTGTGCTGGTAGCTCCCGGCACATATAGCGGCGATGGAAATCGGGATATCGATCTCCTTGGAAAGTCCGTCTACTTAAAAGGTGGCGGAGAGTATGGCTCGGATGTGATTATCCAGTGTGGTGGGACGGATCTGGATGAGCATATCGGTATCTGGATTCACGCTGGTGAGGACAGCAATACAGTCGTGGATGGCTTCACGATCACTGGCGCCTACAAATTGCTGTTGCCCATGCCGGGATTTTACGGAGCAATCCATTGCGACGGAACCTCGCCGAAGATCATCAATTGCACAGTCTCTGACAACGCCCACCATGGAATCGCTGCATTTAACAATGGCAATCCGATGATCACGGGTTGTCGGGTCGAGAGAAATCTGAACGGCATCAGAGTCGGCAGAGTGCCGATGTTTAGTGGAGCCAGTGCGCGAATTGTGAGAACGCTTGTGCTGGATAATGATTCGTGCGGCATCCAATTGTTCGATCATGGTGATCATTATATCGAGAACTGCCTGATCGGCAACAACGGCGTGGATGGAATTTTCAAATTCGTTGATATGCCGAAGATCCTTCCCGACAATCCGGCCGGTCAGGATTCCTATGTGTCCAATACCATTGCATTCGGAAATGGACGGTACGGGTTGTCTAATTATTGGGTCGGTGAAATGTATGTTGAATGCAGCGATTCCTGGGGAAACGACAGCGCGAATTATCTGGGAGTCCAGGGTGCCGCCGGCGATGTCCAGGGCAATCTCTCCGCCGACCCGCTCTTCTGTTTTGCGGATACCGGTAACTATTATATCCGTGACAACTCCCCCTGTGCCCCGGCGAACAATAGCTGTGGTGTTCAGATCGGGCCGTTTGGCGTGAAGTGTAGTTGCTGTACTGGACCAAGGGGAAACGTTAATATGAGTCAATACGAAACTCCTGACCTTTCTGACCTATCTATGTTGATAGGATACCTTACGATGAATCCACGACCGATACTACAGTGCCCTACTGAGGCAAACATGAACGGTGTGGGCGTGATTGATATCAGTGATCTGTCTGCGCTAATATTGTATCTCACTTTCTGGTACATTCCCATTTCATGTCCCACGTACTAGGCACATATGATTCGCTATCGAATTGATTGTATTGCCCTCAGCTCTTCCCAACTCACTGGCTTTTTCGTCGGCTGGCCGAATCCCCCCTCGCCGGAAACGCACCTTCGTATTCTCCAGCAGAGCGACTATGTGGTCCTGGCGATTGATGACGAGACCAATCAAGTCGTCGGCTTCGTCACCGCCATCTCGGATAAAATCCTCAGCGCCTATATCCCATTGCTTGAGGTTCTCCCGGAGTACCAATTTCGCGGGATTGGGCGGGAGCTGATGGAACGAATGCTGACCCAGCTCGATGGCCTCTATATGATCGACCTGACCTGCGACCCGAATCTCCAAAAGGGATACCGGCAGCTCGGCTTCCAGAAAATGACTGCCATGATGATCCGGAATTTTGACTGCCAGTCGGGACGGCGCGGCTGACCGGATAAGCCATACCTGGCCCCACTTTTTCGAGGCCGGGCCAAAGTTTTTGTTGAACTCATCGGCTCAGATTATTGTTTTATGAGTACACGGGAAAGGAGGTGGTCCAGTTTTGAAATGCGACACACGTGAGGTGGCTGATAGTTAGCCTCTCCCAACAGACTTGTTGGGCCAAGTTAACTAAATCCCAACAGATCAACCGAACCTGACGTCTCCCTAACCGGACCGTCAGGTTTTTTGTCCCCCGAATCCGACTCCCCTTAACATCCGAAACCGACCCGTTCCAACAGTAACTCCCCCTCCAACTCACCGGATACTATTTGTTTCGCCTGCCCCATGCTCCGACCTGTCGCCATAACCATTTGCACTACATGATACTACCAGCAAGACCAAGCAGCTCTTTCCGGAGTATTTTCCCCCGACTGGACCATTTTATCGATAATACTCAAACTAGGGCTTTCAGGAGGGCAAGAATTATCGTACAATTATCAAGATGACCCTGATCATACATTCGGTCCTCATTCGCGAATATTTCCCCCTCTCACTGGAGCCGGCTGTTCAGTCTGAAGCGGTATATTCTATCTTCGGTTTAGACAGCAAAGTGAGACAAATACTCTAGTGTTCTCCCTCAGACAGAATCCACTGACCATTGGTGACAAAACAGCTC
Organism: bacterium; assembly: GCA_016708025.1. Classification (NCBI taxonomy): domain Bacteria; species bacterium. Next base: position 267,722 of record JADJGQ010000004.1, on the reverse strand, counting down.
CCCTTCCGATCATTCAGGGAGGCATGGGGGTCGGCATCTCGTTGGCTGGCCTGGCCTCGGCAGTCGCACTCGCTGGCGGAATCGGCGTCATTGCGTCGACCGGCATCGGCAGCCGGGAAAAGGACTTCCAGACAAACTTCATCGAAGCCAATAATCGTGCCCTCCGCCGGGAGATCCGGAAAGCCAAGGCTGCGACCGATGGCTTGATCGGCCTCAACGTCATGATGGCCAATACAAATCATGGGGAGTATTTCACCACGGCTATCGACGAGAAGGTCGATGTCATCTTCTGTGGTGCCGGCCTTCCGATGACCCTCCCCTCGTACCTCAATGGAAGTACGCATACCAAGTTGGTGCCAATCGTCTCCTCTGGCCGAGCGGCCGAATTGATCTGCAAGCGATGGCTCCATAAATACGACTACCTGCCCGATGCCATAGTTGTCGAAGGCCCGAAAGCGGGCGGACATCTTGGCTTCTCCCGAGATCAGATATTTGACCCTGCATTCTCTCTGGAACTGCTGGTCGAATCCGTACTCGAGGTTGCCGACCGCCACGGCTCATCCGCCGGCAAACCGATCCCGGTAATCGCCGGTGGCGGAATATATACCGGACAGGATATCCGGTCGATCATGGATCGTGGGGCAGCGGGAGTTCAAATGGGGACTCGCTTTGTAGCGACTCATGAATGCGATGCCGACCCCTCGTTTAAGCAAGCGTATGTCGACTCGCAAAGAGAAGATATTGTGATCATCCAGAGCCCGGTCGGCATGCCCGGACGGGCGATCAGAAATGACTATCTGAATGATGTCGAGTCCGGTATGAAGAAGCCGTACAAATGCCCGTACCATTGCATCTCGACATGCGATGTTGCTGCGACGCCTTACTGTATCGCCCAGGCGCTGATCAATGCACAAAAAGGAAAGCTGGCCCACGGCTTCGCTTTCGCGGGAGCCAATGCCTATCGGATCACCGAGATAATTTCGGTGGCGGAATTGATGAATCAGTTGGAATCGGACTTCAATGAGGTTCCCGATGGAGCGACGGTTTCCACCCTCAAAGCATAAGCCCACCGGGTGGTGGGCTTATCATCTTCGGAATACATCCCGCTTGTAAGAGAAACGGGAATGAGAAATGCCTACTTCTTGGCTTTCGGCGGTTTCTTCTTTTCCTTTTTTCCCTTGTCTTTTCCCTTAGCCATGACGGCCTCCTGCTGGATAGTGTTGTTCGCCGACGCACTGCGCTGTGAGCCTAATGCTCTGGATCCGGCGGCGGCGTTCCGCCCGACCACAGATAGTATGGTCATCTCAGTAATCCGGACGCAAGTTTTTTCAGCATCGAATTCAACGGATCGCTACTTCTGCCAGGGTGGATGATCAAACTCCCGGATATAATTCAACCAGGCCGCGATCCCCACCTCCTCAACATACCGATTGACCCGCCGGAATCCCTCGCCATAGATCGGATCGTCATCCTCCATCATCCGGTCGATGACATGGTCCACCTCCTTCGGGTAATTCAGCAATACCAGGTAGGAAGCATAATTGCAGCTCCCCTCGGCCAGAATATCTTCAGTGTGGAACCGATCATTGAGGCCAAACCAGACATGCATCAGCTCATGGGCGGCGGTGGCGATAAAGTGGATGCGCGGCATTCGGTCGAGAATGTATATCTTCACCTCGGTATCCTTAAAAAGTCCGCCGAGGTACTTGGACTGCTGAATATGGGTGAATCCGGCCTTTTCCGGGCCCGGACGATCCGAAAGCGCACTCATCCCCTCCCGACTCACCAGTTCCAGGTCGAAATCTCCCTGCTTGATCACGATCCCCTGCATCCGGAGCAACGCCTTGGCGACCAATAAGAGCGAGTCAGCCTCGTGTTGGCTACTAACCACTGATTTTTTACAGAGTCCACAGACGGTCCGACCGTCGGGGTATTGCTCTCCCCCCTCTGATTCGGCGGTCAGGAACCGACTGCAATAGTCGCACTGCTTCGCCTCGGTTTTGTGTTCCGAATGGACTTTTGCCCCATAGCTGTCGTAGAGATAATTGCCAAGAATCGGTTTGCCGCATATGGCGCAGCGATCCGCAACATGTTCGGTAAAGCAGGCATCATGGTAATCGCGGCCGGCCACCGTGACCCATTCCATCATTGGCTGGTCACAATAGGCGCACCGTCGGGCGAAGCGCTTCACGAAACAGAGCGAGTCGTAATAATTCCCGTCTCTTGCGAAATAGTTCTCTTCGCCGATCGGCTTGCCGCAGTTTTCGCACACAAAATGATTGTAGTGGTAAGTGCGACCGTCTATTTCAAACCATTTCCCGGAGTCAATCGGCTTCTTGCATTTGGCACAGATCTTGGCACCGGCCATGGCCAGAGATGCCCCGACGACGACAACCGCCAGAAGCAGGATGAAGCGATATATCGCTAGATTGTCCTGTCTATTCATCATTTTGAGCATACCTGCCGAGCATCTACCATTCTACAATTAACTTTGACAAATGTGTGATTACCACCTAAAATCGCCACCCTACTTGTCCTCTATGCCTGTAGTATTTCACCGGTTACCAATGGTATCGGCTGCAAACTCCTTGTTAGCCAGACAAAACAGATTAGATTAATAGCAGACGTTCTACGTCCTAGTGCCAATCAAGGTGTCGCCACGCCTTGGGAGGGAACATGGTACTGAATCGGTATAGCACATTTCAGCCGACGTTCATCTCATGTCTATTGGTCCTCGGATTCTGCCATGCCCAGGCGCGACCCTTAGAGCGATACAATCCCCCCGACTCGGGTCGATTAGTACTAAACGCTTCCGCATCCCAAACGCTTGAATGGCCGGCTCCGAATTTCGAGTTCTCCACGAACGAATTCCGATCCAATATGACCGGCTTTGGACAAATTGGCAGGCCATATAGTACCGAGGTACCGGGCTCGGTCAAGGTACATTCGTTTGAGTCGCCTGCCGGGAGCGAAAAAGAGTATTTATTTGGCGGAGGTATCTGGGTAGGCGGAATAGTCGGACAGGATACCCTGGTTTCAATCGCTGTTGACGGCTGGCTATCGTCTCGAGAATTGCTCCCAGTCGGATTTCCTTCCCCCGGCTACAAAGGGGTTCTGAATGGATGCGTCTCACCTGCTCAACTCGGAGTCAGCGCGATTTTCGATGATACCATTCACTCCGGCACTGCCTACACCAACGACCACTTTGATGACACGCGATACCGGCCGCTCAACCTGCTGTTTGCCAATCGAGGTTACGTCTGGGACGGCGAAGACGCCCAGTATTGTCTCGTCTACGATCTGGTGATCACGAATATTTGCCCTGATACAATACGACAGGGATATGTGGGCTTCTATTTTGATCCTGATATCGGTCTGCTCAATTCAGCGGGTTATCTCAATGATGTCGCCGGGAGCATTCCATCTGAGCGAATAGGCTATGTGGTCGACATAGACGGCGACCTTGAGGATAGTGTCACATTTGAGCGAGGTTTCGCGGCCAAAGTGCTTTACACCTCGTTCGGTGGGCGTGCTAATTTCAACTGGTATGTTGGTGGAGGCGGTGGACTCGGTGCCCTTGATTATGGGCCAATGCTTCGCGCCAACGAGCGCGATTTTGGTACCGGCGGAACCGGCTATCCCCTGGGTGACCGCAACAAATATCATGTATTGAGTGCACCGGAGTGGGATTTCGACCAGGTCATGACCAGCAGATTGGCGGGTAATGCGGAGTGGCTCCCGCAATCCGATACTCTGCGAGCGTATGACCTGATTAATGGATGGGATGTTCGCTTCCTGCTCTCCGCCGGTCCGTTTGATCTCCTTCCCGATTCCTCGGTCCGAATCCAATACGCGCTCCTGACTGCGGCCGACATTCACACAGACCCACACATCAAGGACTTCCTGGAACTGGCGCCTGAGCTATACGTGCAGTCCCTTCATCTGGATGGCCTGATCGCTCACGGCCGGATCGCCGATTCACTCGCCTCATTGCTTCGTGATCCAACCTATCCCCCGACCAACTTGCGAACATCGGTCGTCACCGGCGATTCAATCATCGTGAGTTGGGATCCCTGGGTAGGCGGTGGAATCGACGGTTACCAACTGCTTGGACAGCCAATTCCCCTGGAAGAGTACCGCCATGCAGGGGTGTCTCCCCCCTGGTACTCCCCTGATTCGCTCCCGATAATCGTCACCACTGAGGAAAATGATCTTACGCTCAATTCTCTCCCTCACTCGGGAGGATACACATTCGCGGTCCGACACATGGTTGGAGGTGAATCACGCTTGAATTCACCGACAATGGCGGTGACGGTTCCCACGGCCCTCACTCCGCCTGTGCCGATCGACACGATGCTCTATGTCAAAAGCGACGAGTCAGCCAGACTGAGGTGGTCCGCCTCCGCCGGAGCGGCCGTGCGCCAGTATAACATTTATCGCTTTCCCGACACTGTGGCAGCCAACAACTGGTACCCCCCGCATTATTCAACCAATGCGACTGGAGATGAGATTGACACAGTCTCCGAGGGCGGTATCGATTACTACTTCTATGCGATCACCCCCTTCGCGACTGTCGGTTCCGATGAAACCGAATTTGTCGATAATGGCCCGTCGAGCGGTAGTCTCTATCTGGTGACAGCGATCGATTCCAGCGGTTTCGAGAGCGACCATGCGAGCCATGTTCAGGTCTGGACGGTCGATGAACCACAAAAGGATTTCCTGGTCCTGACGCATGGTCTTCGCTTTGGAAGTTATACCGTTGAGGATTCCATTGACCAGTTCTATCAACGTGTTCTGCAAGGGTACGATTACGATATTTATTCCCTGGCAGACAGCCTCGCCGGATGTCATCCGACTCTACCTGCCTGTCTCGACTGGCGGCTCTTCACCCGATACAAAATTGTCATAGTCGATGACAACATTCGGGACCATGTCTTGCGCAATTGGTATGAGGACGAAGAACATGGCTTTGCCAGGTTTTTGGGGTACAAGGGAGTGCTGGTCTATTGCGGCCAGTTCGCCAATCTGGGTGGTCCGGAATTCAATTCCTATACCATGCCACAATGGTATTCGCGGAATTCTGCACTGGTGAATCAGTACTTTGGAGTTGACTCGATCTTTGCCATAGGTTGGGCCTACTATCGCAACCGTGCCGTCGCGCCATATGTCGATAGCCTGCTGGCTTTCTCGTATGTGGTGCCAGTCGCCGATGCCCCCGAGGTCCGATACGACAGCACGAGAAGTACGTTTCAGTCGATCCTGACGAACGCCTGGCCATCTGCCACCCCTTCGCATGTATCCGCATTCCGCCCGGACAGCCTGACAACAGTGATCTATCAGTTTGGGTCCTCCATGCCGGCAACCAGCCTGGTCGAGACTGAACCGGTCGGATTGATGAAGCAGGTAGACAGCACCCTGACCTTCACGTTTGGGTTTCACCTCTGGTATCTTGAACAACCTGGCGCGCGGAGTTTGATTGAATGGATCTACAAGAAAGCCCAGAACCTGATCGATTCCCTCGCGCCTGTGACACCGACCTTACCCGGCTTTTTCCTGGCACAGAATTACCCCAACCCTTTCAATCCGACCACAGTCATAGCGTTTTCCCTGCCTGAACGCAGTCGGGTGACAGTCGAGGTGTTCAACATTCTTGGCCAGCGTGTGCGACGATTGCTCGATGAAGAAAAGCCATCCGGCGACTACCGCGTTGTTTGGAATGGGACCGATCAATCCGGCAATCAGGTGGCTTCCGGAGTTTATCTCTACCGCCTCCAGGCGGCAGATCGGGTGACCGCCCGCAAGATGGTTTTGTTACGGTGACAATAAACCCGGCAATTGCCGCGTCGGTCGGTCAATTTCCCCTTGTCATCTTCCTTTCATCACTGCATTCTCACTTCAATCTGTCTGTACTGACTTTCGACCAGAGAGGAAACGCTCCGATGCCGCAATTCGGCCACGCGATGCTCAGCGAGTGGAAACTGAGCCCGGATATCACCTACTTGAATCATGGGACAGTCGGGGCCACCCCGCGTAAGGTTTTGGATGCTCAGCAACTCCTTCGCGATCGTATGGAATCCGATCCGGCCAAGTTCATGTTTCGGGAGTACACTTTCCAGCACGGCCGACCGCTCCATCCGAAATCGCTAATCCGTCAGGCGGCCGACGATGTGGCCAGGTTCCTTGGCGCCAACGGCGATGATCTGGTATTTGTCGACAATGCCACCACCGGTATTAACGCCATTCTCCAGTCACTGGATTTTCAACCCGATGACGAGATCGTTTTGCTCGACCATGCCTATGGTTCGATCGCCTACACGGCGCAGTACGTCGGCAGATTGACTAAAGCGAAAGTCAGGATCATCACCCTGCCGATTCCGATCACCGACCCCGGGCAGGTCGTCCGGGCTGTCGAGCAAGGGATTGGCCCGAAAACCCGCCTTGCCCTCATCGACCATATCACGTCCGAAAGCGCACTCCTGATGCCGATCGCCGAGATCGCCTCGGTTTGCAGGAGACATGCTGTTCCGATCCTGATCGATGGTGCGCATGCGCCGGGAGCGATCGACCTGGATATCTCCTCGCTCGGAGTCGATTGGTATGTGGGGAATCTCCACAAATGGGCCTTTGCCCCGCGTGGATGCGGTATCCTCTGGGCCGACAAAAAACACCAGGGTTCTATTCACTCACCCGTCATCTCCTGGGGGTTCGACAAAGGGATGACCGAAGAATTTGATTGGGTCGGCACCAAAGATCCGACCAACTTCCTATCCGCACCTGCGGGTATTGAATTTATACGTTCGCTTGGCGCTGCCGAAATGCGACAATACAACCATTCGGTGGCATGGGAAGGAGCCAACCGTCTCTGCAAGCGATTTGGCACTTCGCTCACGACTCCGAAAGAGATGATCGGGACGATGGCGACTCTCCCCCTGCCACTCTCGTTCGGAAGTACCAAAGCGGATGCGTTTGCGCTGCGCGACCAAATGTTGTTTGAGGAAAAGATCGAGGCCCAGATACATGGCTGGAATGGCCAATTATGGATGCGGATCTCCGGACAGGTCTATCTGGAGATGACCGATATCGAGCGTTTTGGCGACGCGATCGAAAAGCGGATGCGCTGATCCGCTCAGAAGATCATCTCATTCTCGGCCGGACAAAACGCAATCTCCAGTCGAATACCGCGCGCTTTCCCTTCGCCAGCAAACCCGATCACATGTAGCAGACCATTCCGGTTATCCGCTGTCCGCACGTGGACCCAATCACCGACTTTGACCGCGATGCGATCCGCCTTGGGTATTTCACTGACACTTCTCACGCGCGAGCGGATCTCCGCGAGACTCCCTTTCAACGACAGCTTATTGAACCTGCTCTTTCGATTGTAACCATCAAGCCGGTCCGGCGAGGCGAGATAATCAGTTCCCCCTGAGTTATAAAAATAGAGATCATTTTGATCACTCTGGGAGCGGACGTACGCGGCTCGGGTCAGTGCGTATCCATCCTGTTCTCCGGCAAATCGCGAATCAAGCAAGATCTCGCCCCGCGGCCCGCAAATGGTCATTGCCTGATTGGAGGGCGCCGAGAGGGTTCGATCCGGATTGATCACCCTGACAGTCACGAAATACTTCTTCCCATTTTCGAGACTACCCGCTTCGTAACGCTCCACGCCATCATCGGGGTCTGTATCGCCGGGATATGGCGCGAAATTGACCGGAGCCGCAGTATCCGACAAGATCGGTGATTCGCTGATATAAATGTTGTACCCCGAGATCAGCCCGTCCCCCTGTTGTTTCCATTCGATCGTCATCCGTTCATTGCCCGGCTCGACCTTCAGATCTACCGGGATCACGGCGGGTGCTTCTGCCGGAATTTCATCGGCCACAGTCACCTTTTTGGGCGAGCTACATTGAATCAGCGATCCTGTCGCCATTGCCGCCAAAAGAAGAAAGAGATTTCGATTGGTCATAATCTATTTCACCACACGATCTGAAGGGAGATAGGTACTAAACATACGGCGGGTATTCTCCGCCTGACTTCCACTGAGTCGAACAGACTCTTCAAGATACCGCTGGCTTTTCGCCCGCGCTTCCGCGCTTCCAGTCTGCTCTGCCATCTGCTTGTAGTAGATCGCGGCAGTCAGACCGATCGCATAATCGGAGTGGAAATTAGCGTACAAGGCGTCAAGCGCATCCTTGGCGGCCGCTGGCCCCCGGACGAACTGTACTAGATAATACTGTTCGAGAAGCGCGGCCTTGTTTTTCGGGTGCTGGCGGATGAATCTCCCCAGCATCTGTTCCGCCTCTTCGAACCGTCGGGCATACATAAGATCGATCGCCACTTCAAACTCACTCGGCCGATATCTTTCCGCCTCAGCGTTGCCGCTCAAGTGATTTACTCGAAGCAATTTCACGAAATTATCCCGAAGCCAGAATGTGGTCAGCACCGGCGCCCGCTTAAGCAGTTCGCTATTGCCGATCTGGTCGGCCAAACTATTGTTTCCAACTGCAATATGCGTCACTGGATATTGCCGTAATTGCTCACGAAACGTCTGTATATCATCCCGGAGAAAAAGCCGCAGACTGCCGAATTTCGAGTCCGATGTAACCGCGGGGCCATACTGCCCCCCCACTACTGCTCCCGGACCAAGAAGGGCCGCCGTGTCGCGCGCGGCATCATCGATCATGTGCGTCCTGATCCTGAACCACTGACCGAACTGCCAGAGATCAGTCGCCATGACTATCCCCCCAACCGCGACCAGCACTAGTACAGAGTTCGCGATGATCGGTTTCCATTTTGAAACTCTCGCCAATAGAAAGACAACTGCACTGACCAACAGGCCGGCTATCAGCGCCTTCCAGACCAACGGATGCATCACTTCCGGCACGCGGGTATCGTAAAAGATCCCTTTGCCCAGCGTAAATGCCGCGTACCAATTGACCAGCAGCAACAGAACCATTCGCCATACCGGCCATTTCTTGACCAGCGCCAACCCGCCATCCTGCAGCCGTTCGATCGCCAGGGCAAGTATCACTGTGATCGGGATCATCACCACAAACAGATAGCGGACCGGGTGATAGTTGAATGGTGACAGCGCCACCAGCCAGGAGATTACCCAACCGACCATGAACAGCATGATCTTGGAGGACGGATCGGGCTTGCGAGTAGTGCAGATCAGGATGAGCGCGGCAATCCAAAAGAGAATACTCAGCGCCGGCGTATATTCATGCAGCCCGGTGGAGGAGATCGAGATCAATGACTCAAAGAATCCAAGCGGTGAACTGAATCCGTGAGGCGTGCCATGCTCACCAACCCCGTACTCATAAATAAATCCAAACAGCCCGGACTCGCCGTGGAAGATCGACGTAAAGATAAGCGTGGTGGCGATGATCGGCGCGATTACCCATATCGCCGGCATGATTGCTTTCTTTCGCTCAGTCATCAACAAGTAGAGGATCGGCCCGCCTGCGAGCAGGAAACCGAAACTTTTTCCCAATAGCGCGGTCAATGCGATCAACACTCCAACCGCGATCTTCCCCCACAGCCGATCAAACCAGTATGCGTAAACCAGAAACGTGAGCGCAGCGACGAAAAGCATTCCGTTCTCTGAGAACGGAACCCGTCCGTATAACACCAGCAGATAGTTAGTGGCAAATAGCACGGCGACCATGACAAGAGACCGAGGTTTCAGATACCGAGCCAACCCGATTATTATCAGCGCCAGACTGCAGAGCTGGAGAACTGTCCCGGCATAAGCGGCAGTTGCCCGTGAGACTCCCAGCACGAGAAACAGGAGGTAACTGACTCCTGAGATCATCGAGATCTTAAACGCGCTCCAGGGCTCAAATCCAAACAGATCCCAACTGCCGAATTGAACTGCGGTCTTGGCATACAATGTCAGGTAGGAGGAGTCAGTGGTAAAGTCCTGTCCACCGCCGCTAAAATAGGCCGGAAGGTCTGCCGTGATGTCAGTAATTCGAAGGCCAACCGCCAGGGCGAACGCCGCCAACAATGCCAGGTAAAATAAAGCGCGCTTTTTCATCTCGTTCTGATCCCGTCTGTCCGACCTGATCTATTGCAGGATCCGGACAGTCGGATCATAATGCTGAAAACCGTTTTGAACAACCGTTTCATTCTCCGGACAGAGTCGGACCGCCTCGGCCCTGAGCTGCTCCGCACGGTCACTGTACTGATTCGCCCCGCTGATCTGCGCCAGATGCCGGTAATAGACAGCGGCGAGAAGATTGATCGTGAAATCCGACCCGTTGGCCGCCAGCAAACGTTGGATTGTCGGCTCAAGTCCGGCGATAGATTGCGGCGTCACCGACAGATGGTAATAGCTGATCGCGGGAGACTTTGCATCCGGGTACTCCGCCATTGCCGACTGGAGCAAAGCAAGCGCAGTGTTGTTGTCCCCATGCTCGGTTGCCAGAAGCGCCAACTCATACGAACTCATCTTATAGGTCGCGGCACTTCCGCCGAACAGTCCAGCTACCCTGACCAGAACGATAGTATTATCCCGCAGCCAGTATTTTGCGACCACCGAACTTTTTCTCATTTCCGGGATAGTACTCTGGAGCCGCTGCCAATCCTCATTGAGCAGCGCCAGATGGGTCACCCCATACTTCTTGAGTATATCGCGCGACTTATCAAAGTCCTCGGCGATGAACAATGGGAATCCCTGCCGTCCATTTCCATCGGCAAGTACCGGGCCATACGGGCCGCCGATCGCCGCGTCTTTTCCGACAACCGCCGCGATATCTCTCACTGCCTCATCAATAGTGTGTGTCCGTCTCCCCCACCAACTCCCTACCTGCCAAGACGAGATAGCTATCACTGCGACCACGCATGCCGGCATTAACCAACCGCGATAACTGGCCGAAAAGAGATTGCTCAGTTTTCCGGTGATCAGCAATTGAATGATGGTCACCAAGACTGCGCCTGCCAGCGCGTACCAGACCTGCCGCTGAATAACGTCATACACCATCGTTTCGCTGATCAGGCTATTCGCCAGGACGAATAACAGGTACCAATTCAGGAGCAGAAGCGCGAGTCGCCGCGACCAGCCGATTTGTCGAAGCGTTACGCGTGCCTGGGATTCATCGCGGTCAAGCCAGAGAGCGCCAAGCGCAGTCAAGGATGGGAGGATCAGCAGAGCATAGCGCATCGGCAGATAGTTGAACGGCGCGATTCCCAATATCCAGAGCAACACTAATCCAAGATTAAACAGCAAAGCCGTTCTGGCCAGTTCGGTTCGCGGCATACCTCTCAGGATCACGGACAACACGCCCAGATACGCCAGCAGACTCTCGACCGGAGCTAACTGATGAATTCGTGATCGTCCAAATGAAATGATTGTCTCAATAAACCCGATCGGCGAACTGAGTCCGACCGGCGCTCCAGGTTGCGCGACCGTGTGAGCCAGGATGAACTGTAGCAGACCACGCTCCCCCAGAAACAGGAGGCTGTATACCAGACTGGCTGTCAGGAATGACGCAACCACCAGAAGACTACTGCGCGTACGATTTTCGGATCGGGCAAGTGTGACGATCAGCAATGGTCCAAGCAGGAGAAACCCGCTACTTTTCCCCAATAATCCGGCAAGAGCCGCAAGTGCTCCCGCTAGCAAAATTCCCCACCAGAATCTGGAAAAGCGACTTAAGACCAGATAGATAAGGCCCAGAAAGAAGATCAGGCTGTTTTCTGACAGGGGGGTGCGGGAGTAGATGATCAGCGGATAACTGACCGCCAGCGCTACCGATGCATACGCCATCCCCCTCCGAGAAAGCGATGGTGCCAGGGCGAACAAGAAGAGGATCAGTCCGACCGCGCTCAGAATCACACCGACCAGATTTGATGCATACCTGCTTACGCCGATTGTAGTATACGTCAGGTAACTTACGCCGGTCACCAGCGACAGCTTAAATTCGCGCCAGGGAGTATAGCCGAGCGGATCCCAACTCCCCTGCTCGATCTGATTCCGGGCATACAGCGTCAGGAACGATCCATCAGTGGTCAGGTCCTGTGATTTACTGGCGAAATATCCGGGGAGATCGGCAGTGAGATCCGCGACTCGCAGACTCACCCCGGTCAGGAGAATGAGCATCAGAATTGCCCACCAAGGCAGTGATCGCTGATTGTTCGATGAAGGTTGTATTTCCATCTTGGCTCAATTGCGCAATTGCGGATAGCGATTCAGCAGGTCGGTCCCTTTAGTGCTGTCGAGTCCGATCTCCAGCGCCATACGATAAAGCTCAAGCGCCTGGTCAGGCGCATTCATACTGACGAGCGTATCGCCCATCGTCCGGAGATACTCCCCCGGCACTCCCTCAAAGGTTGAGACCTTTCTGAAATATTCGATTGCCTCTGGCACTCTCCCCTGTCTCAATCGAAGATAGGCATAATTCCCATGTGCCCGCCAGTAATTGCTGTCGATCGCCAGCGCGCGCTGTATCCACCGCTCGGCTTCCTCGAGTCGCTGCAATTTCGTGGAAGCCACCCCAAGATTATTGATGATCTGCTGGTTATTCGGATTCATTTGATTGGCGATCATCAGCAGATGATGCGCGCTGTCCAGTTTGTCCAAATTCATGTACGTTGCGCCAAGATTGGCCCAACCATCAGGATAAAGCGGATTCATTTCGATAACCCGCCAATAGGTCGATGCCGCCTCGGCATACTTGCCACTAGCCAATTGCGTCGCCGCCTGTCTGGACAAATGACTCTCCGGATAATCTGACTCGGCTCGCGACTGCTCACGTTCCGCCGCCATTACCTTGCCCGTTTCGCGGTAATAATTCACCAACAGCTTTCGCGCGTTCCGCCCGCGCAGAAAATCCAGATCAAGGTATGCGCGAAAATGTTGTACCGCTATCTCCCCCTGCACATTGACGATAAGCCTTGGGATCAACATCAACAGATTGAGCGAGATCGCCAATCCGATCACCGGCACCAACCATCGCTTATCACTCCCCCAGCGAAACAGGACCACCAGTGTCGACAAGACCAGCGGCGGACCGGCTATCGCGAAAAGATCCCAATCGCGCGGCATCCCGATCCCGGACCGCATCAGAAACACCATGCCCAGTGTCCCCAGAACCAGGAGCCCGAGATAGCGCGAGATGGTCGCTTCCCTATTGTCTGCCTCTCCACCCCAACGTTGTATCAAAAGCAAAAGCGACATCGGGCTGAGCAATAGCACCAGATTCAGCATATCGATCAGATGTTTCGGCGAAAAGAGCCACTCTCCTTCGACTGCAAATCTGTCAGGGAGTAACGGCAACAGAGCGAACTGCAGGAACAGCAGATTCTGCTGGATCCCGAAATAGACAACAGCCAGAACAATTGTGGCCACGATCGCGACCACTCTGCGCCTTGGAGCGATGATCGCTTCCAGCCTGGCGTGAAGACTGCTATTGCGCGTAGCCAGATAGAGAAAACTGGGGATCAGTGATACGGCTATCAAGTGAAGGAACAGCGCGATTGCTAGTAGCGGGATCAGCCAAACTATGGAAAGTCGATTCACCGCGACCAGATATCCGGCCAGCGAATACAAAAGCACCAGTGCGACCAGCAGGCCGTAATTCTCCACATGTCCGAAAAACAGCAAGAGATATCCACCGGTCACCATCCCCAATAGAAAGAGCAACCGCTGAAGTCGGTTCGCTTGAAGTCGCTGAATCAACAGAATCGATCCAAAAGTCGCCAGAATACCGGCTACCAGTGAGACCACCTGATAGGTTCTGAGCGCGCCGGGGCCGTTGTTCCAGTCAAATATCCTGTTTACCCACTCGATCAGCGCTGTCGAGCCTATATCCCAGTCCTTGGAGATCGTGCGACCATCCGCAAGCCTGCTCAACAACTGGTAGCCATCGCCGGAAAAGTGTGTGGTAGCTGGAAAAAGAAAAGACGCTAGAATAATCGATCCAACCGTCCCAAGACTGGCTATCCAGTAGAATTTGGAAGAGAGATCTCTGTCGCCTGCGGCAGAACCGCCTCGATCGGCTGCTCTCACAGCAGCAACAGCGAGCAGGCAACCTAGCAGCAGCCAGATCCCAATTGACCAAATCGGAAAGTACCCCCACCAGTTGATCCCCCATATCCGGGCAGTCGGGACCAAGGCGGCTATCGCATATGCGACCAGGGCGAACGCATAGATCACCATCGCGACCTGCCCCGGCTTTCCAAATGACGATGCCGTAATGGATGACTGACGTGCCTTGGCCATTATTCCCTGATCTGGATATTTGTTTGCAGTGAATCAACAGAACCGGCACCCAATACTGGATGCCGGTTGACAAGATACGTAATTTTGGATAAAAAATCTACTTCGGGATCTTCCGTTCGGCCGGACCATCATACTCAAATGGCATTGGCCCAAGCTTCCGCATCGGCTTCTCCCGGGTCATCTCTTCGTAAGCGTGCGCCAATAATCCCGGTGTGCGGGAGATGATAAAGAACCCTTTGCCGAGTCTCCAGTCAAACCCCATATCGGAGATCACCGCCGCAATAGCGCCATCCACGTTGATCGGAAGCTGCTTCCCCGTCTTCTGCGCCAGGGCCGTCTCCAGCGCTTTGCAGATCTCGATATGCCGGCCGCTGTAGCCATGTGTCGCCGCTATCTCAAACAGTTTCCCCGTGCGCGGGTCAACGTTATGCAGGCGATGGCCGAATCCCGGCATTCGCTTTTTGGTTTGATTGAGCCAATCGACGATCTGGGCGGCGAGCACAGATGGCTCTCCCTCTTTTTTCGCCCACTCCTGAAGGATCTTCGCGGACTGCTCGATCGCGCCGCCATGAGTATCACCGATAACCAGTACTCCGCCAGCGATCGCCGCGTTGAGCGAATTTCCGCCCGAGAGAACCGTTCGTGTGCCGAGAACCGAGGGCGGCGAGGCGCCGTGGTCGATCGATGAAACCAGTATGGCATTCATCAAAGCCGCCTCGGCCTTGGTCGGCAATTCCCCCTTCAGAATCAAGTAGACCACCTCGGCATAGGACAAGTTGGCCATGATATCGGCAATATCGTACCCCCGCACCCGGATCTTCCCGGGGCCGATATCAGTTATCGCAGTTTTCCATTCAGCATCTGACATGATCGCGTTACCTCTATAATTAGAACAGGTCGCTAGTCTGACCGAACCCCGTTCAGGACCCGGATTTTGCTTTCGTCGTGTCAATAGGCCCGACATTCGCCTCAATAAAACTGATCCATTCCTTTTGTAGCGAATCGAGCGTGATCCCCATCACCTGTTGCACGGCCTGGTCGAACGGGAGAGTCGAACGATACATTGCCTCAACCCCCGTACTACCTCGTGAAGCCAGGATATACGCTACCAGCGAACCAGCCTCGCCGGACTGATAGCGTTCATAATCGCTATCCATCGCCGTGTCACTCGCCAGCCGGGATAGCGGAATGAAAAACGTGTCCCGCAAAAACTCCAGCGTGGTCTCGTGGTGATTCTCTCCCGAAAAGTCGAACAGGGCGATCAGGCCGTGATGCATGATCTGCTGCGTTGACCAGCCGCCAAAATAGCTATAAAAGAGTCGCTGCATCAGCGATACCCCGTGGGAGTAATTCGGCCAATAGTAGACCGCAATCGAATCTCCGTACGGGAATGGTCGCTGCGTCAACTCAAACCCCTGCCCGGGACCGGTGAAGTAAAAGACCCGAATCGTGTCGGTTGGCACCGGAAGTTGCGCTGTGCCACTGATCTTGGTGATCGCGTTCCGGTAGTTCTTGGCCGTCTGCGCCATGTCTGCCTGATGCTGATGAGTGGGCGGATAATAAACCACCACATTTTCAAATTCCGTCCTCTGCCAGCCAGCAAACTTGGGGTCCTCCCACGGGCGGGTCAGATAGGCAGAACTGGTACCGACGACGGCGCTGTCCGCTCCGGAATCAGGCGCTGTTTCGCTCTTCTCTTGGTTGCCACAACTGGTCATGAATACGGCAGCGAAGACCGCACCGGACAAGAAAATACGGCAAAAAGTCTGTCTCATAAAATCATACTTATCGGTGTGTTTTAATTATTACTAAAAACGTCCGCTTTACCTGTAAGCCTCTATTCTGCAAGAATATAATGAGTGTAGCGAACGGATGTCAAATATCATTTCATCGTTATTTTTTTCACAATTCGCCTTGACTTCACGGACCAATCTGGCGATATTTTTAAGAGTGGACAATTAAGACTAATTTTCTATCGAATACCTCTAACTCTTTTTCTGGAGGGACGATAGATGAAAGCAAACTGGACCATGGCGCACGAAGTTTCGACATTTGCCTCCCCCTCCTTTCGCCATCGGACGATTATCATCGTCGGCGGCTATGGCTCGGGCAAGTCGGAGATTTCAGTCAACCTAGCCAAACAGCTTGCGCAAAATAGCACCGAACCTGTCTCCATTGCCGATCTGGATGTCGTGAATCCCTATTTCCGCTCACGCGAGGCTGCGCTGCAACTGGAGTCCTTCGGCGTCAAGTCACTTGTCCCCGCCGGTCCGCATGTTCACGCCGACCTGCCGATCATCATTCCCGAAATTCGCACCGCTCTGGAGAATCCCAACGGGTGGTTGATCCTTGATGTCGGCGGTGATGACATCGGCGCGCGAGTCCTCAGTTCTCTGGCTGACGCAATCCATCCTGAAAGCTACGAGATGTTGCTGGTTCTGAATGCCCGTCGCCCCTTTACGGCTGACCTGGAGGGGACACTGCAATTGATGAACGAGATCGAGGCTTCTTCGCGCCTCCACTTCACCGGGATCATCTCCAATACCCACTTGATGCAGGAAACTACTGTCGAGATCATAGAGGAAGGTATTTCGCTGGCTCGCCGGGTAAGCCAGCGAAGTACACTTCCCATTGCTTTTGTCAGCGCGGTGAAAGCGATCGCCGCGCAAATGAACCCGGCCACCCTGGATCTTCCCATGCTGGTCCTGGACCGCGCACTGGTCAAACCATGGGAACATATCGGCAATACCTGGACTGACAAACGACTGAGGATACGCTGATGCCTGGAGTTGTGATCGACACCAACCACTGCAAGGGATGCGAGCTGTGCGTCAAGGCATGCCCGCAGAAGATCCTCTCGATGTCGCGAGAGATCACCTTACGCGGTTATTTTCATGCGCAGATGCATGACCCGTCCCGCTGTATCGGCTGCCGGATCTGCGCCATAACCTGCCCCGATGCCGCCATCTCGGTGAACCATCACGGGCAAATGTACGTGCTGTACGATTATTGAGAGTGGTGAACGATGGCTAAGATATTGATGAAAGGGAATGAGGCGATCGCGGAAGCGGCAGTACGGGCCGGCGCCCTCTACTATTTCGCGTATCCGATCACCCCGCAGAACGAGGTCGGCGAATACCTCGCCAAACGACTCCCCGAGGTCGGCGGAGTTTTTCTCCAGGCCGAATCCGAGGTCGCTGTCGGCAATATGCTGTTTGGCGCGGCTTCAACCGGCAAACGGGTCTTCACCACATCCTCCAGCCCCGGCATCTCTTTGATGCAGGAATCGATCTCTTACATGGCCGGCGCTCAACTACCCGTGGTCCTTTTGAATATCATGCGCGGCGGACCCGGACTCGGTGGCATCCTCCCGGCTCAGTCAGACTATTTCCAGGCAACCAAAGGCGGCGGCCATGGTGACTACCGGTTGCTGGTTCTTGCCCCATCAACCATTCAGGAAGCGGTCGACCTGACCATGCAGGCCTTCTACCTCGCCGACAAGTATCGCAATCCGGTGATGATCATCGGCGATGGCATGATCGGCCAGATGATGGAACCGGTTGAATTCCCGGACGAACATACTGAACCGCCTCTCCCCGCCAAAACCTGGGCCGCGACCGGCGCGAGCGAGCGACGTCCGCTTGTGGTCAAGTCACTCTTCCTCGATCCGATCGCGCTCGAGAA
The DNA here is from genome assembly GCA_016708025.1 of bacterium. Taxonomy (NCBI): domain Bacteria; species bacterium. Next base: position 249,817 of record JADJGQ010000004.1, on the reverse strand, counting down.
AAACAACATCGTCCTGCACCAGAAATATGAGATGATGAAGCGCGACGAGATCCGTTACGAGTGCTATAAGACCAATCCCAAAAACAAAATCCTGCTCGTCGCCTACGGCACAATGGCGAGAATCTGCCAGACCGCCATCGATGAACTCGAGACCGAGGGGATCTCAGTCGGTCTCTTCCGACCGATCTCCTGTTTCCCCTTCCCCGAATCGCAATTGTACGCGGAAGCGACTAAGCCGAATATCGAGACAGTCCTGACCGTGGAAATGAGTATGGGACAGATGGTGGAGGATGTCGAACGCGTCGTCGCCAGACAGAGACCGGTGAAGTTCTTTGGCCGGACCGGCGGAATAGTTCCGTCTCCGGAAGAAGTGATCGATCAGATCAAGCAACTGCTCGCTGCCGGAACGCCGGCGAAAGCGAAGGCATGACGTTATGCATACTTTGACTACTACATTTGCACGGCCGGAGTCGCTCCAGGATGTCGTGACGCACTACTGCCCCGGTTGCACGCATGGCGTGATCCATCGGCTGGTGGCGGAAGTTCTCGATGAGCTGGGCGTGCGCGAGCGGACTGTCGGCGTTGCGCCGGTCGGTTGCTCGGTTCTGGCATACAATTACTTCAATACTGATTTTCTGGAATCACCGCATGGTCGCGCCCCTGCGCTGGCGACCGGCTTCAAGCGGATCCGCCCCGATATGATCGTGTTTACCTATCAGGGCGATGGTGACCTGGCCTCGATCGGCATGAGCGAGATCATTCACGCCGCCAATCGCGGCGAGAAGTTCACAACTATCTTCGTAAACAACGCCATCTATGGCATGACCGGAGGCCAGATGGCCCCGACTACCCTGTCCGGACAAGTCGCAACCACCTGCCCACTGGGTCGCGACACTGCCAAAACCGGTATGCCGATTCGCATGTGCGAACTGCTCTCCGGTCTGGTCACGCCGTCGTATTTGGAGCGTGTCGCGGTGCACAATCCGCAACAGATCATTCGCACCAAGAAGGCGATTCGTCGGGCCTTCCAGTATCAGATCGAAAACAAGTGCTTCTCGCTCGTCGAGGTCCTCTCCACCTGTCCGACCAACTGGGGAAAAACCCCCGCGGAATCGACCAATTGGGTGGAAGCGAATCTGAAGAGCTACTTCCCGCTCGGTGTCTACAAGACACCTGAGGAGGTGAAGTGAAGCAGTACGAAGTCACCATGGCCGGTTTCGGCGGCCAGGGCGTCATGGTCGCGGGACAGTTGCTCGCCTACAGCGGCATTAAAGAGGGGAAAAATGTCGTCTGGCTGCCCTCCTACGGCCCGGAGATGCGCGGAGGAACAGCCTATTGCACCGTCGTGATCAGCGATCTCCGCATCGGCTCCCCGGTTATCAATAACCCATCGGCATGCTGCGTATTCAATCGCCCATCGTTTGACAAGTTTTCTCCTCGCGTGAAAGCTGGCGGATTGCTGATAGTCAATTCATCCCTCATAAGCGTCAGTAGCGACCGGACCGATATCACCCAGATACTGATCCCGGCCAATCAAATGGCGCTGGAGGGAGGATCGGTGAAATCAACCAATGTCGCCGTGCTGGGATGTTTCGTTGCGGCGACTGGACTCGTGGAATACAAGACCGTGCTCAAAGTTCTCGAAGAGAAACTTGGATCGAAAAAGAATCTGCTTGAGACCAATATGAAAGTTTTCGAAGCCGGCTATAAATTCGGGCAAGCCGCCCTCGCCGAAAGGAGCCATGCGTGAGCACACCTTCGGTCAGCCACGATTTCTCCAAATTGCCGGACCTGATCGCGCGGCATCCGCAAGAGCCGGGTTCGCTGATCATGATCCTGCAGGAGATCCAGCGCGAATACCGCTACCTGCCCTGTGAGGCGCTCAAAGCGACCGCCGAAGCGCTCGATGTACCGCTCTCCAAGGTCTTTTCGGTCGCGACCTTTTACAATGCCTTCTCCCTCGTTCCGAAAGGAAAACGAATCGTCCGGATCTGTACCGGTACCGCCTGTCATATTCGCGGAGCTGCCCTGATCCAGGATCAGATAGAAAATCATCTGGGGATCAAGGCAGGACAAACGACCTCGGATATGGAGTTCTCCATCGAAGTCGTCGCCTGTGTGGGCGCCTGTGCCATGGCCCCGGTCGTGATCGTCAACGAAAAATACCATGGCGGCGTCAAAGTCAACACCGCCAAGAAGATCCTGAAGGACAGTTAATATGTGCATCATTGCCAATCCTCAGGAACTGAAGAAACGCCACGTTGAACTGGCGGCAAAACAGGAACGATTCCCCAAGAAGGTGATCGTCTGCTGCGGTACCGGCTGTCTGGCCAATGGCGCTCGCGCGATTGTCGATGCCTTCCATGCGCATCTGGCCGAAAAAAATATCAAGGACTTCACCGTCGAAGCCGTCAAAGAGACCGGCTGTCATGGTTTCTGCGAGCAGGGACCACTGGTCGTGATCGAACCGCAAGGGACATTCTACACCCGCGTGAAACCGAAAGATGTCGCCGCCATCGTTGATAAGACGATCGCCAACGGCGAGATCCTCTCCCCGCTCCTCTACAAAGACCCGGTGACGGAACATCGAATCGAACGGTATCACGATGTTAATTTCTTTGCGCATCAGTCGCGAATCGCTCTCCGCAATCTCGGCAAGATCGCCGCGAATGATATCCGCGAATATATCGCTGTCGAGGGGTACCAGGCGCTCGCCAAGGTATTGACCACCATGACCCCCGACACGGTCATCGATGAGATCATTAAGTCCGGCCTGCGTGGTCGTGGGGGCGGTGGATTCCCCGCCGGCAAAAAGTGGCGCACCTGCAAAAGCGTGCAGTCGGATATTCACTACGTCATCTGCAACGGTGACGAAGGTGACCCCGGCGCCTTCATGGATCGCTCTATCATGGAAGGCGATCCGCACTCCGTCCTTGAAGGGATGATGATCTGCGCCTTCGCGATCGGCGCCAAGCAGGGATATATCTACGTTCGCGATGAATACCCGTTGGCGGTCGTTCATCTGCAGAAGGCGATCGATGAATGCGAAGCCAACGGTCTGCTTGGCGACAACATTCTCGGCACCGACTTCTCTTTCCGTATCCGGATCAATCGCGGCGCCGGAGCCTTTGTCTGCGGCGAATCATCGGCCCTTATGCGCTCGGTGGCTGGCGAAGTCGGCGAACCACGCGCCAAATATATCCGCTCGGTGGTGAAAGGTCTGCATGATCAGCCAACCGTGCTGAATAATGTCGAGACCTTTGCCAATGTCCCGATCATTATGCTCAAAGGAGCCGATTGGTTTACCTCCATCGGCTGCAAGAACAACAGCGGGACCAAGGCGTTTTCGCTGGTTGGTAAAGTCCGCAATACCGGCCTGATCGAAGTAGCGATGGGGACTACGCTACGCACGATCATTTATGAGATCGGCGGCGGCATTCTGGAGAATCGGCCGTTCAAAGCCGTTCAGACCGGTGGACCCTCGGGCGGTTGTCTCCCTGAATCAATGCTGGACCTTCCGGTTGATTTCGATTCCCTGACCAAAAACGGTTCAATGATGGGTTCCGGCGGCATGATCGTGATGGATGACAAAACCTGCATGGTGGATGTCGCCCGTTACTTCCTGTCGTTCCTGGTATCTGAGTCGTGCGGCAAATGCGTTCCCTGTCGTGAAGGTCTTTACCAATTGCATGAATTGACCATCAAGATCTGCAATGGCGAAGGAACCGAAGAAGATCTCGTCAGAATGGAGAAGCTCTCCGAGTCGATCATCGTTGGTTCGCTCTGTGGACTGGGGAAATCCGGTCCGAATCCATTCCTGTCGACTATCCGATATTTCCGTGATGAATACCTGGCGCACATTCGGGAGAAACGTTGCCCGGCCGGCGTCTGCAAATCGCTCATCACCTATACCGTTCTTGAAGACAAGTGCACCGGCTGTGTCGCCTGTATCACGGCCTGCGCTTACAATGCCATCACCGGTGAAAAGAAAAAGCCACACTTCATCCACCAGGATAAATGCGAGAAGTGCGGCGCCTGTGTGGCGGTCTGCAAGTTCGACGCGATCGAGGTCAAATGAGTATGAAAACTGTTACGATAACCGTCAACGGCAAGCTGGTCCGGGCGACTGAAGGCGAGTACCTCCTCAAGGTCCTTCGCCGCGAAGGGATCGATGTCCCTGCCCTGTGCCAGCATGACGCTGTCGAACCCTATGGCGGCTGCCGCGTTTGCATGGTGGAGATCACCAAAGCGGAATGGAACGGCTGGTCCGACATGGTCACCTCCTGCCTCTACCCCGTGGCCGATGGTCTGATCGTTCAGACCCATTCAAACCAGGTGATCGAACTGCGCAAAACAATTATCGACCTGATGTTAGCCCGTAATCCGCACACACCCTTGATTCAACAGCTCGCCGCGGATTACGGCATAAATTCCACCAGCTTCCAGCCAGTCCCGGAACCGAACGATTGTATCCTCTGCGGCATCTGCACCCGCATCTGCGATACGATGGGTTTCCATGCGATCTCGACCGTCAATCGCGGCCACGGTCGTGAGATCGCCCCGCCATTGGGTGAAGCTCCGGAGAGTTGTGTCGGCTGTCTCGCCTGCGCTCTCAACTGCCCAACCAATTACATCAAGTTCACCGATTCGGGCAAAACCAGAACTATTTGGAAGAAGCAGTTTGAGATGGTGACCGACAAGCGGACCGGCGCGCCGACCATTACCCGCGAATTCGCCGAGTACCTGATTGCGCACCGGAATATCCCGGCAGACTATTTCGACTTGAATGATGAATCACATCGCAAGGAGACCGCAACCAACATGGGCGCCATTGCTGCCTGGAGTCGGGAGGATCTGAAATGAATCACCGCTTCATGGTCAAACCCGACCTCTGCACCGGCTGCCGGACCTGTGAACTGGCCTGCTCGTTCACTCATCAGGTGGATGGCAAACCGGGACGAAGCAGAATTTATCCGCTCGCTGGTGGATTTAAGGACCTTTATGTCCCGGTCGTCTGTTTTCAGTGTGAGGACCCGGCCTGCGTCAAATCATGCCTGGTCAACGCCATCACTCTTAACCCGGTGACTGGCGCGTATGAGATAGACCCGAAAGTTTGTGTCCGTTGTATGGCCTGCGTTGCTGCCTGTCCCTTTGGCTGCTCGCTCCATGACAAACTGCACAACCTCGTCATAAAGTGTGATCTCTGTGGTGGCGATCCGGTCTGCGCTCATTTCTGCCCGACCAAGGCGCTGGAATGGAAAGAGATCGTCCTGCCGCAGGAAAAAATGAAATCGGCGGTCTAAACACTTGCCGATCTATCTTCAACTCGCCGGCGGGGTTTGAGACCCCGCCGTTTTTCGTTTATCAGCAATCCATCTGATCCCAAAATAAAACGGCCGCCGGAGTTATTCCTTGAACTCCAACGGCCGGTGTTCCGACTTTCCGGAATCTCCCTTTATCGCCACTTAACGCATATTGAAGATATAGGCCGCGGTCATCCGCATTTCAGGGATGTCCCCCAGTCCTGCCCGTATACCGATATTAAACGAATTCCCCGTTTTGCCCGGGAGTTTCACACCGGTGACCAAAGACAATCCAGCCTCGGTGTCGTCATCGTAACGGTCCGATGACAGAAATGCCAGGGTCGGGCCGGCTCCGGCATAAAACGCCACTCTCGAGCTGGCCGGCAAAAAGTCATAGGTGACATCAAAATTGATCGTGACTGCATTGATCTCATCACCTATGCCGAAATCCATACTCGGACTGAAATGTACCCGCGAACCAGACAGTCCGATTATCCCCTGACCTCCCACTATGAATTGGTCTGGATCAGCCCCAAATCCAAAGTACGGGCCGACTCCATGCCGCGACGATACCGGTTGAGCCAGAGCCGTGCCGGTACAGAGAAGTACCAACAGGCCAAGCCCCACAAATCGCTTCGTCAATGACCTCATTCCTTCCTCCTTGCTAAAAGGCGGTTGAACCAGTACCCGGACTTGCTGGGAGAATACACAATTACCAAGAAACGCTGATTAATCGAGCGATTGTCGTGACTAATCCTTATACACCTGTTCGACCGGCGGGGCGCCGTTCTTAAACAAAATATTGGCCCAGTTAAGTCTATGTTTGACCGTCATTTCCCTCTGCGACTGAGGCTAACTCCCTGTTTTTGCGCCTATAACCGCCCGGTTTGACCTAAATCAAGGACTTCGTGCAACAACCATCCGATCTTCCGCTCAACGTTACGATTCAGGAGATCAGCATGACCCCGTATATGAAACGGTTTATCTACGCCTCAGTCGCCTACCTGGCGATCGGTTCGATTCTTGCGATGTTCAACTCATTGCCCAGTCTCGCCTATTTTGCCAAGTACGCGCATACCCACTTTAACCTTGCGGGATTTATGTCGATGATGGTTTTCGGCATCGGCTACTTCATCCTCCCGCGATTCAACGGCGCGGACATTCGCTTCCCCGGATGGATCGCCGTTCATTTCTGGCTCGGCAATCTCAGCCTGGTCGGCATGGTCCTGACCAAGGGATTCGCGCTGCAAATGGACAATCGATCGCTTGAAATCGGCTTTGAGATCTTTGCCACACTGCAATTGGTTTCGATCCTGATGTTTGTCATCAATATCTGGGCAACTCTCCAGCAAAAACCGGCACCGGCACTCCAACCGAATATAGTCGTGCAAAAGTCACCGTCCCCGCAGGTAGTGGCCGTGGCGCCACCGACTCGGACACCCCTACCCGAAGCCCGGCCCGCAGTAACTGTCACCGTGTCGCAACATTCACGCGTATCCGATCTGGTCGATCTGGTCCCCTCGGTCAAAGAATTGCTCATTGCAAAAGGGTTATCCTCGCTGGCGCTCCCGGGCCATATAGACAAAGTGAGAATGATGGGAGTAACGATCGGCATGGCCTGCCGGAATCACGGTCTCGATATGGCTGGAATGATCGATTCGCTCGAACGCCATCTGGAAGAGGCCGGGATCAAGATAACTAAAACAGGGTCGCCGCAGGTTGATGGATCATCCATGATCGGCGAAGTACTGCAGAACTATCCGGAAGCACGTGCCGTCTTTCAGCGATACTTTGGCTCGGGTTGTTTTGATTGTCCGGGACAGGCGTTTGAATCAGTCAGTATGGCTTGTAAAATGCACGGCGTCGAAGAACAGAAATTCCTCGATGAGCTGGCAGATGCTGTCAGATAGAATTACGGTGGGAAACTGAACGACCCCGCGATCAGTGGCGCGAGGTCGACATAACGACGAGATTAACGATCTCAAGGAGCCGTTCGCAGGAGAACGGCTTTTTGATGAACATGTCTCCGCCGGCTTTGAACGAACGGCCCATGTCATCATTCCGGTCTTTACCGGTCAGGAAAATGATCGGTACGCTGGCCAGCGCGGGATCCTGCTTGATCTCCTGACAGATAGCGTAACCATCGATGTCCGGCATCATGATATCCAGGATCACGACATCGGGCTTGAACTCTTTCGCTTTCGCGATCGCCTGACGCGAGTGATTCTCCACGGTGACGGTGTAACCCGCCTCGGCAAGAAACGTCTCGACGATATCGGTGATCTCAGGCTCGTCATCCACGACAAGCACTTTGGCGGTCTGAATCTTTATCTTATACGACATGCTCTGGGACCGTCCTTGTCAGTTGCTGCATGAATTAAGTATCGGCACGAAGCCAACATTGGTTTAGCCTCATGGCTGCAGACTATTGCACCGCCAGCGAGACCAGGTCCCGCAACTGCTGGGCGGTAAACGGCTTCCGCATGAACGTCAATCCGCCCGACGTAAATGCGCGGCCGCCATCTTCGCTGGCCGACCGTCCCGTCAAAAATATCACCGGAATATCCTTCATGTCCGGAGCCGACTTGATCAGACGAGTTGCCTCGTATCCATCCATATCCGGCATCGTGATATCCATCAAAACCAGTTTCGGATGCTCTTCGCCTGCTTTGCGGACCCCATCGGAGCCGCAATTCGCGACTATCACCGAATATCCATCCTTGCCAAGAATCGCGGAAATCAATCCACTGATTGCCGGATCGTCATCTACCACCAGGATCTTTTTCCCTGAACCGGTAGTCATGCGTCTCCTCCATACCCCTTTACCAAAAGGCGTTTCTGTTCGCCCGGTACTATTAATGTCGTCAGTTTGTCCGGTTTTTTGAAGCCACCATCCCCTATTTTCCCAAACGACAGTGGGATACCCCATCTTGTCGGTTCTGGTCTTTTTCGTTGCCAATGGCCTGCCTGCCCGGTATTCTTGCCGCTATGCAGACCGACAAGGATGACATCCAGATCGTCACCCGTAACCGTAAAGCACGGCACGAGTACGAGATAGTCGATACCTACGAGGCCGGGATCGAGCTTCGGGGGAGCGAGGTTAAGTCGATTCGTGAGGGCAAAGTCAGCCTAAACGAGGCCTACGCCATCGTCCAGAACGGGTCTGTTATGCTGATCAGTATGCACATCAACCCATACAAAATGTCCACCCACCAGGAGATCGACCCCCTCCGGCCACGACGGTTGCTGCTGCACAAGAAAGAGATCCGCAAGCTGTTCGCCCGCACCGAACAGAAAGGGATGACCCTAGTCCCCCTTTCCCTCTACTTCAAGGGAAAGCACGCCAAAGTTGAACTTGGCCTTGGGATTGGACGTAAAACGTATGACAAGCGCCAGGCGATCGCTGAAGCCGATGCCAAGCGCAGGATCAACCGCGCAACTCTCAGGAATTTGAAACGACCCGAATGATAATCCCCTCTCGCTTACGCCTGACCCTGCCACTGGTCACGTTGCTCGTCATCCTCTTGCTGACAGTATCGCTTTCTGCCAAGATCAAGATTGCGTCTGCCGAAGGCGAGGTTGAGATCGCCTCGTACAATCATGACGGCGTCGAATACCTCTCCCTGGTCTCGTTGTCGCGAGTCATTTCCGGAGTGGTCGACTGGGAGATCCCCGGACACGAGGTCGGCTATGTCGTCGGAAGCTACCGCTTCGCCTTTCTCATCGGTTCTCCCTATTTTCGGCTGAACGATTCCCTCTTCAACCTGATCTACGCCACAGAATATAAGGAGGGAGATATCTACCTCCCTGCCGAGACTTTTATGCCGTTTGTCGATCGCATCTCTGCCGAACGGATCCGCTTCGACAAAAAGGACTCCAAAGTCAGTCTGGAAAAGGGGAAATACAATATCACTGATATTGCTTTCTCGGCGAAAGCGAACGGACTGCTGATCGAGATCATGCTGAGCGACCCACTCGCCTATAGCGTCTTTGTGACCGAAGGAAACTGGATCAATGTCTCGATCCGCAATGGAAAGCTGAATATCGGAAAGATCGAATCCCGCCTCGACTCGCGCCTGCTGGTCAAGCTTCAGGCGATCCAGGAAGACGGCGTCGCCCAGATCAGCTTCCAGGTTCGCCAGGGTCTGCAACAAGTCAAAACGACCCATCACAAACTGGTCCAGGAGCCGACCCGCATCCAGATATCCGTTCCGGATGTCACTTTCCAGATCGATTCCACCAAAGCTCCGGGCGGATCAGGACAACCGAAAACTCCCACTATCGACAATACAATTGACGTCATCGTGGTTGATGCCGGACATGGCGGCAAAGATTATGGCGCGATCGGTCCGGACAAAACGCGGGAAAAAGATGTTGCTCTGGCGATCGCCCGCCAACTAGCCGATCTGATCCGCGCCGATGGTCGTTTCAAAGTGATTATGACCCGCAACTCCGATACCTATCTGACTCTTCAGGAACGTGCTGATATCGCCAATCGCGCGGGTGCTGACCTGTTTATTTCTATCCACGCGAATGCCTCTCCCAGTCGCAAAGCGAATGGCTGGAATGTCTTTTTCCTCGCGCCGGCGAAAAACGACTCCGCGCGGGCAGTCGAACAACTGGAAAACAGCTATTTCGTTCGTGAAATGCAGGCTACCCCTGGCGAAGAATCGCAAGAGAATGAAGAAGCCGAAGAGATGGATAGCGGAATGTCGCTCGAGGATCCAATCATGGGGATCCTTAATGAAATGCTGATGACCGAATTCCAGGCCGAATCACACGAATTCGCCCTGATGATCGACCGCCAGTTCCGCAAATCGTTGGAGACTCCTGCACGCGGCGTTGACCAGGCTGGATTTTTCGTTCTGAACAAAGTCTTCACGCCGTCCGTGCTGGTGGAGTCAGCCTTCATTTCAAATCGAGCCGAGGTCAAACTACTGAAAAGCCCGGCCTACCAAAAGAAAGTCGCGACCGGAGTTTTCGAGGCAATCAAGGAATTTGCCGCCAAATATAACGGCCCCGCAGACAAAGAGTAAGTGACCAGATGGAACTACCAATTGGTGTTTTTGATTCCGGCGTCGGCGGCCTGACGGTTGCCCGCGAACTCTTCAAGATCCTCCCGCATGAGGATGTCATCTACTTTGGCGATGTTGGCAGGGCCCCCTATGGTGGACGTTCCAAAGAGATCATCACCAGCTTCACGCATCAGGATGTCGCCTTCCTGATGGAGCACCATGTAAAGTTCATCATCTGTGCCTGCAATACCGCCTCTGCGGTCGCCCTCGACGAAGTCCGCAAGGGCTCCGATGTTCAGATGATCGGCGTGATCGAACCGGGCGCAAAAGCGGCAGTCGCGCGAACTCAGTCCGGGCGGATCGGCGTTATCGGCACGGTCGCCACGATCAGCTCCAATTCATATGCACGGACCATTCATGAGATCGACCCCAAGATCAAGGTCTTCTCCCTCGCCTGTCCCCTCTTCGTCCCGCTGGTCGAGGAAGGGTATATCAACAAAGAAGCAACCTACCTGATCGCCAGAGATTATCTCAAAACTATGAAGGATGTTGATGTCGACACCCTGATCCTTGGCTGTACCCATTATCCACTGCTCAAGCATGTGATCGCCGATGTTATGGGGGATCGAGTGATGCTGATCGACTCCGGCGAGGAGACCGCCCGCGTTGCCCGCGACTTGATGCAGAGTGAACATCTGCTTAATGCCGCCACAGACAAAGGGCACAACCTTCCGGGCGAGCACAAGTTTTTCGTCTCCGATGTCCCCGAGAAATTCTCTTCTGTAGCGACCCGTTTCCTTGGCGAAGTAGTCGACAATATCACCCGCGTGGATATCAGCAGGTACTAGGGACGCCTAGATGAAACACTGCAGACTTTCCCTTTTCTCTCTCCTGCTTCTCCTCTCTCTCGTTGTATCCGGTTCGGCCGCTGACTCAACAGCGGTTCTTCGTGATGGTGATATCGTTTTCCACCGTTCGCTCTCCAATTTGAGTCAGGCGATCTCACTGGTCACCGGCTCGGAGATCACCCACATGGGGCTGATCTTTATTCGCGATGGCAAACCGTGGGTGATCGAGGCGGGCGGGACAGTCCGCTATTCAACCTACGAAGAGTTCATCGCCCGGGGCGCTGAGCAAAAGTTCGTCGTCAAACGTCTTGCAAGTGCAGACTCGATTTTGACCAGGGCGAAGATCGACAGCATGCGCGTCGCCGCCGATAGATTTGTTGGACGGAATTACGATGGTCAGTTCAACTGGTCCGATGACCAGTTGTATTGCTCGGAGCTGGTCTGGAAGATCTATCATGCGGTCGGGATCGATCTCGGCACACTGCGTAAACTGAAAGAATACAAGTTCGACCATCCGATCGTCAAAGAACAGCTCAGACGTCGCTATGGCGACAACGTCCCACTTGAAGAACCAGTCATCGCCCCATCGGATATCTTTGACCTGCCAACTCTCACGATCGTCACTCAACGCTGAAAAGTGATATGCAGCTAGTCCTCGCCACCAACAATCGCGACAAAGTCAAAGAGATCAAACATCTGCTGGAAGAGCTTCCGGTCACAATCCTGACCGCTGACGATTTCCTTGATTTTCCTGACCCCGAAGAGACCGGCAGCACGCTAATTGAAAACGCCATTCTCAAAGCGCGCGCTATCGCCGAATTCTGCGAACTTCCGGCTCTGGCCGATGACAGCGGTCTTGAAGTTGACGCGCTCAATGGCGCCCCCGGCGTCTACTCCTCCCGCTACGCCGGCGAAAACGTTACGTACAAAGATAATTACACCAAACTGCTGCTTGAACTGGCTGGCGTCCCACAGGAAAAGCGGACAGCCCGCTTCCGCTGCGTTATTGCCATAATCTGGGAAGATGGTTCAGTCGACACAGTCGAAGGAGTCGCGGAAGGACTCATCACGACTACCGTGATTGGCGACAGAGGGTTTGGATATGACCCTGTCTTCTTCTATCCCCCGCTCAATAAGTGCTTTTCGGAAATGTCTCTCGACGAAAAGAACCAGGTTTCACATCGCGGACGGGCCCTCCAGGCGGCCCGCGATCTGATCATCGCACGACTCAATCAGCAGAGCTGATCACGGCTGGCGATACATAGTCACCAGCGGAAATGCATCCGGATCATCCCCATATTTGATCAGCATCGGACGAATCTGCTCAGCACTAGCGGTCAACAGATAGCCTGATTCCATCACCACAAACGGGACGCGTATCTCCTCCTCGTCGATCATCTCCGCGCACCACTCGCTATTCAAAATGCCGATCTGCATGCTGTCAGCAAACGGAATAACCCGGGCGACCAGATGCTGCTGCAAAAAGAGATCACCATTGAGCGCATCCTGCGACCAGGTCATCTCCTGCACGATATCCAGAAAATAGAGATCCCCCAACTTGAAGGCGTGGATCTCATACTCCTTCTGTGTACTGTCCTCGATCGCGGTCACTTGATATCCGTTGGAATCCCCCACAATCGACCAGACCGTCGGTGGTGCATCGTCACCAACCTCCACCCATGATCCGACCATGCTGGGGATGCCGACCTCATCAAGGGTGGAGAAAAATGGCAGGAGCGATGGCTGGCAGGCGCAAACCATCAACAGAGCAAACATAAAGAGCAGAATGGAGAACGCACGCATCGGATACCTCCCAGTATCTGTCCAATCTGGCGCTTTCCTGCGCCCGAACCTTCTATATCAAGCGGCCTGAGCCGTTACGTTTTGCGTGCGAAGATATTGCACCTACAAGATACACATCCGCGGACCTGGCGCAACCCCCTTGCCCAATCAAGATTAAATCTGTCGTTGAAACCACTGGACGAACCTCCCCTCTTTATCGCATATTCCCTCCTCACACACTACCGACAGAGGACAAGGTGAACTACTACCATATCTGGGTCAATCTGAAGGACAGCCATCGCGACCTTGAGTTCTGCGACAATGTGCATGGCTATCTGGGGGCGCTGAGATCACAGCAGGCCATCGAGGGATATACTATCACCCGGCGCAAGTTTGGCTTTGGACCATCGGATCTCGGAGAGTTCCATATTGTGATCCAAGTTCGTGACCTCCCCCAACTGGAATCCGCCTTCTCCGTAGTGGCCCGTCGCACGGGAGAGATTGAGGACCTGCACCGCAAGGTCTATAGCGCCGTGACCGATTTCCGGTCTGCCCTCTACCGTGATTTCCCGGACAAGGAGAGAGTCCGATGAACTACCTCCATATCTGGGCCGACCTCAAAGAGAGCCACAAAGACCTCGAGTTCTGCGATGCGGTCGACGCTTACCTCGGAAATCTGCAAAAGCGTGGCCAGATCGAGTCTTTCACCCTCACTCGCCGGAAATTCGGCTTTGGCCCGGAAACGCTTGGGGAGTTTCATATAGTCGTCGCAACCCGCGATCTGGCTCAACTGGATGCCGCCTTCGGCACCGTTGCCAGTCGAACCGGCGAGATCGAACGGCTCCATATCCCGGTGTATGCCGCCTGTAGTCGGACCCAGGCAGCCCTCTACCGTGATTTCCCGGACCCGGAACGAAGTCGCTAACCCGCCCCCTCTTCACACAGTCCTATTGCTGAGCAACACTTAACGACCTATATTAAATATGGACACTTCTGACCATGTCGAGGAGGTCGTATGGCGCGCTCAACGCAGTTTCCGTCCACAACCACCGTCTCCCATGCCGCACATCTTATCCTCGCCATGCATGAGGAACATCGTGCCGATTTCGAGCGCTTGACCGGAATGTCCCGCCTCACATTCGAGCAACGCGACTGGAAAGAACGCCAGCGGATCGCCACCATGCGCCTCGACCTCTACGAAAACTCGCTCGATCTGGCCGAGCAGATGCTCAGTCAATGCCTGGGTGATTCACTCCGTGACCCGCAGGTCTGGCGTCTCATCAAATCACGTTTTCGCTCGGCGATCCGGGGACGCTACGACCGCGACCTCGCCGAAACCTACTTCAATTCCACCACCCGCAAGATCCTCCAGACTGTCGGTATCAACCGCGATGTTGAGTTCTTCAGTCAGCGCACCCCAAATCCCAAGAAGAACCCGTCCAGGCGGATATTCCGCACCTACCACGTGAACGGCCCGACAGAAAAGGTCATCGCGGATATTCTCCGGCAATTCGGCTTCGAGGCCAGATTCAGAGATCTTGAGGCCGATGCAACACTTGTCTCCCAGGAAATCAACCTGCGGGTCTGGCCGATCATGCACTATCGCGGTGGGTTTGAGATCGATATGATCAAGGCGCCGTTTTTCCGCAACAAGGTCGCCTATCTTGTCGGACGGATTCGTGCTGATGGTCACTTGCTCCCCCTTATCCTCCCGCTCTATAATAGTCTCGATGGCATTTATGTCGATACCGCCCTGTTGGATGAGGTCGATGCTTCCATCGTTTTCAGCTTTGCCTTCAGCTACTTCCATGTTCAGGTCAAATGGCATCATGAACTGATTGAGTTTCTTCGTTCGATCCTCCCGTCCAAACCTCTCTCAGATCTCTATTTTTCGCTAGGCTACACCAAACATGGGAAAACCGAGTTCTATCGCATGCTGCACTCGTTCGTGCATGAGTCGCGGGAGAAGTTTGTTATCGCTCCCGGCAAAGAAGGCGCGGTCATGATCGGCTTCACCCTCCCCGACTTGGGCTATGTCTTTAAGATCATCAAGGACCGCCCGTGCTTTCTCCGGAGCGAAGAAACCACCAGCAAGCGCACGACTCGCGAAGAGATCGTCAGACAGTACGAATTTGTTTGTCACCGCGACCGTGTCGGTCGTCTGGTCGACACCCAGGAGTTCGAGAATCTCCGCTTCAAACGGAAACGCTTTTCCGCCGACCTGCTGCACGAATTCGCCACCGCTGCGTCCGGAGCAGTCAGTATTGAGCGGGAATACGTTGTCATCCACCATCTCTACCTGCAACGCAAAGTGACACCACTCCCTATCTATTTGATGGAAGAGCAGGACGCAGAATCGATCCGGCGGGTGGTCATCGATTTCGGTTACTTCCTGAAAGACCTCGCATCGATCGGGATCTTCCCGTCAGACCTCTTTAATATCTGGAACTACGGCGTGACGAGACGCGGCAGAGTGGTGCTGTTTGATTACGATGATGTCTGCCCCCTGGAACAGGTCAATTTCCGGCACAAACCGCCGCCGAAAAACGAACTGGAAGAGTTAGAGGATGATTCCGACCGGATCGCCGCCATGCCAAACGATTTCTTCCTCGATGAAACCGAGCGGTATTCCGGGATTCCTTTTCCACTCAAGGGGATATTCCGCCGAATTCACGGCGACCTCTATACGGCAGATTTCTGGAAAGAGATGAAACGTCGGGTCAGACGGGGTGAGTTGGCGGATATCACTCCCTATGACCGCCGCAAGAAATTCGAGAACCGTCTGCTGACAGTCTAGCTGATTATCCCCGCGGCGACTGAGCGGCAGACGTCCCCGTCTGCCCTTCTTCAGTCAACAGCTCGGGCAGAGCGGGAGCTCTGCCGCGCAACACAGCACAGCAATCGCACTGAGCGAAGTCGAAGTGCGATTACTTAATCACGCTCTATTCCCGCGGCTGGTCGATCCGCTTCTCCGGATCCAACCCTTCGTACGCCTGTGAAGATCGACGCTGGCTCGTGTATGGAGTCTGTTGCTGACTCTGCCCTACTTCGGGATTCTTCTGCCCAAATCCGAACAGCCGCCTGACCGAACCGATCAGACCGTTGGCGATCGCCGCAACCGCCCCCCCGACCGTCACCACCAGTAGCATGGCGAGCGCCGCCAGGAGAACGAAAATGATAACAAACGCCGCCAGAAGTTTGTTTTTCGGCGTCATGCGAGAAGTAAAGACTCTGAAATTCGCGTTTTGCATATCTGGTAGTACTATGAATGAACAGGATTATTCAAAGTTCCCTGATCGTCAAACGGAATTCTCATTTGCCGGGCCGTTTCAGACACTTGGCTATTTGATCAGCCAGTTTGCCCGGTTTCTTAGCGTCAAATACCGTCAACTGCCAGATTCCCCTTCCCGCCATGTCATAGAAAGAAACTACTGCAGTGTGATTCTTGGACCGCATCTTGGTAGTGTTTGCCTCCCGATGAGGTGTATGACCTGCGCCATCTGGTGGATCGATCTCATGCAGTACCAGCTCTTCGGCCGTCCGAGTGTATTGGATCTCAGAACCTTTGAGCTCTATCACAATGTACCCATGTTCCGGAAAATTCTCGGAGAGATCGACTTTATGTTTGCTGATCAACCGGTCCTTAACATGCTCGAGATAGTTCTGCACATCTGAAGGATAAGTTTTCTTGATCGCGCCGGAGTACAAAACGGCGGCAGAATCTCCTCCTGCGCCCTTTGATGGCGGCGCAATCTCAACAGACCATCGCGGAATCTCCATGAGCGCGATCGGAACGCCTGCGCTTTCGGCCTTCTGCTTTCTGCTTGCAGTGCAGTTCATCAATATGAAGAGACAGAAACCTCCGACTACAATGCAAGAACCACGGAAAATCGAAGACATGCCTATCCCTCCAATGCTTGCTCGGCAAACGTCACCGTCTGCCTGATTCCTACACTACCGCCTTCACCGCCAATCCGATCAAGATCAATCCCCCGATTATCCCCGCCACTTTCCCGAACTTCGCCCCTACCTGTCTCCCCGATGCCAGACCAACAATCGTCATCACCGCCGCCACCACACCGATGATCAGAGATGGCTGCAATATCTCAACTCCGATCAACGCGAGTGACAACCCCGCCGCCAGTGCATCAATCGAAGTAGCAAACATCAAAACTAAAAGCGACGCTCCGCGTGTGGGGTCCCCCTGCCATGCCCGTTCCTCCGGCTTGCTTTGCTCCCAGATCAGTCGCACGCCGATGATGAGCAATACGACCGCGGCGATCCAATTCCCCAACGATCCGACATACTTGTAGATCTGTTCTCCCGCCAGCCAGCCGACAATTGGCATCCCAAACTGGGCAAACCCAAAGTGCCAGGAGAGCCTGAAGACAACCCACCGGTCGATCTTCCCAAGCTTTATTCCGACGGCCGCCGCGACCGCAAAAGCGTCGAGCGCCAGCGCAAAGGCCAAAGCCAGCATATCATGAAGTTGCATAGTCGGTAAACGATTGTCCTTCAAGCCTATAGATTCAACGACAGAATACCGTTCGGCACTCCCAACCGCAAGTGAGAAGCGAAAAAAAGACTATTTTGCCCAACTCGCTTTTCAGAGGAACCAATAACCTAAAGTGGAGTTAAAAATGATAGTTTACAGAACCGTACAGATTAGGTATACTTGGACGGTTAAAACGGAGTATTAAAACCTTAATTCGTTGTGAGACTATGAGAATATCAGCAGTTGAAGAGTATGGCCTGCGATGCCTTCTGGCACTCGCTCGGGTCGGAACCTCCGGGCAATTGTCGATCTCAGATATCGCCGAGGCAGAAGGACTGTCGGTCCCCTATGCATCCAAACTCCTCGCGATTTTGCGTCGAGCAGGTCTGGTCACTGCTGAACGCGGACGTGGCGGCGGCTTCTCCATCGCACGCGATCCCGGTGAGATCAATCTGTATGAAGTGATGACCGCACTTGGCGGACCACTGATCGATCCACAGCATTGCCAGAAGTATACTGGCCATGCAAAAGAGTGTGTCCATCTGGGCACGTGCTCCATCTCGGATGTCCTCGGCGGAGTGGCCGGCTATGTGCAGTCATTCCTGGGACAAACAACTCTCGCGGATCTGTTGACCTCCGAAAAGGCCAAGATGCTCCGCCTCAATCAGGAACATATACGAGTCGGCCAGGCGGCACTTGAGGAAGAACTCAACCAGCCGAGTGGCCGCATCTTTCTGGAATAGTGAACAATATCGGGATTCGAAAGGATAGAGTTTCAATGGCATCTCAACAGCCGCTGTTCGAATGTGGCGACATACATGTAGTGGTCGATGGCAAGCAGGTGGTCAATGGCGTCACCCTGACCATCAACGCCGGCGAGGTACACGCGATCATGGGACCGAATGGTTCCGGCAAGTCTTCCCTCTCCAACGCCCTGATGGGGCACCCCAACTATCAGATCACCAAAGGTTGGGCGAAATTGAATGGTGTGGATATTCTCGAGATGGAAGCTGATGAGCGTTCGCGTGCCGGTCTCTTTCTCGCCTTCCAGTATCCGCTGGCCATCCCGGGCGTCACCGTCGCCAATTTCCTCCGCTCTGCACTGCAGGCCCATCGCGGCAAAGATGCCGAAATGTCGGACTTCAGAAAATTGATGCGGGCCAAAATGGCCGACCTCGAGATCGATGAGGTCTTCGCCACCCGCTATCTCAACGAAGGATTCTCCGGCGGTGAAAAGAAACGGATCGAGATCCTCCAGATGTCGGTCCTGAATCCCAAAATGGCGATTCTCGACGAAACCGACTCTGGGCTCGATATCGACGCGCTCAAGACCGTCGCCGAAGGGATCAACAAGTACCACTCGGACGCCAACGGTGTCCTGATGGTGACTCACTATCAGCGCCTCTTGAACTACATCAAGCCGGATTTTGTCCATGTGATGATGGCCGGCAAACTGGTGAAGTCGGGCGGCGCGGATCTCGCGCTCAAGCTCGAGGACCAGGGGTACGACTGGGTCGAGGCGGAAGTTGCTCAGAAAGCAGGTGTTTGACGAATGTCTGATCTGAATATAGACCAGCAAAAACAGGATCTCTCGTCGCTTAATGCGGATTACGCGACCAAGTACGGTTTTCACGATCCGGTCGACTACTTCCACAAGGGAGCGCGCGGCCTGAATCATGAAGTCGTCGAGATGATCTCGCGCATGAAGAAAGAGCCGAAGTGGATGAATGATATCCGCCACGAGGCGCTCGACATCTTTTATGCCAAGCCGATGCCGAAATGGGGCAACACCAAACTGCTCGGCGAGATCGATTTCGAGAATATCTACTACTTCATGAAGCCGATCGAAAACCAGCAGAAAAGCTGGGATGATGTCCCGGATTATATCAAGAAGACCTTTGACCGCCTCGGTATCCCCGAAGCCGAAAAGAGCTTCCTTGGCGGCGTCTCCGCTCAGTATGAATCAGAAGTGGTTTACCACTCGATGAAGGAAGAACTGACCAAGCAGGGGATCCTCTTTCTCGATATGGATTCCGGTCTTCGCCAGTTCCCCGAGATCGTGCAGAAGTATTTCGCTTCGGTGATCCCGTCCACCGATAATAAATTCGCCGCCCTCAATACGGCCGTCTGGTCGGGTGGTTCATTCATTTATGTCCCGCCGGGCGTCGATGTCAAAGTCCCGCTCCAGGCTTATTTCCGCATCAATGCGGAGAACATGGGACAGTTCGAGCGCACACTCATTATCGCCGACAAAGGCTCCCGCGTCCATTACATCGAGGGTTGCACCGCTCCGGTCTATTCGACCGACTCGCTGCACTCCGCGGTGGTTGAACTGATCGCGATGGAGGGATCGTACATTCGATATACCACCATCCAGAACTGGTCGCGCAACATCTACAATCTGGTGACCAAACGGGCGAACGCCTACGCGAATGCGACCGTCGAATGGGTCGACGGTAATCTCGGCTCGCGCCTGACCATGAAATACCCCTGCATCAATCTGCTCGGTGAAGGCGCCCGCGGCGAGGTTCTCTCGGTCGCGTTTGCCGGAGTCGATCAGCATCAGGATGCTGGCGCCAAGGTTATCCATGCCGCGCCGAATACCTCGTCACGCATTACCTCGAAATCAATCTCCAAGGATAATGGCCGCGCTTCGTATCGTGGTCTGGCCAAAGTTCACAAAAACGCCATCAACTCGAAGATCTCGGTTGAATGCGATGCGTTGCTCATCGGTCGTGACGCCCGCTCGGATACCTATCCGACCATGGAGATCGATGCCGACAAGGTGCGGGTGGAGCATGAGGCCCGCGTGTCGAAAGTGGCTGAAGAGCAACTCTTCTACCTCACCAGCCGTGGGCTGACCGAGGATGAAGCACGCCTGTTGATCGTCAACGGCTTCATGGAGCCGTTCACCAAAGAACTCCCTCTGGAGTACGCAGTTGAACTGAATCGACTGATTCAGCTTGAAATGGAAGGTTCGGTCGGATAATGGAAATGACTGAGACTGGATATACGATACCTGAATTTGCTCCGGAACTGGAGCGCGGCCCGAAATGGCTTCGCGAATTGCGCCATTTCGCCCGTGAGAACTTTAATGCCACCCCCCTGCCCCCGCGCGGGCTGCATCTCTGGCGCTACACCGACCCGGCCAAGTTCGTGGTCGATCGCGACGCCATAGCTGATACGGCATTCACTGACTCATACGATGCCATTGAACGCCTGGAAAAACAGCATCTGGCCGAGGGTCATATCTCCTGCCTGGTGACTGATCTGGGTGGACGACGCGTCGAAGTCTTTGGCACCGATGCCTTGACAAAACAGGGTGTGGTGGTCAAGCCGCTTTCTGAAGCGGTTGAATCACACCATGAGATCGTCTCGCAGTATCTCTACAAATTGATCGGCGCCAAAACCGGCAAATTCGAGGCGCTCAATGGCGCCCTCTGGAATGATGGTATCTTCATCTACGTACCGGATGGCAAGTCGGTCGAACAGCCGATGCACCTCTTGCGCGAGGCTGGCCTGGCCAACTCTGCGCAATATCCCCGACTTCTGGTGGTCGTCGGCAAAAATGCTGAATTGACCCTTATCGATGAATACGGCGGTGGCGCTCCCGATGCCACGAGCGGTGTTGCACATTCCAATGGTGCAGTCGAGATCTTTGGCTTGCAAGACAGCCGCGTCCGCTACGTCAGCCTGCAACGCCAGGCGGAAGGAACGCATTCCTACCTGACTCACCGCGCCAGCGCGGCCCAGGGTGCGAATATGCTGACAATCGCGCTCGTTTTCGGCGCGGCAGTCACTAAACAGAATTTCGGTGTCATTATGAACGGCCCCGGTGCAGAATCGAACATGTATGGAGTTCTGTTCGGCGCGGCCAGACAGCATTTTGACAATCACACGTTGCACCACCACGCGGTCGGCAAAACCAAATCGAATATCGATTTCAAGGTTGTGCTCCGTGACCGTGCGCTCTCTGCGTATACCGGCTTGATCCGGATCGATCACAATGCCCAGGTGTGCGAAGCGTACCAGGAAAACCGGAACCTGCTTCTCAACCCGAATACGCGGGCGGAGTCGATCCCCGAACTGGAGATCCTCAACGAAGAAGTAACCTGTACTCACGGCGCAACGGTTGGACCGATCGACCCGATGGACCTCTTTTACCTCAAGAGCCGTGGGATCCACCACCCCGACGCGGTTCGCATGGTGGTGACAGGCTTCATCGCGCCCACGCTGAAACTGGTCCCGGCCGACCTTCAGGAGCGAATCGCGAAATACGCCGCCGAACGGTTGGAGGTCATCTGACATGGGTGCTTTCGTCCGGGTGGCCTCTGTCGATGACATTCCTGCAGGAAAATTAAAGGCTTTTGAGATCGGCTACAATCGGTTCATTGTCGCCCATACCGCCGAAGGGTTTTATGCGGTAAATGACGAGTGTACCCACGACGGCGAGCCGATCCATACCGGAAGGATTCGCGGCGAGGAGATCATGTGTACCCGCCACGGCGCCCGATTCCACCTGCATACCGGCGAGGTTACCGCTCCGCCGGCGCTCGTCCCGATCGAAACTCTGCAGGTAAAGGTTGAAGACAACGATATTTTTGTGTTCCTTGACTAAGCACTCAAAGGAACCAGGACATATAGACTATGAGTTCTGACAGACCGCACCGATCGATCGAGGTCTCTTCCGCCCCGGTCGGACTGGACATAGAACGGATCAAGGCGGATTTCCCGATCCTCGAGGAACGGGTCAACAGCCACCGACTGATCTATCTCGACAACGCGGCCACCACGCAGAAGCCCCGCGCGGTGATCAATGCGCTGATCGACTATTACCGCAAAATGAACTCGAACATTCACCGGGGTCTCCATACCCTTGCGGAGCGTTCAACCGAAGCATTCGAGGAATCGCGCGCTCATGTAGCGCGGTTTATTGGCGATGTCCCAACCGAAGAAGTGATCTTCACCAAAGGGACCACCGAGGCGCTTAACCTGATCGCCTACTCATGGGGTGAACAGAATATCAAGGCGGGCGATGAGATCGTCATCACCGAAATGGAGCACCACGCCAATTTCGTGCCGTGGGTGATGCTGGCGAAACGCAAGAACGCCATCATCAAGAAGATCCCGATCACGGTCTGCGGTCACCTCGACCTCTCCGATATCGACACGATCATTACTTCCAAAACCAAGCTGGTCGCTTTCCCCCATGTCTCTAACGTGTTGGGAACGATCAATCCGGTTCAGCAGATCGCCGCAAAAGCAAAATCGGTTGGAGCGACCGTAGTGGTCGACGGCGCTCAGGCCGCTCCGCATATGACTATCCGGCCGGCGGAGTACGGCATTGACTTCTACTCTTTCTCCGCTCACAAGATGCTCGGGCCAACCGGCGTTGGCGTACTCTGGGGAAGACGTTCAGTCCTGCAGGCGATGCCCCCCTTCAACTTTGGCGGCGAGATGATCCGCGAGGTTTCATTCGATCGGGTCACTTTTAATGAACTCCCCTGGAAGTTCGAGGCCGGCACGCCGAATATCGCCGACGTGATCGCCTTTGATGCCGCGCTGACCTATCTTGAGTCGCTCGGTATGGAAGAGATCCGCACGCACGAAATTATGCTGACCAAGTACGCCATCGATAGACTCACCTCCCTCAAGGGGATAGAGATACAGGGACCGCAGGAGTCCGCCACCCGCGGCGGCGCGGTCTCCTTTACCGATCCCAGCATTCACCCGCACGACATCAGCACCTTTCTTGATTCCCGCGGGATCGCCATTCGAGCCGGACACCATTGCGCCCAGCCATTGATGAGGACACTGGGCAAGGTGGCCACCGCTCGCGCGTCATTCTACATTTACAATACCGAGGCCGACATCGACGCCCTCTACGATGCCCTGGTTGAAATGAGAAAGTATTTCGGCGTATGACACCATCGCTTGACGACATGTATCGCGAGATAATTCTCGATCACTATCGTTCCCCGCGCGGGAAGAAACCCCTTCCCCATGCGGATATCACCACCCACGGCCAGAACCCCTCCTGTGGCGATGAGATATCTCTCGACGTTGAGATGGACCATGGCGTGGTCAAAGATGTACATGTGAATTGCCACGGCTGCGCCATTTCGGTAGCCTCCGGCTCAATGCTCGCTGAGACCGTCAAGGGACGCTCATTCGATGAGGTCCGACGGATCGCCGAGATCGTCCGGAAAATGCTCAAAGGCGAAGAAGTGCAGATCCCGGATGACCTGGGGGATATCGATGCCCTCAAGGGCGTTCGCCAGTTCCCGGTTCGCATCAAGTGTGCCCTGCTTGCCTGGGTCACCCTTATTGAAGGGATGAAGAACTACGAGGACGGCAAACACGAGATCACCAATACCACCATCACCACCGAAGATGACCACGAGACGAAATAATGCCGGTACCTTCCAAAGAACAGATCATTGAGGTCCTCAAGCCGATTCATGACCCGGAGATCCGGATCGGGATCGTTGACCTGGGTTTGATATACGATGTTGTCCCGGAAGATGACGGAGTCGTCAAAGTCAAGATGACCCTCACCACTCCTGCCTGCCCATATGGCGAGATGTTGCTGGCGATGGTTCATCGCGAGGTTGAGCAGATGGATGGCGTCACCAAGGTCGAAGTCGTCTTGGTCTGGGACCCGCCCTGGGACCCCAAAGAAATGTGCTCAGATTATGCCAAGGATATCCTCGGCATCTGGTAGCACGGCCTTCTCCCCTTTAAATTGTTAGGATCATGTGGGGAACCGAGCAAGACTTGCGGTCCTAACCGCAATGCGGTAATTTGCTGAATGTGATAATTCGTGCGAAACCTCGCGTTTCGGCGTTCGTTATAGACCGTAATACCCAACAAAACCCGGGAAAAGAGTACATGGAAGAGAATACGCCACGACCAGACCTGTCTGCCCTGCGCATATCCAAAGAAAAGCGTTTTGATGACCGTCCTCGCAGTAAGGCCTGGACCTGGATCGGACTGGTTCTTCTCTTGGCCGCAATTATCGTCGGCTACTTCATCTTCAAAGAGTCGGTCACTCCGGGGACCCAGGTGAAAGTGGGAACGGCCAGCATGATCTCCGGATCGGATGCCGCCGCGAGCCTCGTCGCCACCGGCTATGTGGTCGCCCAGCGCAAAGCCGAAGTCGCCTCAAAAGGAACCGGGAGACTGGTCAGGCTCGACTTTGAAGAAGGGGATGTCGTGAAATCGGGAGAGGTTATCGCAATCCTCGACAATGAGGACATCCGTGCTAACCTGCAGGTGGCCAAGGCACAACTCGAACAAGCTAAAGTAGATTCTCTCAACGCCGGTCGGACCTACCGTCGCTACACAGGACTGAAAGAATCCGGCGCAGTGACCACCGCCGAAGTCGAGACCGCTGAATCAAACTACATGGCGGCGCTTGCCGCGGTCGCCGGGGCTGAAGCATCCGTCACCACCGCCTCCGTCAATCTCGAGAATACCTATATTCGTGCCCCGTTCGCCGGGACCATCCTGACCAAAAACGCCGAGGTTGGCGAGATCGTCGCTCCGTTTGCATCGTCGGCATCCTCAAAGGGATCCGTCGTTACCCTTGCGGACATGAACTCTCTCGAGGTCGAGGCGGATGTCTCTGAATCAAACATCAATCGAGTACAGGTCGGGCAACCGGCTGAGATCATTCTCGATGCGTATCCGACTGTTCGCTATGCCGCCAAAGTAAAAAAGATAGTCCCGACCGCGGACCGATCACGCGCCACCGTGCTGACCAAAGTCACTTTCACTCAGATCGATGATAAAGTGTTACCGGAAATGTCTGCCCGGGTTAATTTCTTCCTCGATACCGCCGCGGCCGCATCGACCACCGCCCGGATATTAGCGGTCCCCAAGGACGCAATCACCGATCGGGATGGTCAGTCGGTTGTCTTTCGCATTGATGGCGAATTGGTCACCATGGTGCCTGTTGAGACGGGTCGCGAACTTGGTCGCATGGTAGAGGTCATCTCCGGCTTAGCGAACGGTGACCGCGTCGTTCTCACTCCTCCGGGGAAAATGAGCTCCGGGCAAAAGATAGAAATATCATCTTAGGTAAGGATTGTAGATATGTCACAAGCGATGGTCAAAGTCGAAAATGTCTTTAAGTCGTACTGGCGCGACACGATCGAGATACCGGTACTTCGGTCAATCTCCTTCTCCATCCCCGAAGGAGAATTCGTCGCCCTCATGGGGCCATCAGGCTCCGGCAAAACCACTCTGCTCAATTTGCTGGCAGGGATCGACCGCCCTACCCAGGGAAATGTGACTGTAGCTGAATCCCAGATCTCCGGACTGAGTGACGCTGAACTTGCCCGCTGGCGCCAGAGAAACATCGGATTCATCTTCCAGTTCTACAACCTTATCCCTGTGCTCACCGCCTTCGAAAATGTTGAGCTTCCCCTGATGCTGACCAAACTGAACAAGGCTGAGCGAAAGAAACAGGTCGAAACCGCCCTGAGTATCGTTGGCTTGGGTGACCGGATGCGGCACTACCCGAATCAGCTCTCCGGTGGACAGGAACAGCGCGTAGCTATCGCCCGTGCCCTGGTGACCGATCCAAACGTTATCCTGGCCGATGAGCCTACCGGCGACCTCGACAAAAAGTCCGCCGAAGATATCATGGAGCTGTTGTCGCAGCTTAACAAACAGTACAAGAAGACCATTGTGATGGTCACTCACGATCCCCGGGCGGCAGAAAAGGCGCACATCACCCGTCACCTGGACAAAGGTGAGCTGGTCAACGGGAACGGGGCAAAGTGAATATCTTCAAGTTAACCATCCGCAATGCCGGACGTCACAAGCTCCGCACGGCTTTGACAATCATTGGCATGGCGATCGCCGTCATGGCCTTTGCGGTCATCCGTACGGCGATCGAGGCCTGGTACAGCCAGGCATCGGCCTCCTCCCCCAATCGGCTGGTGGCCAACAACGATGTTTCCATCATTTTCACCCTGCCGATCTCCTATCAATCGAAGATCGCCGCCGTCCCGGGCGTACAGTCTGTCGCCCACGCGCAGTGGTTTGGCGGCATTTATGTCGATCCTGCGAACTTCTTCCCCAAATTCGCGGTCGAGGCAGAACCTTACCTCAAAATGTATCCGGAATTTCTGATCCCGCCGGACCAGAAAGAAACCTTCCTCAAAGAGCGCAATGCCGTCATTGTCGGACGACGACTCGCCGATCGTTTTGGCTTTAAGGTCGGCGACCCGGTCCGCATCATCGGCGATATTTATCCCGGCGATTGGGACTTTGTGATCCGCGGCATCTACACGGGTGCCAAAGAGAATACCGATGAAAGCTCGTTCATCTTTCACTATGCCTATGTCGATGAACGGATGCGTCAGGAGATGCCGCCACGCGCCGGCCAGGTCGGCTGGTTTATGATACAGATCGATGATCCGTCCCGCGCCACCGCCATTTCTAACGAGATTGACGCCATGTTCGACAACTCAGCCGCGGAAACCAAGACACAGACCGAGGAAGCATTCGCTCTCAGTTTTGTCGAGATGTCCGGCTCAATCATCGTCGGCATGCAGATCGTCTCGATCATGGTCATCGGGATCGTCCTGCTCGTGTTGGCGAACACTATGGCCATGACCGCCCGCGAACGGATCGGTGAGTACGCCGTTCTTAAGACGCTCGGATTCGGCAACGGCCATATAGTGGGACTGATTTTTGGCGAGTCATTTTTGATTGCATGTCTGGGAGGCGCACTCGGGATCGCCCTCACCTTCCCCATCGTCGGCCTGATGAAAGTGGCCATGGCGTTATACTTCAGCGCCTTCCCGATGCCGGCACTGACCTTCATTCTCGCCGGTGGATCGGCTCTCATCGTGGGAATCCTGGCCGCCATCTTCCCGGCCATGAAAGCACTGCGGACCTCCATCGTTGATGGTCTGCGGGTGGTGGATTAGGAGTTACTGCTATGCCAAAACTATTGAACTATTCATACAAGAACAGCTTCGCTCGCAAGTTGACTTCTATCCTGACCCTCAGCGGTATCGCGCTGGTCGTATTTGTTTTCTGTGCCGTCTTGATGCTCACGAACGGCCTGGAACAGACTCTCGTGGCCACCGGGTCGAGCCAGAATGCAATCGTTGTCCGTAAAGCCGCCAATACCGAATTGGTCTCCCTGGTGGGTCGTGAAGCGGCCGACATTATCAAGACCGATCAGGGGATCATGCGCGATGCCGGTGGTCAGCCGATGTTTGCCAACGAGGTCCTCTTACTCATCAGTCTGCCCAAGCGGACCAACGGCGAAGAATCCAACGTCCCGGTTCGCGGCATCAGCGATGGTTCATTCAAGGTCCGTCCTCATGTCAAGATCACTCAGGGACGCATGTTTCAACCCGGCACTTCCGAGATCATCGCCGGTGTCAAAGTCGCCGGGAATTTTGTCGGGTGTGGACTCGGCGAGACAGTCCGTTTCGGTCAGCGGGACTGGACTGTGGTAGGACTGTTTGAAGCTGGCGGCTCAGGCTTTGAATCAGAGATTTGTGGTGACGTTGACCAGTTTATGGCCGCTTTCGAACGACCTATCTACTCTTCGCTCACCTTTGCAGTCGACCCCGCACATTCGTTTGCGGATATCAAGAAGCGACTGGAAGCGGATCCACGCCTTCAGGTTGATGTTCTGCCGGAAAGAGAGTACTACCACAAGCAGTCGGCGGCCTTCAGCGGATTCATCAATATGTTGGGGGTGGCGATTTCTGTCATTTTCTCATTCGGCGCCATTGTGGGAGCGATGATCACAATGTACGCTTCGGTCGCCAACCGTACGGTCGAGATCGGTACACTGCGCGCCCTCGGATTCTCACGTGCCTCGGTCCTCGGCGCATTTCTCTTTGAGTCGCTTTTTATCGCGATCGTGGGAGGAGTTATTGGAATTCTCCTGGCGACCTCTCTTCAATTCGTCGAGATCTCGACCACCAACTTTGATACCTTTGCGGAACTGGCCTTTTCCTTCCGCATGTCCCCGGAAATAGCGATCAATTCGCTGATCTTCTCGATCATCATGGGCATTATAGGCGGCTTCCTCCCGGCAGTACGCGCATCACGCCTGCGCATTGTCCAGGCCCTCAAAACTCGCTAAGCTTACAAACTCATCTGTTGTCGGCGGCCTATCCAGGCTGCCGACAGCATGATCCCGGTCACTATCGCAAAGGCAATACTTATCGCCGGAGTGACTGAGGAAGTCGCTCCCATGAAGTCCAGAAACGGCACTTGGTTCATTGGCCCGATATACCAGAGTGCCACGTAGATCGCTTCAAAGAGCAACGCTCTCCCGGTCCAGACTCCCGCCGCCAGGGCAAACGTCGGGATAAAAAACAGCCCGACACCCCATGCAAATAGACTATTCATTTCTCCGGCGATCAAAAATCGGATCGCCATCCCGCTCCCTGCGACTGCCGTTACCAAAAGCCCACTGAGCCACATTGCGGGAAATTGACACTTCAGGAAATGCGGGTTGGTAAACATCACTTGTTCAACCGCATGCTTTTTCTCACGCGTCCCCATGGATGACCAGATCGCCATCGGCCAGATCCAGGCAATCGGGAAAATAAACTTGCGAGCAACCTCCAGCGGAGTCACCAGACATACCAGGACCAGTACTCCCATCCCGAGATACCACCACCGATTGGCTCCGCGTAATGCCAGCCACAGTTCTACACGCAACATCGGCACGAGGCCGACATGGAGCCGTTCTCTGATCGGTGTCAATGTCCGATTCTCGCTGGATGATGGTATCGCCACAATCCCTTCCGCATCGCCGTTCTGTTTCTTTTTGTCGACTGTCGGAGCGATCGAGAGTGACTCGAACCGGCGAAAGATCGGTACAGCAATCAGAACAATGCCGACCGCGAAAGCCACCCAGATCAAGCGCTCAAAAACCATCCCCGGCGTCCATTGCATTCCATTCCAGAGGAAAGTAGTCGGCCGCTCAGCATCGGCGATGAGCTGAATCCCGACCGACGCCCTCTCAAAAGTCTGGCCGGTCTCTTCCGCCACCTTCCGGCACAACTGTTCAAATATCCTGGTAAGCCCCGGTAGATCGTTTGCTCCGCGCATCGCGTGACCCTCTGTCTCGTTGGTCACCAGCGATAACACCAGCATCAGGTTCCAGAGAAAAAAGTAGGCAACATTCCCCAGCGCCCCTCGCAACAGCGGAGTAACTTCAAACAACACCGCCAGTGCTGAGATCACCAATAAAAGGGGTAGCGCCATGACCAGTGTCGGCGTGACAATCTGCCCCAGATGTATGGTGGTATCCTCGGCCCGGATCAACTGCGTGGCGATCGCAGTCACCATCAAAGTCGCCACGACCGCGCCAAGCAGGCTGAAATTGCTCAGCGTTTTCCCCAGCAGATACTCAAACCCCGTGAGTCTGGTACTGGCAAGCAATTGAGCGACGCGGGTATCTCTGTCGCGCGCGACAGAGTTTTTGATGAGATAGAAACCTATGACGGAAAGAAAGGTCGAGCACATGAGCGAGTAGGTGATGCCGATCCAGGCGGAATTGTAGATACCCCGCATATCCCCGATCCCCACCGTCAGATACCCGGCATCCGCCTCCGGTACGAACAAATAGCCAACATACAGACTGAGCACCAGGACAACGAAAAAGCTGGGACGACGGATCCGCTCGAGAAAATCGGCCCGCGCAATATGATAGAGCACCGCCATCTTGTTCATGCGACAGCCCGCTCTCGTTCGTACGCCATATACCAGAGGTAGATATCTTCAAGCGATGGAGTAACGGCCTGCGCGCCGCCGTTTGGCGCTGAATCAGACACTATCCGCACTCGCAATCCATCACTTCGCCGTACAACTGCCGTGACGAGGTGTTTCTGCCTGAGTGACGGCAGATCGTCCGACGCAATATTCAGTTCCCATACTTTCCCCTCCGCGCGCGAGAGCAGCTCATCGGGAGGCGCCGATACCAGCAGCTTCCCCTTCTGGATAAGCGTGATCCCGGTCGCGATCGACTCAACATCAGAAACGATATGAGTCGAGAGAATGACTATTCGTTCGCCGGAAAAATCGCTAAGCAGATTGCGGAATCGAACTCGCTCCTCCGGATCCAATCCCGCCGTCGGTTCATCCACGATCAATAGCTTGGGATCATTCAGCAAAGCCGCCGCAATACCAACGCGCTGGCGCATCCCCCCGGAAAATCCGCCCACCTGCCGTTTGCGCGCATCCTGCAAATTAACCAGCAACAGCAACTCCTCGATCCGTCGCTTGGCAGTCGCACCATGAAGCCCTTTGGCTGCCGCCAGATACTCAAGAAATTCCTGCGCGGAAAGATGCGGATAAACCCCAAAATCCTGCGGCAGATAGCCGAGCTGCTCGCGCAACAGATTTGGTTCGCGCCCAATATCTGTCCCATTCCAGGTGACTTTCCCCTCTGTCGGTTTGGTCACTGTCGCGAGAATGCGCATCAAGGTCGACTTCCCCGCCCCATTCGGGCCAAGAAGTCCGAGAATACCGGGACGGAGTGACAGGGAAAAATCGCGTAATCCCCAGACTCCCCCCTTGTACTGCTTGGAGAGATTTGTGATCTCTAATTGCATGTGTGAGGGTCCTGCTTGTGAACGTTTCCTCTCAGTACGGAGAAATGTCAGTTCAGATACAGGAAAAATGCACGATTCTGAACAGTTCGTAAAGCGGCAATCATACAAAGAGAGCTGTCCCCCTCGGACAGCTCTCTTTGCCTACATTATATGTGAAGCGAAAAATCCGTTCAGTTCGCCGACTTTCGCGGGAAGTTCTCTTCCCGGCCATCCAGAAAGATTGCCACCGCTCCAGTCACCGTACCGGAGCTGTCTCGCTGGAATTTCAATCGCATCCGATCGGGACCGGCGCCTCCAATACGAAACAGATCACGTGTCATCGCCACCAGCGGAAACTTCGGCCCCCCCTCTCTTTGCGAATGGAGCTCACCCCCCTCAAAGGTAATGGTGCGAGGTCCGTACAGCCCGGCGCACGGAGAAAGATCGCTTTCCGTCACAGTCGGCGGATTTAACTCAGCATCCAGTCGGGTCGCGATCCAGGCATATTCCCGCTTTCGATCCGGATTGCCGGTCGTTTCCTGCATTTTCCTGAAGGCATCCAATTGCGCCGCGACCAGCGCTTTCTCTGCCGGTACATCAATATCCGGTTTTACTCCGACTCCCTCCCAGTTGGTGCCGGTTACCGGATTGATCGCTCGCGCATACGGCACTCGCATCGACACCTTGAGATTAGGGAACGCATACTCATTCACCGGATGCGCCCCTCCGCCGGTCGTCTCACCGACAATGGTTGCACGCTTCAGATTCTTCAGATTGTAGCTGAACTCCTCTGCCGCCGAGAAGGTGTAGTTGCTGGTCAGTACGTAGATCGGGATACCCGTCAGCTTTTTGCCGACCACGCCGAGGCTGGTCCAGAACTGCTTGAGCGTATCATTACCACGCTCCTCAAAGCTGTTGAGATGAACCACCTGATCAAAGAAATAACTCGAGATCAACTGGATCATGGTCGGATCACCGCCGCCATTTTCGCGAAGGTCAATAATCAGGGCATCGCAATTCTGCAGGAATCCCATCGCCGCAATGGCGGTTGGTCCGGCTATATCGGTCGGCGTAAAGCCCATCAGTTTGAAATAGCCAATATTCCCGGTGAGAATCTCCATCTTCTCAAAGCCGTAGTTCGCCCGACGTTCGGATTCTAAGTACTCCTTTTCCATTTCTGGCGAGATCGAATCTCCCGCCGGACGTGGATTCGGGTCGTACCTCACTCCAAAGTGTCCGTCCTTACAGACATCGCGAAGATCCTTGTGCAAGGCAGTCAGGAATGGCACCGCCGTGGCGAATTCACGGTATCCGCCGGATTTCAGCTTCTTGCGAATGGCGGTCTCCATCTTTTTGGCCACTTCGGGAAAAACGTACGCCCGGTTTACCAGCGCCGAGACGCTGTCGATGATCTCTGCTTTGCGCGCATCGGCGATCGGCTCATCCTGCCCTCCCGCCACCACTGTCTGTGCGCTTCCGTTCGGCACGAAGGCGATGCAACTCCCCACCACCAGAATCGCCAGGATCATTGCGCGAATTACGTACGTTTTCATAGTTGTCCGCTCCTCTCTCTTACCTTTTTCGCCTTTTAGGCGAGCGAAATTCTAACCTCATTTTGATCGATGGTCGGTGATGCTCGTGGGCCGCCTGGTCAAACGGTACCTCCACAAACCCTTCCGACAGGTAAAGACTGGTGGCCGCCGCCAACTTCGGACTCGTGTGCAGGTAGACCGCCTCTGCCCCGTTCTGCTTGGCGTAGTTGATCGCCACCGTCAGCAAACACCGGCCCACTTGTTGCCCTTGGGCTTTCGGCACCACTCCCATCTTGCCAAGCTCATACTCGCGCGGCCCCCGCTTGATTAACGCGCAGGTTCCGACAACCTCACCGTCCAGCCGAGCGAAAAAGACCATCCCTCCCTTGTTAATGATCTTCCCGACCGGATCGTTCAACAACACCTCGTCCGCCGGCTCAACCTCAAAGTACTTCCTCAGCCACTCGACATTGATAGACTTAAAGTGCTTCTTGAAGGCCGGCTTGTATTCAACCACCTCGATTGCCGCAAGCCGACGGTCCTGCAATCGAGTCATCACCCGCTGATACATATCTGTGCGATCAAGATCCTTCTCGATCAGGGTGACCATTGTCAGGAGATCCTTGCCGGCCGACCGCAACAACTCGCGATTCGCTGCCTCGATCTCCTCCCAGACCGGGGTCAATCGCTTGACTGTCTCCCGGGCCTTAGGAGTGAGGCTGAGCATCCGCTGCCGCTCATCCGACTTCCCTTTGTGCCCGACCAGCAGTCCCCGCTTGACCATCGCATCCGCGATCTGGTTGATCGCCGGATGGGTCAGCCCGAGCGCCCGTGCGATCGCCGTGACATTCATCGCCCCTTCCTTGTTCAACAGGTAGGTGACAGCAAACCAGCGCGGCTCAAACTCCACCTGCTGGGCATCGTACACGCGCGTGATATCGCGCATCAGTCGTTCGCTGAGCCGGCGAAGCCGGCTCCCCAGTGCCAGTGGTCCCAGTTCCTTGATGAGGTCCATCGTTACCCCGTCCTTTGGCGGCGACGCCTCCCCGGGCGTCTCTGCTCAGTTTACGTAAGCACTTACATAATTGTTTCCGTACTTTTCGCTCTCGCGGAAGCCGCAAGATAGGACGGGACAAACCGCTCCGCTACTTAGTTCTTGGCTTACCGACGGACCCGCTGGAGCAACCGCCGGACTTTGCCCGCCAACTGCTCCGCGCTCGGAGGATCAAGATTAGAAAGGACCACCAATGTATACCCCGCGGCCAGATCCGACTCCACCGCCGCATTCACCCCCGGCGATCCACCCGCTATCCCTAGCCCCCCTTGAGACAATGGCAGGGTGACCTCTTTTGCCTGCTGAGACGGCGGCTCGCCAGTCAATATCCAGGCAGTGTGCCCGGCATCCAGTAACTTCCCCGCGGCAAGCGCCTGATGAAACCTGAACAGATCATCGACAGTCGCATACCCGCCACCCGCCGCACTTCCCCTGGCCGGAAGGGTATAGATGTTCGGGCGAAGCCGGTCATCCTCAGGATTCTCCCCCCGCGTATACCCCCTGGCCAGATCCGATACGATCTCATCGAGGGCATACGAGTCGCTGTTGGTCATTCCGGCTGGCGCATAAATATGATCTCTAACGTATTGGTAGTATGAGGTTCCGCTGACAGCCTCAACAATCGCTCCAAGCAGGACATAACTCCCGTTGGAGTAACGACGGTCTGTCCCCGGTTCAAACCAGAGCGGATCCGAAGCAAACAACGGGATGTAGTCGCTGTTGCTCCTGAACCGATCTTTTGGGCTATTCTCAAAGGCCGACCCAAAAAAGTCGCCGATCCCCGAGGTCATATCGAGAAGCTGTCTCACTGTCACCCGCGAAGCCACATCACGGTTTGGATAGTCGATCAGGTACTTGCCGAACGGTGCCTCCAGGCTGATCTTCTCCCCCTGCACTAGCTGAGCTATCGCTATCTTAGTGAATATCTTATTGATTGACCCAAGATTGAATTTGGTCGACAGCTTGTTCGGCACGCCCAGCGAACGGTCCGCCATCCCCACCGACTTGGTCAGAACCACGTTACCATCGAATCCCAACAGCAGATTCCCCGAAAAGCTATCCTCACGAGCCAATGAATCGACCAGCTTATCGATAGCGGCGACTGCCTCTGCGCGAGTCAGTGGTGTCGAAGGCTCTGCAGAGGGTGGCTCTTCCATTAATTCGATTCCCAATCCCGCCAGAAAGTGCGGCGGCTCTGCTTCAAATTCAAACTGCAACTGCATCCACTCCCCTCGCCCATTGGTTGCATAAACCACCGAAACCTCTTCAGAGACAGACTCAACTCGCTGCAGATTGATTGTCCGGATCTGGCCCACCATCCCCTGATAGCGCTCGACACGGACTGCCACAGGCCGATTGGCTTTCCCCTGCTCGCTGATATGCTGCTCAAAAAACTGCCGCATATCCGCGGTATCCCCTGAATTAAACGCATCGATATACGCCAGCACCCTGCCACCTGTCACCGTTTTCGCCAACTCCGTCCGGCCGGTAGAATCCTCTCCCTTGCTGTTGCTGATAGAGATCAGGACGAGGGCGACTGATACCATTATCCCATGCACAATACGCATATCTGCTCCACGGTAATTTGCCAGTTGATCGGTAAGTTCTTACTGAACTCACTCGCAACATAGCCGACCAATTCCAAAGACGGGAGTTAATTTCTGTTAAAGTCGAGGCTACCTGTTGGTCGCCGACTTCAGGTGCAGTTTGATCGGACGATCAAGGAGCTTTCGATAGGATGTTATAAAGGTCTGTAGCTCGGGAAAATGTTCCGGCTGAACCACCGCCTGCGTATATTCCTGGCGGGCAATCGCGACCGGCCCCTGGTCGGTCATGGCGTAAGACACCACCATCTTCCCTCCCGTAAACTGACAGGAGTCCTGCGGCGGAAGGACTACCGAGTCACACTGCGCCAGAATAGAACCGCCTATATTCACCGAATCATAGACTGAATACGGATAAGCGAGACTGAGCGGAAGTGTCCGCCCACTGAGTCGAATATCATCCAGCTTGTCCCGGCTCACCACCACAAACGGATTCACATAGGCCGTCTGTTTGATCCGGTCGAGTTTGCGTGTCCCCTCAAGTTCCCCCATGATCGATACAGGGATATCAAGCGTGTCGACTCCCGCATGCTTCTGGCTGAGAACCTTGAATCGACGGTCTCCGCTCATCAGGTAGTCGTGTGTGAAATCCGCCAACTGATCTCGTTGGGCATGCTTGAGAAAATTCCGCAACGAGTGACTCATGTTCCCGATCGCAGTCGCCTTGACCTTCAGATGCACGAACGTAGAATCATCGATCACCATCTGCACCGCGCGGGTGAGGACATTCTCCGCCGAAGTTGATTGCGGCAATCGTACTAATACTCCGCCACTGTCATTCACCAGCAACGCCAGCGTGTTTTCGTCCATTGACGGAAGATCCCCCGGCAGACACTCCGAACAGGTCGGGTCCAGCCACAGCGTATCAGACCCCACCACCGCACAAGTGATCAAATGATTGAACCCATCGGTGACGAACTCCGGATCGATCAATCCCAGACTGGTAGTTCGGACCAACACCGGATAGGCCGTGATCCCCGCGGCGCGCAAACGCGACACCAGCAGTGTCGAGAGACCCTTACAGTCGCCATACCCTTTGCTGGCCACTCCCTGCGCCGGAAGCGGCTGCCAACCGGAAAGCCCAACCTCAACCGCCACATATCGCGTCGATTTGATCAACTCCCGGTAGATCCGTCGAGCATCCTCCATCGTCCCCGCTGTCGCGGCAACACTGGTTCCTTCGGGTAAGTACTGCTTCGCGGCAAGTTTATTGTACCAGACCCCAAGATTCTTCCAGGTTCTCCCCTCTACTTTGTACCCCTCCAGCTCGAACGTCTCATCAGCAAACGCAATGTACGGCTTCCCCTTCTCTTCCAGCGGAAGCCGATTGATCTCCGGATCAGGCGGGAGATTCTCAAACCGCCAAGCCGCGTTCATCCGGTTTCCGTTGGTCGTCACAGTCGGCTCGACATCGAGCCCATACAGCTTCCAGGCCAGCGGGTGCTGGACATCACAATTCAGGGTCATCTCCAGCAGCGTGATCGAGGCATCATTATGCTGTAAAATCGGCGCCCCAATGAAGGAAAGATTGTCAAACTCTTTGGTATAGGTTGCCTCAATGACTGCCGGATAGCTGGGAAACGCAAACGAGCCGAAATAATGACAGATGTCAGTGTACAATTCGAATCCCGCGCCAAAACCGCACGCCTTCGTCAGATCACCCAACTTCAATTTCTGGATCGGTTTCCCATTCGGACCGAGCAGACGGTACTCCGCACTCCGTACCCGGGAATACTTTGACTCAGTCAAGCTGACCGCGCCAAAATCTTTCCCCGCTGGATTCAGGATCGTCAACTGTAATTGAACGGTGACAGTCGCACTGCTCCCCATGACATCGCACTTCCAGCGAACGTAATCAAACCGGGCGACCTCGTCCCCCTCGCCGGCGAATGCAGAAAAACCGCAAACGAAGATCAAAAGCAGAAGCCAGGTTGCAACGCGAGACATCACTGGGCTCCCATATGCAAAATCACCTCATCCTGTGACGCGTGCGCAACATCCTCGAACAGTTTTTTCACCTCGGGATACGCATCCGGTTCCAGCAGATCATTGGTGATCGTCAGCTTGGCATCCAGTTGCACCTTGCCGTCGATAAACTGCGCCAATCGCTTGTACGTGATTCCCGGCGCTGCACTGGTCACCTGCTGCGGAAGCGTCGCCGTCACCATCGGTCTACTACTGCCAATTATCACCACGTTGTGATAGACATATGGAAAATCAAAGTCGATCGGATAAACCCGCTTCTCCCGTGTGAACGGATTCTCGCGGAACCGATAGCTCACCGGCTTCACCACCAGATTGTTATCCAACTCTCTAGCAAATTCCGGCACAGTATAAACAAAGGTGATCACCAGTCGGCCGGTCGAATCAGCCGTCAGCGATTTGGATTCGAGCGTCCGATTCTCCCCGACATAGTCAAGGAAATAGTCATCGATAAAATCATCCAGGGACTTCTCTTCACTCAACCGTCCAAAATTGGATGCCAGATAACCGGTCATACTGCACGTGGTGGAACAGCGCGCCGCGCCAAGACTGTCGATCAGCATATGTTTCATCCAGTCGGTAAGTCCGACGATCGGTATAAAACACCCTGACCAACTGCGACTTCTTCCCATCGATCAGAAACCCACCTTCCACCAGGCTGTTCGGCGGAAGCATCCCAAAGGGACAGTACTTGGTCGTGGCATCCATGTAAATGCCACTGCTGTCATCCAACTGCGCATAGCAGATAACGTGGTTGAACTGCTGGATCTGGAACACCTCAGGATTAAACCGCTTATGATCGCGCGTGCTGATCTCCACCGGCCAGCTCTGGATCCCCGCCTCCCGAAGCATGTGCACCAGCATGAGATTCTTCTCTTCCGGAGTCCCATACCCCTCCTTGAGCATCTGATTGAGATTATCGTGCGACAGCCAGTAACCGACTGGATCTGCCTTCGCCGCATAATTCGCCGTCACATACTGGTAGATCCGTCGGGTCTTCTCCAGCGGATCGGTGATCCCCGCGATCAACGGCTCCAGCAGCGGCTTCACCTTTCCGTTGGAATAGTAGTCTCGCAGAAACTTGTCCTGCTTTTCTCCCAGATCCTCCCACCCTTCAATATATTTCTCGATGTACCCCGACTTAGGATACTTGTACGAAACAAGCTGATAATTGAGGCTCGACTGGTAATCCGCCTCGACTCCACCGTACGGTTCATCAACCAGCGGAGGAAGATTCTCCATTCGCCAAACAAAACACTTGAGCGTCGTGAAGATATCCCCGGGAGCAACTGACTCGGTAACAACCGGGTCCCGCTTGGTGACCGGTACATTGCTGTAGGAGGAACTGTAAGTGAACCCCGGATACAACGTCAGCGCAAAACGAGACTCCAGAGTATAGATATCTGTCTGAAAATCCCACGGCTTGAGATAGTAATATCGATTGTTGAAATTACGATAGGTATATTCAACTATACAGCCGCTGTCTGCCGCCGGAAAAGAGAATGTCCTGACCTTCCAGTCTTCGACCGTCTTCTCGAAAAAATCCTTCCCTTCCACTTT
Source organism: bacterium (assembly GCA_016708025.1). Classification (NCBI taxonomy): domain Bacteria; species bacterium. Next base: position 211,058 of record JADJGQ010000004.1, on the reverse strand, counting down.
CGTGACCGTCCCATCAGGTCGGATCGTCTGCGCCTTCACATCCTTGAGTCGATCTCCATCGCGATACGGAATCTCCACCTCGCCGATCTCTTCCGCCCCTGCCGGGCGAAGGATCTTCATCCGCACATGCCGCCGGATTTCGATCCCGCTCCCCTCCGAGGGCGGACCAACCATCAGACTGCACCGATCGAACACGATTATGGCATTCGCTTCCGGGTATTTGGGCGGAAATGACAACTGCCACTCGGCATCGGTGACTTTGCCGAACTCCGGCCCCTTCTCACCGGCAAAGGTCAGATTCGATGGAGACATAATGATGACTGTCAGGGTGATAAACAGCAAAACGGCGAATGTGCGCATGGATCCTCCCGAGGCACGTACTGAGTTAGGTCCGTATGTACAAGACATTGGCGATCCTCGCAAGCATAGCTAATATGGATAATCCAGTCAAGTCAGTTGTCTCACAATCTGCCCATTTCCTGCTATGAAAACGGTACACATACGGCATGCCGAACAGCCGCACGCAGAACTTGACAGCAGTAACTTTTTTCCTGTCCTTCCCGACAGCCGACCACATCCAATGGACGGCCCAAACGAACCCAAATAGAAAGAGCGTATGGCAGATAAGTTCATTTTCACGATGTTGCGCCTGAACAAGTTTTATGGCCAAAAACAGGTGCTGAAAGACATCAACCTCAGTTTCTTCCCGGGCGCGAAGATCGGCATTGTCGGAGAAAACGGTTCAGGAAAATCCACCGTCCTGAAGATCATGGCGGGGATGGATGACCACTTCCAGGGAACCGCCGAGATCACTCCCGGCTACAAGCGCGGGATCGTCCCCCAGGAACCCCGACTCGATGAAACCGCCACCGTCAAACAGAACCTCGAAATGGCGTTCGGTGAGATTCAGCAACTGATGGCCGAATATGATGCCATCACCGCCAAACTGGCCGAACCGCTCTCCGATGCCGAAATGGACAAGGCGATGACCCGCATGGGAGAACTGCAGGACAAGCTCGATGCCGCCGATGCCTGGAATCTCGACCAGAAGATCAACCGCGTCGCCGATGCCCTCTGCCTTCCCGATGACGACCGCTCTGTGGCCACTCTCTCCGGCGGTGAAAAGCGCCGCGTCGCGATCTGCAAGATCCTCCTGGAACAGCCGGACCTCGTCCTCCTCGACGAACCGACCAACCACCTCGATGCTGAGACGGTCGACTGGCTCGAAGCCCAGCTCAAAGAATACCCCGGCACTGTCATCATCGTGACCCACGATCGATATTTCCTGGATAACATCACCCGTTGGATCCTCGAATTGGAGAGCGGCAAAGGAATACCGTGGGAAGGAAACTACACCTCCTGGCTGGAACAGAAACTGAAGCGGTTGGCTGGCGAAGCCGGTCAGGATTCTCCCCGAAAGCGGATGCTCGAGCGCGAACTCTCCTGGATCAAGATGAGCAACAAGGACCGCCACGAAATGTCTCGTACTCGCCTCGCTGAGTACGAACAATTGGTGGCGAAAGAGACGGCCGCGTCAAAAGAAGAAAACCACGTTATCACCATCGCCCCTGCGCCCCACCTCGGCGACCAGGTAGTTGAATTTGACAAGGTCTCCAAAGGGTATGGCGACAACCTACTGATCAAAGAGATGAGCTTCAAACTCCCCAAAGCGGCAGTTGTCGGCGTGATCGGCCCGAACGGTGCCGGCAAAACGACCCTCTTCAAAATGATCACCGGCGATGAAAAACCGGACACCGGCACAGTCGCCGTCGGACCAACCGTCAAGCTGGCGTTTGTTGAACAGATGCGCGACTCGCTCAACACCGACCTCCCCGTGATTCAGGCAGTCTGCGGTGGCGATGGTGACATTCCGTTTGGCAATCGAACCGTCCCGGCTCGTCAATATCTGGCCCGTTTTGGATTCAAAGGCTCGGACCAGCAGAAATCGGTCCAGGCGCTTTCGGGCGGCGAACGCAACCGCGCCCACCTCGCTCAGATCCTCAAAGCCGGAGGCAACCTGATCCTTCTCGACGAACCTACCAACGACCTCGATGTCAACACCCTCCGCCTGCTGGAGGAAGCGATCCTCGCCTTTTCCGGCTGCGCCATGATCATCAGCCACGATCGCTTTTTCCTCAACCGGATCTGCACCCATCTGTTGGTCTTTGAAGGGGAAGGGAATGTCAGGTGGTTCGAAGGTAACTACCAGGAATACGAAGAATGGCGAATGAAGGAATTGGGGAGCGGACTGTTCGAGAATCGCCGAAATCGGTATCGAAAACTCTCGCGTATATAGATTCTGCAACCTGGTCGGTGGCACCACCGGCCAGGTCCATCTTTCCGGAATCAACTGGCATCAGCTTCGATACTTTGCGCTTCCCTCAGCTCTTTGTAGACCTGACCGATCATCGCCCCGACAATGAAAACGAGCGATGTGTAGTAGATCCAGAGTCCAAGCATCACCGCCACTACATACGCGCCATAGATCTTTTTCAGGCTGGCGGCATGAAGCACATAAAGTCCAAACGCTTCCTTCGCCAGAAACCAGAGAATGGTCGCCGACAGTCCCGCGATCATCACCACCCGCATCGGCTGTCGTCGTTGTGGTACTGCCAGGTAGAGCGTCACATATCCCCCCAGGATAAGAGCTACTGTCACCAAATGTACGAGATAACGCTGTGCCAATTTAAGATCCAGCCACTCCAGCGCCTTCAACTTGCTGGCCATTGCTAAAGCCACATCGATCAGTGGCACAACCCCAATCGAGAGGACAAAATACAGAAGCACCAGGAGCACGATCCCCAGATCGCGAAATTTCTCCTTGTACAGACGAGAGCCGCCCGACGCGTGAAAGATCGCATTCAGCACGGTTCGCATACTGCTGAATAATCCGCTGGCGGCCAATAATAGCCCCAGCATACCGATCAGACCCGCCATCCCTTTGTAGACCCTGAACTCCTCCGCTCGGGCAAATACGACCGATTTCAGCGAATCCGCAAACTGCTGGTGCGGGACTGCCCGATCAATAAACTGACCGATCTCCGCGGCCAGCGCGGTCTTTTCAAACACCAGTCCTAACAGGGAGAAAGCGATCAGACCCAGGGGGATAATGCAGAATACCAATGAAAAAGCCAGCCCCCCGGACATCAGGAATATGTGCTGCTCCTCCCCCTTGTGGACCATTGATTTCAGAAACCGCCATGCATACGAAAAAGCAGCCGCGATCTTCTTAGGTGTTCGTGTTACATCCATTAATGCGCTCTCTGAATTCACCAATTTTCGGGTCCGGAAACTCCGACCAGTATATAAACACCCACTCCCCGACGCCAGTCTTTAACAGCCAATCAGACCAATCCTCACCCCTAACGCTTCATCCCTTTCTACTTGCAGAATGTGGCCTTGTTGTCTATTTTTGAGCAATTGTTTGGAAGAGGTCTGATAACGCAGATTGTATCATTTATCATTACCCGTGGTGCGAAAGACTTGATTTTGATGCGCAAAGATACTCTAAAAGTTCTTTTTTTGGCGACTGACCAGTCTCACTGGCCGGCCATTTCTCATTCCCTAAAAGAATCCGGCTTCGAATTGGCCGTGCAGTTCATTGAAACATCAGAACAGTTGACCGAGGCATTCCTCGCTGGCGGCTGCGAACTGATTATCGTCGACCTGGACTCCGATTCAGTCGGCTTGTCTACTTCTGCCAGACTGCGAGAAGAACACCGTCTTGACATCCCGATCATGGCATTCACCGCTTCAATCGCCAATCTCCCATTCGGCCACTTGGTTGCCGCGGGCGCCAACGATTGCTTCACGCTAACTGATCTTGACCGCCTGCCATTTGCGGTTCGAAGAGAACTCGAGGCCGCTAGGCTCCGCTCCGGTTTGCGCAATGAAGCCTATCAGGCGCACCAGGAATGCCAGGGGCTTGGCCGCAAGGTGGCGGCACTGCGCGAGCTGTTTGAACATGTGAACGACGAAAACAGACAGATCAGACTTCAGTTGGCCACCAATATCAAACGCGCCATTACGCCGACCATCCGCGAACTGAAAACCTCAACTCAGAAACGCACTCTTCACCTCGCCTCGATCCTGGAGAAGGACCTGGCCGAGATCACCTCACCATTTATCAGCTCACTCCAGCAGAATTTCCCTACCCTCTCCCCTCGTGAGCTGGAGATCTGTCGCCTGATAAGGTCCGGTCTGACCAGCAACGAGATCGCCCTTACGCTGAAAGTCTCTCCTACCACGGTTCAAAAACACCGCGAAATGATCCGACGCAAACTTGGTATCATCAACCTCGACACCAATCTCCAGATCTATCTACAATCTACTTTCCCCCCGGAAAAATGACTTGCCGATTCTTTCACCGTCCCTATCTTCGCCGCTATGCTTGAATCATACTACAAATTCGTCACCACGGCCGAACGGCCCGATATTGAACCGAAGATCCACGAGTTGACCAGCAGCTCATGGCCGGCTTTCATGTACGAGAATGAGATAGCCGACGTTAATTTCAAGTATCTCTTCTCTGATTTCCCCGAGTACCAGTTCGGCCTGATTGACACCCGCGATGATTCCCTCGTCGCGCAGGGGAATTCCATCAGCTTCTACTGGGATAAACCTGTCGAACAACTTCCCGATGAAGGCTGGGAGTGGGTGCTCATGAAGGGGATCGAAGATCGCCGCGCTGGCCGCACCCCGAACTATCAGTCTGCCCTGCAGATCTGCATCAGCCCCCAGCTCCGCTCCAAAGGAGCGAGCGGCGAGGTAGTCAAAGCGATGCGCTCACTCGGCGCCAAACAGGGTATTCCCCACATGGTCGCTCCGGTACGGCCAAATAGAAAGTCTGATTATCCGCTGATTCCGATGGATGACTACATCAAGTGGAAAACTGAAGAAGGACTCCCCTTTGATGCCTGGATGCGGGTTCATGCCCGGCTCGGCGCACGGGTCGTCTCTGTCTGCCACAAGGCATTCTGGGTCAAAAACAGCATTGCCTCATGGGAGAAATGGACCGGCCTGCGCTTTTTACAATCCGGCCAGTACATTATTCCGGGAGCATTAAATCCAATTGAGATCGATCTGAAAGCGGATATCGGCACCTATTGCGAACCGAATGTCTGGATGTACCATCCGCCGAAATAGTCCGTGAAGCAAGAAGACGATCAACGCCAGTACGGTGCCAAGCGGCGGATCCCCTCGTCAATCTGTTCTGGCGTGGCTGCGAAACTCACTCGCATATATCTCCTCCCTCGTTCGCCAAACGCCAGACCCGGGATCACAACCACTCCGGCCTCATCTCGTACTTTGATCGCAAACGCAACGGGATCACTCTCTGCCCCGTCCGGCAATGGCATGAAATGGTAGAATGATCCATCTGGAGGAAGATCAGCGATCCCAAAATACCGTAGCTTGGCCTCGCGTAACGCCTCCCACCGCGCCTGTAGCTCTCTCCGCGCGGCTAGGTGTATCTCTTCGCTGTTTTCGATCAGCGCCAGCGCCGCCTTCTGCGCCACATACGATGGCGAGGTCGTCGCATAGCTGTGGACTGTCCTGGCTGGCGCCAGAAGCTCCGGGTCACCGATCATCCATCCCACTCGCAACCCCGGCGCTCCCCATCCTTTGCTGACCGAACTGACTACCACACCATGAGGCGAGTGCTCGCGAAGTCCCGCCGGTCGATGACCAAAATAGAGGTCCCGGTAAACTTCGTCCGAGATCAATAGAATCCCCCGAGCGTGACATTCCTCTGCCAGTCTTTTCAGATCGTCAGCATCACACCCTGCACCAGTCGGGTTCGAGGGATGATTCACTATCACCGCTTTGACTCGCTTGTCATCCAGGCGCGAAAGAACCTGAGCCACATCCAGGCGAAATCTATTGGCTTCATTCAGCGGATAGAAGACCGGTTCCGCCTGCGCAAACCGAACCAGATTTGGATAGGTCACAAAACCCGGATCAGGCAGAAGAACCCTATCCCCGGCTCCTACCCATGCCTGCAATAGCGAAAAAAGTCCGCCGATCGACCCCTGCGTCACAACCACATGGTCCACCGTCACGCCGTAATAGGTCGCAATTGCCTGCCGAAGTTCTGGTAGACCCGTCCCCGCTCCATAGGGCGCACGCCCTGACCAATCATGCAGTACCTTTAGGGCCGGCGCTGGAAGATCCCAGGTCGGCTCACCGATCCCTAGCGGGATCGCCCCTGCCGGCGCCGCTTCAGCGATCTGCCGTATCAGGCTGATGTCGAGTGATCCAATTCGTGAGGCACGTTCCAACTGCTACTTCCCTTTAATTGCCCGTTTGTGAGCCGATTTAACATACTGCGCTAGCGCTTGACTATCGTTCGACTGGATCATCTTGCGCAATCTGGACAGCTCCGTTTCCATTCTCCCTATCGCGCCGCACACTTCCGCCCGATTGCTCTGCAGGAGATTCTGCGTCAACTCCGGCGATGACTTCGCCACACGCGTTGCGCTCTGCAAACTCCCGCCCGCCAATCGCTGGAGCAACTTGTCGCTTCGACCGGTCTCCGCTACCACCTGCACAAGCGCCGTCGCGATCGCATACGGAAGGTGACTTGTCTGCGCCAGTAGATGGTCATGCCGCTTGGCGCCGATCAACAACGGCTTCCCGCCGATCGCCTGTATCATCTGCTTAACAAGCCTGACCTGCGCCGATGATGCACTTTTATCCTGAGTGAATGTTATGATCCTATCCTGAAAAAGTCCGGTCTGTGAAGATTCGATCCCAGTCCCTTCGGTACCGGCGATCGGATGAAGCGAAACATACCCCGCGGATGGTTTCAGCTTCTGCACCAATTGCATGATCCCCCCCTTCGTGCTGGCAACATCCAGACACAGACTCCCCTTCGGGAGGACTTCCAACACAGTTGGAAGCAGACGCAGTGTGACGTCGATCGGAGTCGCGAGGATCACCATATCGGCCTGCGCAAGACCCGCTCTGAGAGTCGCCGAGGTCTGGTCGACCGCATGCCGCTCCAGGGCGCGGGACATACTCCCCCGATTCGCATCAAACCCGATCACTCGCGCGACCACCCGTCGCCCCACTAATTCCATCCCGATCGAACCGCCGATCTGTCCAAGACCAACTATCAGCCCGGTCATCTCGCCAAATTTCTTCATATCGTTCGCTTGACTGCCTGTGCAATATGTTCCAGATCATCCATTAGTTCGGCAAAATCTGCCGGATACATACTCTGCACACCATCGGAAAGCGCCCGTTCCGGATCGGGGTGTACTTCAATTATCAATCCGTCAGCACCAGTAGCGATCGACCCCTTGGATACCGGCCCAACCAATTCGCGCCTTCCGACCGCGTGGCTCGGATCGACGATCACCGGCAAATGGCTCAACTGCTTGAGAATCGGCACCGCCGAGATATCCAGCGTGTTGCGTGTCCACTTCTCGAAACTCCTGATCCCCCGCTCACATAAGAGCACATTGGGATTTCCGTTGGACAGGATATACTCTGCCGACATCAGCAGTTCTTCGATCGTCGCCATCAACCCCCGCTTGAGCAATACCGGCTTATGACTTTTGCCGCACTCCTCAAGTAGCGAGAAGTTCTGCATATTGCGCGCTCCCACCTGAAGAACATCCGCATAGCTCGCGACTAACGCAACATCTTGTGGTGAGACCACCTCGGTGACGATCGGCAACCCGAACTGCTCACCCACTTCCTTCAGGATGACCAGTCCCGGCTCACCCAGTCCCTGGAAGCTGTAGGGCGACGTTCTCGGTTTGAACGCCCCGCCGCGCAGTATCTTCGCCCCCGCCTTGGCGACAGCCTCTGCCGAGGCCATCATCTGGTCTCGCGTTTCAACCGCGCAGGGACCCGCCATCACAACTACCTGTTCCCCGCCTATTTTGACATTGCCAATAGAAATGACCGAGGTCTCAGGTTTGAACTCCCTGCTCGACAATTTGAATGGCTTGAGGATCGGCACCACTGACTCGACCCCGATCAACGACTGAAAAATGGCAGGATCGACTACCTTGCCATTGCCTACCACGCCGATGATCGTCTTTTTCTCGCCACGGGACAGATGTGGGCGAAAGCCCAACTCCTGCACCCGTTCCAGAACATGCTGCAGCCGTTCTTCGGTGGCATCCGAACGCATTACGATGATCATGCCGGATCTCCTTCGGTCAGGTCGGGGCGTAACTGCCTCGCCTCACCCAGATATTGATGTTTGATCTCTTGCGGTGTTCTGGTGGTATTCACGAGCAGTAATACTCGCACCACCGATTGCATAGCGCCCGGAACATCTATTTCCTGTGCACAGAGAAGTGGCACCGTCGGCCAGTGAAGCCCGCGAACGGCATATGCCGGGAATTCCGCCGTCAGGTCCGGCGTCGAGGTGAACATGATCCCCGCGATATCGTCCGGCTCAAGCTGATTCTCCGCGACGATTGCGTTCAACAACTCGCGCGTCGCCGAAGTGATCGCCTCTTTGCTGTTGGCTGCCACCGTCACCGCTCCACGAATACCCCGTACGGCCATCATTTGCTGTTCCTCGTCTTCGTAAGATCACTCATGAAAAAGGCCCGCTTCCTTGCGGTAGCGGGCCTGCTCTGGTCTTGGTCTGATCTGCTCAGACTTCCATGCCGCCCACCACCGGGTAAAGAGAGTAATAATAGGACGCGCAGTATCGCGCCTCTTCGTTCGGATTGGATTGCGGTGCTATGTAGGAAGTCTGGACTACCATCTGAATTCTGTCTCCTGACAGTCTCAGTATACCGGAAAGCTCGTTTTTGTCAAGATGGATTCTATCAGTCTCTATTGGCAGATCGCTGGAATGTTAACTTCCTGAACAGCCAATCAGGCAGGGGCACTCCTTCCGGGCCCCTCCCCCCCCCCCCCCCCCGCCAACCTTTTTGGCAATTTGGCCTTCAGCCCCGCCTCACCGCGGGGAACCCCAGCCGCGACCGCGGCCCCCGTCTTTTCAAATCCCCCCCCCGCGCTGTCCCACCACCGGGGGACCCCCCCTTCTTTGTTTTTCCCCCCCCTAAACGACCGGCATCTCAAAACGCGAACTTTCCGGGTCCCCAATTCCGGCGCCGACAAACCCCCCCCCCCCCGCCGCCGGCCGCCGCCCCCCCGCGTTCCTGCCGGCCCCCCCCCCGAGGGTCTGCCCATCCCCATCCAGCATCCCCGGCAATAGTCGGCTCCTCCGGGAGATGGTCAATCGCCATTGGGTAGTAGTCAAATCCGCGACTCACCACCTTCAACACAGAGTCGTCCGGCAATATGACCACCAAACGCCGGTGAATTTCCCGCCGTTGACCTCGACCGCCCCCAGTAAGGCGCCCGCCCACTATCAAATAGTCAACCAGCAACTAACCCGCAGTACAACCACCCTCCACGCCACCACCCATTTGCACGTCGCAAACAAGCCAACCGGTTCCTCCATACTCTCTGATCGTGTATGGTTGTACGAAGTAACCCATTCCCGGCTCACCGCTGAGATCCAGATTCGCGCATAACACAGGCATGGACGGATCGGGCAATCCTGCCTGACTGAGCATGTACATCAACGTCGAAGGAAAAAGGTCAAACTCATGATTCCCCAAAGCAATGGCATCATATCCCATCGCCTTCATCAAACTCAGTTCAGGAATGCTCAGATACTCCTGGAACATAAAGTCCCCGAAGAAGCCCCGCACGAAGGTACGCATGACCGTCGCCACTCGGGCAAATCCGCCCCACTGCCAATTTCCCGCAGCGTCCTTGGGCCCATACGGCAAGAGATGCGCATGGGTGTCATTCGTATGCAGAATGACGATCGAATCCGGCTGAGCCAACGCCACTGTGCCGCACAGCAGCAACGCGCTAAGCATTGTCACTAACGTTTTCACTTCTACCTTTCCTTACGGCCGAAGCCGCCTGAATATGGAAGAGTACAAACACGGCAGGTCAAAAGGCCAGCCGCATCCATGCCGTAAACGTCGTGATGAATCTCGTCCCAGATATATTTCGCGATTAGATTGGAATAGATTTTAAGATAGCCGGATGACTCCACGAGAAGAAAAGATATCCCCTCAGCCTCACTTGTTTTCTTAAGATAATAGTCGCACCTGTAAGGGATTGGAGCTGATGTCGCATGCCTGATGAACTTTCGCTATTACGCCATACAGTCAACACCATCAGTCTGCCCGTGATAGTGGTCGACCGCGATTTCCGCATGGTCTTCTGCAATCAGGCGCTTGGCCGCTGGAACACCGAATTTGACTGGAAAGTCGATGACCTAATCGGCCGACCAATGTTCGAGGTCTTTAGCTTCCTTCCCCAACGGGTCAAGGACAACTATCAGGTCGTTCTCGACACAGCTCAGCCGCTTCGCTCTGAGTCACTCTATCACTTTGGTAAGAAGCAACTGACTGTTGAAGTGGAACTGCTGCCGATCGTGATTGAAGAGAAGGTTCAGTATGTTGTGACGCTGCTGCGCAACGTCACACAACAGCGCGAAACACAGATCGCCCTCCAACAATCCGAGGAACGTTTCCGCCTCCAGTTTCTCGCTCTCCCGCTCCCAACATTTACCTGGGAGCAGACAGGAACAGATTTCAAGCTGGTCAGCTATAACGAAGCCGCCGCTTCAATGACCCTGGGCGGCGCGGCAAAACTTATCGGCCTGCGAGCGTCCGCTCTCTATGGCGAGCAGTCGGAGATCATGTCCGATTTGCGGACATGTCTGGAGTCCCGCGAGGTCGTGCAGCGCGAAATGCTCTATCAAATGAAGTCGATCTCTGGGCAAAAGTACGTGCGCGCCTACTACGTCTTTATCCCACCCAATCAGGTGCAAATACACAATATTGACCTCACCGCCAATAAGGAGGCAGAGGAGCAACTCCGTCTGGCCCAGCAGGATCTCGCCAAAAAGATCGCCGAACGAACCCAGGAGCTTAAAGCGGCCAATGACCAGCTCACCATCGAACGCGAGACCCTGCAACGCAAGAACCTCTTTCAACAGGACCTGCTCGACCAGATCGGCGAAAGCCGACGGGCCGCCGCCATGCAGATCCAGGCCAACATCGACCGCGTCGTCATGCCGCTGTTCGAACATATGAAAGGGAAAGTGGATGGCCGCTGTGCAGAGTATATGAACCTGATCAGCTCAAGCCTGCAGGAGATCACTTCACCGCTGGTCAGTCGCCTTGAACAGAAATTCCGCCACCTGACCCCCCAGGAGATCCAGATCTGCAGCCTGATCCGTCGCGGGTACAGCAGTAAAGAGATTGCCGGAGTCCGCAATAGCTCGGTTCAAACCGTCCTCAAACAACGAAAAGTGATCCGTCGCAAGCTCGGATTACAAAATTCTGAGGCAAATCTCGCTACTTACCTCTCATCAATTGCCGTACTGACAGAAACTGACAGTGACGGAACCGTATGAGAACGCCCCAATATATTGTTATACAACGCATTAGCACACGAACGGCGACATCAAGACCAATGATTATCTGTTTCTTGCATAGGGTACGTCACAGTACCCATTATGTAACCCAAAATTCACCGTTGCGCTGCGACTTTGATTGTTAGATATTCGTGAGGCGCCCAGTGGCACCCTCGCATTTGTTGAAAAGGGGTAGAGGTAGTCTAACCTGACTGATAATCCGTCTGCTCCTACATCACACTTGGCGCTGAAAAATTTGAGCCTGCTTTGGCTGGATTGCAGTTCCCCCCTCCCCCCCTGCATTTCTCCTTGGCAGGTTCTTTTTTTGGGGCCGCTTTTCAGGTAATATCTCGACTGATCAGAGCGACTCGGCGCTGAACCGCGCGATCGCTCCAGTCCGAAGATTCCGCTTATATATCCGCACAAAAAAGGCGTACGCCCCGACGAGATAAACGACTGCCAGCACTCCCGCCACGATCAAATTCACCCAGAGTCGCTCCACGGCCGCCTCTCCCGACAGGATCGCCCGCATACTCTCAAAAACATAACTCGCCGGGATCAACCGCGCTATGACCTGCATCGCCTGGGGAAGCGTGGCAATCGGATAGTAAACCCCCACAAAAACTGACAACAAAAACGGGATCGGCCACCCCAACCATTCTGCAGTCGGGCCGAATCGCAGGATCACGCCCGATACAAAAACCCCCATAGCCGCACCAAACAGAAACAAGATTACCATAAACGGCATGATCAGCATCCCCATCGCGAGCACATCATACCCAAACGCAACCCCCGCCAATAACACCATAGCCGACAATCCCGCCACCGCCGTGACGATACTGGTCAGCACCAGCCCACTGAGATACTCTGTCAACTTCAGCGGCGAGGCAAAGTAGTTGATCAGATTCTGACTCCAGATATCCTCCAGAAAACTGGTCATGATCCCGTGCTGTATTCGGGCACAAAATTCGAAGAAAATGATCGCCCCGAGTATGACCGTGACAAAACTGAAGGTTGCTTCGCCGAATGTCGTCAGGTACTTCCGGACAAATCCCCACTGCACTACATCGATCAGCAACCAGAGAAAGACCGATGACAGCCGGGTCGGATTCCCGGCGATAAGATACATCTGGCGGAGGAAGATGGCGTACACGCGGCTGGCCGACATCTCACTCCTCCCTCAAAGACAGCGGCTCTCGCGCCACCGCGATAAACAGCTCTTCCAGATCCTTTTTCCCATACTCCTTCGCCACTGTTCGCGGATCGCCCGACAGCAGTATCTTACCATGCGATAGGAAGAGCACCCGATCACACACCGACTCGATCTCCCGCATGTTGTGTGAGGTCCAGAGTACCGCAGTCCCCCGCTCCCGTGCATACCCCTGGATCCGTTCCCGGATCATCTGGGCAATACTCGGATCGAGCGAAGCGGTCGGTTCGTCCAGGAGCAACAACCGCGGCTCATTGACCACCGCTTTCGCTAGGCTCAACCGACTCAATTCACCGGAAGACAACAGCCCGGCCTTCGAATCTGCAAACACCTCAAGGTCGAACTCTTTGAGCAATTTATTCACTCGCTGTCGCGATTCCTTCACGCCATAAAGCAGAGCGAACACGCGAAGGTTCTGCCGCACCGTCAGGTTTAGCGGCACATGGGCATACACCGCAGCGAAATTGACCTGGTTTGATATCGCCGACCGCTCCTTGGCCAGCTCCTTGCCAAAAACCCGAATCCTCCCCTCGGTCGGCTCCAGTATCCCCAGGATCATATTGATGGTGGTGGATTTCCCCGCCCCATTCGGCCCAAGCAAGCCGATAATCTCCCCCTGCTTGACGGCAAACGAAATATGGTCCACCGCCGTGACCGTACCATACCGCTTGGTCAGATCGTGAATTTCCAGAATAGGTGACTCTGCGATAGCCATCTATAAAACATAGCAGGTAGTCGAGCCGTGCGAAAGCAAAAGCTCTTTTCCCCTGCCTTGCACCGACCAACCATTTTCCTGTTGTATTATGGATTATAATGCTCTATTTTACGTCACCGGGCTGAGGGTCGACGATCCCAACAAACAGACACCACATGCTATGAGGAGAGGACTTCCCATATGCCCAGATTCTACATTGAGATCCCGCACGAGGCCGAGACTATCGCCTGCCTCAGAGCCGTACGCGTTCTTCAGGATACCGGCTCGCATTTACTGACGCACGCCGACTACGGATGTTATGACGGTGACCACACCGCTCGAATTGTCGTCGAGGTTGATACCAAACACGAAGCACTCATGATGGTCCCGCCGGTCTATCGCCCCAAAGCGCGCGTGATCCAACTGAACAGCTTCTCGCGCGAAGAGGTCGATGACCTCATGAAAAAGCATACGAACTGAGATCCGCCGGCTGACTCCTGGCCCGGATGCGGTCGTCAGACCGGACAGATGACCGTCCTGTCTCATTGTTTCCCAATCGCTTGCAGCAATTTGGCAATTTCCCTCTATTCAGTATTGCCGAATTCGCCTCTCCCTAGTATCCTACTTTCATGAAATTGGACACATCACTCCACATAGCGCAGCAGACCGACGGCGCCACCGAACGGATAGCTGCATCATCGTCTCTCCTTGAGATCAAAGACACCACCGCCAATCCAGCCCCCCTCGGCCTGTTGGGCTTTGGCATGACCACTGTCCTGCTCAATCTTCATAATGCCGGGTTCTTTGGACTCGACACGATGATCCTGGGCATGGGAATATTCTATGGCGGCATCGCCCAGGTGATCGCCGGTATCATGGAATGGAAGAAGAAAAACACATTTGGCACGACCGCATTCACTTCATACGGCCTCTTCTGGCTGACGCTGGTCGCGTTGCTCGTCTTGCCCAAAATGGGTTGGGGTACGGCTCCCTCCAAAGAAGGGATGTCCGCCTATCTCTTTATGTGGGGCCTTTTCACCGCCTGCATGTTTGTTGGCACGCTCAAATTGAACCGCGCCCTGCAGGTGGTATTCGGCTCGCTGGTAGTTCTTTTCTGGCTGCTGGCGCTGGGTGATATCACGGAAAATGCCACGATCAAAACGATCGCCGGCTATGAAGGAATCATCTGCGGATTATCCGCGATCTATACGGCAATTGCACAGATACTGAACGAGGTCTATAACAAGACCATTCTCCCCCTCGGCCCGGTCACTAAATAGCATTCTCTCCTGTTGAGAATTGTATCCAGTGAAAAGGCCCGTCCGGTGACATAACCGGGCGGGCCTTCTTTCTGCTCAGCAGTTGCCGCTATTCGCAGCCGATCTGCAACTCCACCCCACTGATCGTCATGTAGGCGATAAGGGTGCTCAGGTCGCTCAGATCGATCCGACAGTCACCATTCAGGTCCCCCGCCAATCGCGGAGTGATCTCCGGTCGGTTGACCATCGTCAGATAAGCGATCATCGTACTCAGGTCCGTCAGGTCGACCGTCCGACTGCCGTTCAAGTCACCCAGTTTCCAGGTCCAGAAATCCCCGGCAACCGAAGTCGCCGTCAGACCAGCATAATCCCGAACCGTCACCCGCCACCAGTAATGAGTGTCGAGCGAAAGCGAATCATCCATCACAAACGAATTCACCGTGAGGGAATCTCGCGTATAAACGATCGAGAAATTCGACTTGATCGACAGCTCAAACTTGTACGTCAGATTATCCAGCGGATCAGGATCCGTGCCCGGTAACCAGGTCATGAGCGGCAACAGCGAGTAGGCGATATCGCCTGCCGAAGCCAGTGGCGACTCCAGAACCGGGATATATGGTGGGTCATTAGCGACATTCACCGCAAAGTCTACCATCTGAGACCAATCCGAGTACTCGTATCCATCCGTGGTCCGCACTCGCCACCAATAGTGTCCGTTCTCCTGCAAAGGTATGCTCACTTGGCGCGAAGAGGTACCCGCCCCGGAAGGACCGGCGACACTACCCGAATCGACAAGTGCCATGCCCAGAGAATCAGAGTAGATCGCGACATGATACGTCAGCGGGTCGCTTTCGGAATCAGTACTACGGCTGAAGACAGTCCATGGCTGATTGGTTGACACCACTTGATTCTGGGGCGATTGCGGCGCAGGAACCGTCGGTATGCTGTTCAGACGAAAGATACTGTGCGCCCAGGCCGACCAGTCCACACCATCATGAATTCGTATGCGTAAGTAGTAGGTCTCGCCTCTGACTAAGGCACTTCCCTGGTACAGGATCGAGGTCTGGTTGAACGGCATAATTCCTGGTTCCCACGACTCAGCCAGTACCCAGTTGTTGTCGATTCCGACCTGAATCTCCAGTGAATCCTGAGTGCGTGTCCCGGCTGTACTGAACGACCAGGAGAACTGCGGAGTCGCCGTAATTACATGGCTTCGCTCTTCGCCCGGCAGATCGAAATTCATGATATATGGGTCGTGCGGTTCACCGGAAAATGCCCCGATATCATTGCGCGTACCGTCTGGATCGTTGTACTGCGGATCAGGGTCCCCTGCGTTCAGACACGGCGAGCCCGGCTGCAATGCATACTGAAGGCTCCCTGGGTCCAGAAACATCGGGTCAGCACTAATGCCATTCGGCCCCGGGTCATTGTTTGATCCATTTTCGTATACACAATTGAAGTCCGAATTGGTCAGACCGGTCGGAAGAGCCTCATACGTGCTTCCGACAATGATATTATTCCGGATATTTGGCGAATTCGCGCTGAAGACATAGATCCCGCGAGTATTGTTCACAAATGTGTTATTGATGACGCGTACTCCGCTTGCGTCATTCATATAGACTCCCGATGCCGCCCAGAAATTGATCGTATTATCGCGGATCACGTTATGATGGATATAAACATTGGTGACGTAGAGCAAACCTATCGCTTCCCCGGATCCCATCGAATTGTATATCTCGTTTCCGCTGATCTCCACTCCCGGTATTGATGCATCGCGCACACAGATCCCCGACCCGGTCGCCGGCACATCGTTGTCGTGAATGACATTGTTGCGAATGGCCGCCGATGACGCGACACAATAGACTCCGCCGCCGTCATTGACATTGCCGCAGTTGAAAATGTCGCAATTCTGGATGATCGGCGAGGATGCGCTTATATGTACTCCCCGCGAAAATCCGTTCCCATCAATCGAAAACCCATCCACGATCGTGGTCTGGCCCTCACCCGAAATACACCGGATGACCGCGTACGATGATAACGCTGACCGGATCGTGGTCACCCCACTCCCCTGCTCTGAGAGCAGTACGATCCCCTTCCCCGACAAATTGACATTCTCGGTATAGATGCCCGCGGCAACTAACACCGTGTCACTGGCATAGGCGGCGTTTATGGCCGCCTGAATAGTGGCATGGTGCAACGGTACCCGAATGACTCTGGACACACGGGTGGCGAAACTGGTGCCTGTCCACTCTCCCCACTGGGAACCGTTACTGACGCGTACCCTCACCCAGTATCCCACTCCGTCCTGAAGAGGGGCCGAACCCAGCACCACAGCAGTATCCGATGATGTTACCGGCCCCGAATCCCAGGTTTCTGCGACCGACCAATCATCATCCTCTCCCACCTGTATCCAATATTCCGACTGTGTGGTCAAGCCCGTGTCCAGATAACTCCAGATAAATGTCGGAGTCAGGGAATTCACTGCTCCATTGCTGTTCGGAGCAACCACGAGGTCTATCGCGAGTGGTAGACTCGTCGGATTGTACGTCGAGTATGCCCCCATATCATTGCGCGTGCCATCGGCGTCATTGTATTGTGCGTCAGGGTTTCCGGCGTCAATACAAGGTGAGCCAGCCAGCAGTTGGTAGTCGAAATTGACCGCATCCACAAACAGCGGGTCCGCACTGATCCCATTCGGGCCGGGAAGATTATTGCTCCCGTTGTTCCAGACGTTATTGTAGTCGGACTGCGTTAGCCCGCTCGGCAACGCTTCAAACGTGTTCCCGACAATAATATTATTCTGCACCAGTGGTTGTGGGCTGGCGAATGTCACGATGCCGTGCGTATTGCCGACGATCGTATTATTAATGATCTCTTGCCCCGATCCGCCATTCATGTAAACACCGCTTGCCGCCCAGTGATTGATAGTGTTCGTGCGGAGAATGTTGTTATGAATACTGACAGCGGTCACGTACAGACAGCCGATCGCCTCGCCTGTCCCCAGCGAGTTATAGATCTCATTGTGATGGATCTCAACTCCCGGCGACGAGCTCCCTTCCACACATATGCCTGACCCCGTCCCTCCAGCCGCATTACTGTGGATGACATTGTAGCGGATCTTGGCCGATGAATTCGTGCAGTAAAATCCCGCGCCATCCGACACCCCGCCGCAATTCCTAACTTCACAATACTCAACGATCGGTGAAGTACTGGTACAACGGACGCCCCGGGCCGAATTGTTGCCGACAATGGTGAATCCGCGAATGATTGTGTTGAAACTCTCGCCGCTGTTGCAGGTGATCGCCGCACTCCCCGCCCCGACTGCCTGAAGCGTGGTAACCGCACTTCCACCGGACGACACAAGCAAAATGCTTCGTCCTGACATATTGATATTCTCAATGTAGGTGCCCGGCGCTACGAGGACCGTGTCGCCATCCGCCGACGCTAACACCGCCGCCTGAATTGTGGCGTGATCAGCCGGAACGTTGATTGTTGCTGCAAGAGTGAAGCTACTTGCGAATAGCAGCAGACATACTGTCACCAGGAAGATATTGATCGTACGAGACATAGGATTCCCCGAATCGGAACGAGTTTACAGAACTTGTTGCAAGATAGCGCCGAGAACGGAATTCGTCAATAGGGAAATGACGATACGACAACGACTTAGGCGAGAATCCATAAAAAAGGACCAGTGGATAATTTTAGTCCATACTGGTCCATATAAGCGACAAGACGCTCACGACTTAGTGTTTCTGAATATCAGGCCGAGATGCGCGAGGCTCCCGATTCGGCGTTCTCATCCATCAGTGACTGCTTTTTCTCCGCACGCTTCCGCTCCTCGACATCGAGGATCGCCTTCCGCATCCGGATCGATTTCGGCGTCACCTCAACCAACTCGTCTCCGCGGATCCACTCCATCGCCTGCTCCAGAGTCAACTTGCGAGGAACATCCAGCTTCACCGCGATATCCTTGGTCGATGACCGATGGTTCGTCAGCGCTTTCTTTTTGGTCGGATTGCAGATCAGATCCTTATTGCGCGAGTTCTCTCCGACGATCTGTCCCGCATACACCTTGTCGGTCGGTTCCACGAAGATCACCGTCCGCTCCTGCAACCCTTCCAGGGCGTAGGCGGTCGCAATACCGGTGTCCAGACTGACCACCGAACCGCGGCTGCGCGACATGATATCACCGCGCCAGGCACCATAGCCGACAAACCGCGATGCCATCACTCCCATCCCCCGCGTATCCGTCAGGAACTCCGACCGATAGCCGATCAGGCCACGCGTCGGTATGTTAAACTCGATCCGGACTGTATTCGTCCCGGCGTTATCCACCGAGGTCAACTCCCCTTTGACTTTCGAGAGTTTTTCGATCACGATCCCCTGGTATTCTTCGGGAACATCGATGATCAACTGCTCGATCGGCTCAAGGCTGTTCCCCTTGTCATCAAAATGAATGATGATCTCCGGTCGCGAGACACAGAACTCCAACCCCTCACGGCGCATCTCTTCGATCAGGATCGCCAGATGCAATTCACCTCTGCCGGAAACTTTGACGCCATCCGGGCGCCCAAGATCTTCCATCCGAAGCGCGACATTCACACGCAATTCACGCTCCAGGCGCTCCTTGAGCTGCCGAAGCATGATCGCAGTCCCTTCCTGGCCGGAGAATGGTCCGTTGTTCACCAGGAAAAACATCGACAAGGTCGGCTCTTCGATCTCCAGCGGCTTAAGCGCATTCGCGGGATCCTCATTCTGCGAGAACGTATCCCCGATGGCGATCTCCGATGGACCTGCCAGCCAGACGATATCGCCGGCCGAGATCTCATCCGCATCAACCCGCTTCTGTCCGCGCGTCACCCACATCTGCGTCGACTGCGCCTTGGACACCGAAACCACGGAAAATCCCTTCCCTTCCGCGTCGTCATCATTCTGCGCCGTCACAAACCGGGTGAATCCTTCCCCCTTTTTCAGCTTTCCGCGAAGCACCCGCCCGCACCCGATCTGGCCAAGATAGTCGGACCAGTCAAGCGAGGTCACCTGCATCAGGAAATCCCCATCCTCATCCACTGCCGGCGCCGGGACCTCGGCAATGATCGTCTCAAACAGCGCATCCATCCCGACATGCTCATCCTTATCCAGATCCCGCACAAACCAGCCGTCGAGACCGGAGCCAAACAACACCGGGAAATGCGCCTGCTCGTCGGTGGCGCCCAAATCTATGAAAAGATCAAATGTCTTGTTGAGTGCGTAATCCGGTCGTGCCCCTTTACGATCAACTTTGTTGATCAGGACGATCGGGCGAAGGCCCAGTCGAAGCGCACGCATCAGCACGTACCGCGTCTGCGGCATCGGCCCCTCGTTGGCATCCACCAACAACAGCACCGAATCAACCATGGAGAGCACGCGCTCAACCTCGCCGGAAAAATCCGCATGTCCGGGGGTATCGATG
The DNA here is from genome assembly GCA_016708025.1 of bacterium. Taxonomy (NCBI): domain Bacteria; species bacterium. The sequence goes on along the minus strand of JADJGQ010000004.1, from coordinate 191,027 downwards.
ATATTGATCAGGTAGTCATGCCAGGTAACCGTGCAATGCTTCGCCCGGATCGTGATTCCACGTTCACGCTCCAGCACGTTGTTGTCCATCAACCGCTCCGCCACTTCCTGGTTCTCCCGGAAGGCATGCGTCGCTTTGAACACGGAATCGATCAACGTCGTTTTCCCGTGGTCGATATGGGCTATGATCGCGAGATTGCGGATCCTGGCGATATTCGTCACTCTAACTACCTTTCATCTGAGCGTCGTTTGCTCAATCACAAGACCATCAACATGTTTCTACAGATTACGCTTTGGGGGAATAATCACGCAGAATAACCGGAACAGAGCCCTCTCTGTTCCCCGGAGCCTATTAGTATACGGTAAAATCGCAATTTGTCAATCAAACACTTCACGACCCCATCTAGAGCCGGCGCCCGATTGATCTCGGCAACTCATATTCCCCCAACGTATTCCGATGATACCCGGCTACTGTGGATAGATTGGTCTGTCTCGCGATCAGTATTGACTTTCCGTCTCCCGACCATCAATTTGGGTTACTTTTTCAAAGTTACAGCGAGGGACAACGTATATGGACATCATCAAAGCCAAGATCGATCAGGCCACCAAACTCCTCGATGAAATGAATATCGATGCCTGGGCTCTCTTCGAGCGCGAAACCCCCATGCTCCATGACCCCACTCATCCCATGGTCGTCGGCATCAATGTCGCCTGGAACTCCCTCTTTCTCTACACTCGTCGCGGCGACGCTATCGCCCTGGTCGGCAACTTCGATGCTCCGGATTTCACCGCCTCCGGCCGCTTCACCGAGGTGCAGGCATATGTTCAGGGTCCACGCGAACATATGAAACGGATATTCAATCAGGTCAACCCCCAGACCCTCGCCCTGAACTACTCGGTCAACGACCCTGTCTCCGATGGCCTCACCCACGGCATGTTTCTCCTCCTGCAGTCATACCTCAAAGAGACACCCTATGGCGACCGGATCATCTCATCGCAGGAATTTGTCGGAAAACTCCGCGCCAGAAAACTCCCCGAAGAGGTCGCCCGCCTCGAGCACTCCGCCGTGCTCGCGACACAAGCCTGGGCCAGGGCGTATCAGCGGATTCAGGTCGGCATGAGTGAAAAGCAGATCGGCGCGATCATCGACGAAGAGATTCGCAGAACCGGCGGCGAACCATCTTTCCCCACTATCGTTAACGCCGGCGCCAAAACCTCGGCCGGCCATGTTGCCCCGACCGATGCCATCATCGAACCAGGCGAACTTCTCCATATCGATTTCGGCATTAAGATCAACGACTACTGCTCTGATCTCCAGCGCCTCGTCTATTTCAGACGTCCGGGAGAATCCGCTCCGCCCGCCGAACTTCAGCGCGCGTTTGACACAGTCGCGATGATCATCACCAAAACCGCCGAGGCCGCCCTCCCCGGCAAACAGGGACATGAGATCGATGCGCTCGCGCGCCAACTCCTCCGCGACAACGGCTACCCGGAGTATCAGCATGCACTGGGACATCAGTTGGGGCGCGATGTTCACGATGGTGGCGGAATTCTCGGCCCGCAGTGGGAGCGTTACGGCAACACGCCGAACATCCCTCTCGAAGTAAGCAATGTATTTACGCTGGAATTAGAGATCATCCTGGATGGCATCGGCTGTGTCGGCTTGGAAGAAGATACCGTCATCACCCCCATCGGCGCGCGATATCTGTGTGAACGCCAAACTGCGTTGTTAGCAAAATAACCTTACTCGCTTGCGCCCGCGCATTTCAGTGTTTCAGTCTCTCCGCACCGCATCATGCCGCGCAGGCGGGCATCCAGATTATTTGATTCACCGTACCCCACCATTTATGGCGGGCTTCACAAGCCAAATCATGGACAGGCCGGCATTGCCGGCGGCGGTATTTGCGTCAAGTATGCTATGAGTAGAGAAAGGTCCGATAAATCTGGGATAGTCCCTACCCCATTCACATTCGCTTCATTCGGACACGGATACCAGGGGACCGACATCATAGAGAGGGATTGGATCAACCACGACAGATCCGAGAGATCTACTCCGCCAACGCCGTTCACATTTCCCCGATTTCCGATACAACAGCACCCATCCCCTATCCCATCGGAATTACTATCCCGTTGGTCCGGATTGGCAGTTGTGTCGCAGTTGTCGCACAAGTCACCCACCCCGTCGCCATCCGTATCCGTCTGGTCAAGACTCGGGATATTTGGGCAGTTGTCGACATCGGCGCAAAGTCCGTCGCCGTCGATATCATCGTTTTTGTCGAACGGACACGTATCGCACGCATCTCCCTTACCGTCTGCATCTGAATCGGCCTGACCAACATTCGTAAGCCCCGGACAATTGTCGCATGGGTCCCCCGCCCCATCGACATCCTCATCCTCCTGCAGCGGATTGAAAATGCTTGGACAGTTGTCGATATCGGCGCACAACGAATCACCATCCGCATCATCACCTGCGTCATGCGGACAAACATCACACAGATCGCCGATATCATCATTATCCGCGTCCGCCTGATCGGTATTGGCCAACTCCGGACAATTGTCGCAGGCATCTCCTATGCTGTCCAGATCAGTGTCCGTCTGCGAAGAATTGCCTGTGGTTGGGCAATTATCGCACGAGTCACCCCAACCGTCGTAATCGACATCGATTTGACTGGCGTTTACCAGCGACTGACAGTTATCACACGCGTCTCCGATACCGTCGCCATCCCCATCCTCCTGAAGTGGGTTCGCCACTGTCGGGCAGTTGTCCGCGATCGCACACAACCCGTCATTGTCCTGATCCGGCCCGAAATCGGCATAAAACTTGGTAACGAAGGCGTCGCTGGTTGTGCCGTCGCTGTTCAGCCCAAACGGATTCACCGTCGGAAAATCAATCGACTTGGTCTCTCCCGTGAGATAGAGATTTCCACCGCTGTCCGCCACTATATCAAGGCCGACATCCGATTTGGTGCCGGTCAGGTAGGTGCTGAATGACAGCGCCTGTCCTGAACTACTCAATCTACTCACATAGAGGTCGTTGCCGGATGCTCCCGGATCCCGCATCAGATACCCCACAATTGGAAAATCATTGGATACCGTATATCCCGTGACGGTAGCCCGTCCTTCATTGTCGGCCGCGATCGCTCGGCCGAAATCTTCCAGCGTACCGCCAAGATGGGTACTGTATATCAGCGTATCTCCGTCGCCAGCTATTTTGGTAACAAAAATATCGTACCGGCCTGACCTGACAGGTTGAAAGGCCGACTTCACCGGGAAATCCGTGGAGCGAGTGCTTCCCGTGAGGTACATATTGCCGGAATCATCCACGCACACGCCATGTGCGAACTCCTCGGCATCGCCGCCCAGAAAACTGCCGAATTCAAGCGCCGAGCCATCGGGCAAAAACCTGACAACAAATGCATCCTCGAGTCCCGTCCCCAATGTCCCTTGAATCGGGTTTTCGGTCGGGAAATCAGTTGACCAGGTATAGCCGGTGAGCACTGCTCGACCGCTTGGCATCACCACCATGTCGAATACCCCATCCTCCAGCGCTCCACCGAGGTAGGTACTAAAATCGATTATCGTGCCGTCAGATGTGAACTTGACCAAGAACCCATCCCAGCCCCCTTGGTCTGACTGGAAATGAGACTGAAGCGGCAGGTCGGTTGATGCCGTCCTCCCGGCCAGATACATATGATTGGCATCATCGACGCCAACTCCCAGACCGTAATCGCGATCGATCCCACCCCAGAGTGTACTGAACAGAAGTTCGTTTCCCGCCGCTGACAACTTGACCAAAAACGCCTCTTCCTGACTGATCGTGGTCCGCCACGAACCAACCAGCGGAAACTCCAGCGACATGGTTGTGCCGGCTACAACCGCACGCCCGTATCCGTCAACCGCAATATCTTCTCCCTCGTCGCGAGCATTACCTCCCAAGTAGGTGCTGTAGACCAGGCCGCTTCCGTCAGAACGTACTTTCGAGACAAACACGTCACGCGAATAGCCGGGAACGTCCGGTTGAACCGGATCCATGACAGGGAAATTCGATGATGAAGTATAGCCCGTTACGTAAACATTCCCCGAATCATCGACCGCGATCCCGTTTCCAATGTCGAAGATATCCCCACCCAGATATGAACTGTACGCAACCCCGACACACGCCTCCGCCTCACTCCAGACCACTGCCGAGCGTGCAGACTGCTCTGCGGTCATCGGTACCGGACCATCAAATGCGATTCGCTTCTTGCCAACCTTAACCGTGGTGATATTCCCCGCTCGCTCCAATACTTCGGCGCCGGTGAATTCCACTCGTACTTCCGCCTTGGCCCTCGCTCTCCCCTCCAGCCGATATTCAAGCCCTCCACTCCTTCCGTCAAACACTGCATCCACGCCCTCGTAGAGGTTTCTTATCGTGATAGTCGAGTAATTGGGAACATCTGTTCGCCACCGGGATGGGGCACTCCCCAGGAAGTAATTGCATCTGGCCGCCAATTCTCCGCTCGGTTCGATAACCGCATCCGGATTGCTCCCCACATATCCTGCCCGAAACATCCTGCTGGTCTGATTAAGTGTGTCCTCTCCCTGCTCGAACAGATGATAGTAGACTGCAGAGTTGGTGAACCACATCACGGTACCATTCACATCGGCACGGTACCGAATGCTATCCGGCCACTGCCCTATATTTTGAGTGAACGCTATTGGATTAGCCGATCTCCCCACTTCGGCGATTGAAAAGAGAACCAGCAAAACCAGTAATGCGAAGGCAACACGTCGCATGGTCCCACACCCATCGTTTGGATTATTTGATGATACGTCCAAATCTAAGACGCGGGCTGGCCCGATGCAAGGCAATCCGTAACATGGTCTGGCTTATATGGATAGTGCTGTCTGTGTTTGAGGGAATTTTGGCTGGGAGACAGGGATTCGAACCCCGATTCTACGGTCCAGAGCCGCATGTCCTACCGTTGGACGATCTCCCAGTAATCTAACTTCGCCGGACGGGCGTCCGACAAGTCCGCCCAATATAGTGTCACAACCCCATTTGTCAAGCAACCAAATGGATTCTGCTCACTCCACGCAAACAATTGTCACACTATGAGATAATCGACATGTAGCGCTATTTCTTGACTCCCCCGCCACCATCTATTTTCGACCAAATTGCCGCACCAACAGCGCCATCCCCGCAACCCCAATTTCCGCCCGCCTCCCCGTCACCCGATTCCGCATCCCCAACGACCTCCCCCGTATAACCTCCACCCCACTCACATTGTAACTGGTCCCGGTCGTGGTCAGACTGACTTTGCCTGACAGCGGAAGTACCGACACCAGATCACCGGCCGCATTACTCAGAACAACTTTGTTGTCATTCAGCAACTGTACTTCGTACCGGCGATTCACAATGCGTATCTCCGGATGATACGCTCCCCGTTGCTTCCCTGCCGCCACTAGCAACAACAGGAAATTCCCCAGCATCTGATCCGGCTCGCCATACGATGGCTGCACGATATCTATCCGCTTTGCCTTGCGCGCGAGACAATGGTCCAGCGCCAGCTCAGCATCGGTCTTGTCTTTCATCGGAGGAAATCGCTCGACGACTGTCGACTTGGGAAGGTCACTCGGCATCCGGCGGATCGAATCAAAATCTCCGATCAGCAGGTTCGGGAATATCCCCGCCGCTTTGAAAAACCGATACCCGCCATCCACCGCAACCAAATATCTCCCCCGACACAATTTCCGGTAGTATTCAATATCCCGGCGCGCATAGCTGCCGTTGAGAAAGAGAATGCAGTCTTTCATGCTACTTGCTGTCGCGAAGCGCCACTGTCCCGGCGCCGATCAGCGCCGTCTTTTCTTCGATGATGATCGAGACCGGCATCCGCGCCAACAATGACTCCATCTTCCCCCGTTTGACAAACCGCTCCATAAACCGCCCCTGATCCAAGAGCGTGATGATCTGCGGCCCGATAAGTCCGCCGATAAACATCCCACCCAGGGTCATCCCTTTCAGCGCAAGATTCGCCGCCTCGGAGGCATAACAATCAACAAAGATATCCAGTGTTTCGATCGCGTCCTGATCTTTGCCGGAGAGCGCCCTTTCAATCAACACTCCCGGTTTATCGACTGCCTTCTCAAACCAGGTCGAAGGCGGCTTGCCGCGCGAATCAACGAGAAAATTGTAGATCCGCTCCAGCCCCTTGAGGCTCAGCACATCTTCAACCTCGACATGCCCCAACTCGGAATACAGGTACTCCCACAACTCCATCTCACGCTGACTGCTCGGGGCAAAATCGGCATGTCCACCCTCCGATGCATACGGATAATACTTCTCATCATGCACATGCACCATCGCTTCGCCAAGACCAGAGCCCGCGGCGATCAACCCGACATTCCCATTCTTCTGCTTTACTCCGGGATTGATAACATAGTACCGGTCTTCCTTGACGTGCGGAAGGCCATGCGCCAGCGCGACAATATCATTAAGCAGTTTGACTTTGCCGATCTTGAAACGATCCTCGATAGTCGATGCCGTCAACAACCACGGAAGGTTTGTTGTCCGCACCTCGCCATTGATCACCGGACCGGCCACTCCAAAACAGGCCTGCTTGATTTGCGTCGTGCTTTTCTTGAGATAGAGATTGAGTATCTGCTCGAAACTGGTGAAATCTTTGCTGTTGTAGACAGTCTGATTGTAGAGCTTGATCCCCCCCTCGGACTCCTTGACGCGCGCCAGTTCAACCGATGCGCCACTGATATACCCTGCTAACATAAACGTACTGATCCTCGTGCATGAGCCGGGTCAAGCAGACTGGCCGAGGCCGAGTCGATCATCCAGATCGTCCGCTCCGCTTCCACCCGTCTCGCCGGAAGAATATCCCCCTCAACCTCCGCTGACAAGACCTTTTTCACCGCCTCCGCCTTGTCCGGCCCGGCGACTACAAAAAGCACCGACTTGGCCGCATTGAGCAATGACAGCGTAAACGTCAACCGATACGCCTTCAGCGATTCGACATACGGTGCATCAACCAGTCGCCCTGCAGAGGCATCAAAATCATGGCCCGGAAACAACGATGCCGTGTGGCCGTCCGGACCCATCCCCAACAGGATCATATCGAGTCGCGGAATTTCGTTCGCCCCCACTCCCGCTTTGCGGCGAATCAGCTCCTCATAATTTCGCGCCTCTGTCGCCAGATCCTTCTCCTCTCCCCGCATCCGATAGACATTGGTATTCCCGATATGGAGCGGATTGAACAGCCCTTCCCTCGCGGTATTGAAATTCGACTGCTCCGACTCCGGCGGCACCGCCCGTTCATCGGAAAACAGGAAATCCACTTTCGACCGCATCATTGGACCGGCCTCCGGCTTTGCGCTGAGAAACTGGTAGACCGGTTTGGGAGTGCTCCCTCCGGACAAAGCGATCAGGAAACGCCTCCGCTCGCGCGAGGCGCTGATCTGCTCATAAACAAAACGCGCCGCTGCCTTGGCGACAGCGGCGACATCAGGATAAATCTGTATCGAGATCACATTACTCCAGTCATTCGACTACCACTGCGGTGCCCGCCGCCGATACCATCAGCATCGATCCAGACCCCACCGTCTCGTAGTCGAGATCTACCGCGATCACGGCATTCCCGCCCATCTGTTCCGCCTGCGCCTGCATCTCCTGCAACGCGATCGTTTTCGCCTTCTGCAGTTCGCGCTCATACGCCCCGGACCGCCCGCCGACAATATCCGTGATATTGGCAAAGATATCTTTGAAGATATTCGCCCCCAAGATCGCCTCACCGGTCACCAGACCAAGATACTTGACGATCTTTCTTCCTTCCAGCGTATTGGTCGTTGTTATCAGCATTGTCTTCTCCTCATACGTAGATTTTCATACTTTGACGATTCTCCCCGCAGAAAGGTTGCGAAAATCGGACTCACGGTCTGTCGTTTTGGACTATCCGCTCGAACGCCGCGACAACCGATGCATACTCTGCGAATTCGCTCGCATCCTGCATCGCCTCGACAACATATGTCGAGAGTGGCATCGCATTCGCTCCCCGTTCCAGCTTCCAGCCGGCATGCTCTGCACGGTAGACCGGATAGGTTCCCGCAGGATTGTCTATTCGCGTGATCGTCCCCGCTGTCCCATCGTTGAATTCGATTCGCACCGAACAGTCAGTCGCGGGATCTTCGCGCATCTCTATCACCAGACTATACTCGCGATAACCCGCCAATATTCGATTCTGCAGCTGCGTTGGTTTCTCGGTTTTCAGTCGGGCGAGCAACCAGCCGCATAACAGATCGCCGTAAGTATCCGTTTTATCCGAAGACTGAATAACGCAGCGCACCGGAAACGCATGGCAGTTCTTCGCATTCAACCGCCCGAACATCTCGCCGAGCAGTTCACGAATGGTCAGCGTCCAGTACCAGCGAAGCGGAAGATACCTGTGCCGCAACGGCCCGCTTGGGACCACCTCTGCATTAACATAATAATAGTCTGAGAGTTCAAGGATCGCCGTATCAAATACCGGCGTGGTCTGAAATTGCCGGAAATCGACCGCCATTACCGGCACCGACCCGACTAACAATGATCTCAACGCCCCCGGCAGATAGTGCATCTTCCCGATATCCGCCAGCATTTCAACTATCTCAAAACAGCGAAGTGTTCCGGTTTCTTTATCCCGCTGACAGGCGGTCCGCACAAACGCTGAATACGCCCCCTGCAACTCGTCGATCACGATCAGGAAAACCCTCGATGGATACGCTCCGGCGATCTCATTCGCCATCCGCTCCGCTTCCGGCCGCGAGGTCGCATCCGTCACCACCAGCATATTCGACAGACACAGTTTTGTCAGCGGCATCTCGCCACTGTACTGCGATGAAGCCATCTGCCATACCTCATGCAAACGCTTCTCGATCTTCTCAGCATTTAATTCGATATGGCCGCCATCGTAGACGGTCTGTGCGGAGCGCGGCGTTTCACTCATAGCCTCAACCATTCCCGTCCGTCACGCGCCAAAAATGCATCGGCCGCATCCGGTCCCCAGGTCCCTGCTTCGTACATCTGAAGTTGCGAGCCTCGCCAGCTTGCAATGATCCGGTCCACCAGCCGCCAGGATAGTTCTACTTCATCTTCACGCGCGAACAAGGTGGAATCCCCTGTCAAGGCGTCAAGGATCAATCGTTCGTATGCCTCCGAGGTCGCCGCTTCAAAAGCCGACGCGTACATAAAATCCATTCGCACCGGCGAAATACGGACTTCCTGTCCCGGCATCTTAGCCTGAAATGAAAGCGTGATTCCTTCCTGCGGCTGTATCCGAAACCGGAGTACATTTGTATCGGCGAGCTGACCTTCCGTTCTGTTGAACAACAGATGCGGCGGCGCTTTGAAAACGATTCCTACTTCGGTCACCCGTTTTGGCAATCGTTTCCCTGACCGCAGATAAAACGGCACCCCTGACCATCGCCAGTTGTCGACATACAACTTCAGCGCAACAAACGTATCGGTCATCGAATTCGATGGCACGCCGTCTTCGTTTCGATACCCCGCCACCGCCTCGCCGCCGATCGAACCTGGCCCGTACTGCCCGCGCACCGAATACTCTGACAACGATTCATCAGATATCTGCCGGAGTGCCTTGAGCACTTTCACCTTTTCATCGCGGATCGCCGTAGCGTCAAACGAGGCCGGCGGCTCCATCGCGATCAGCGTGAAGACCTGCATGATATGCGACTGGATCATGTCGCGGATTATCCCTACCTCGTCAAAATACCCGGCGCGCGATCCAACCCCCAGCGACTCCGCTACCGAGATCTGAATATGGTCTATATACCGACGATTCCAGAGCGGCTCAAAGATCGCGTTGGCCAACCGGAAAACGAGAATATTCTGAACCGTCTCTTTCCCGAGATAATGGTCGATCCGGTAAACCTGACGTTCCGCGAAAACCGAGTGAACCATTTTGTTCAACTCGCCTGCCGACGATGCATCATGACCAAACGGCTTTTCAATGACTATCCGCGACCACGGCTCATGTTCGCCATGCCCGGATACCAGACCGTTTGCCTGCAACGAGGTCAGGATCTGCGGGAACGCGTCCGGCGGCGTCGCCAGATAGTACATCACATTCTCTGGCGATCCCTGTGCCATCGACATTTCGACTATGCGCTTTTTGAGACGAACATACCCATCCCCGACTTCAAATGTCCCCTGCACATATCCAAGACTGTCCAGAAACCGCTCGAGCTGGTCCGGGTTCTCCGCCTGACGGCGCGAGTATTTCCGGATCGCGTCTCCCATCTCGGCACGGAACTGCGCATCGCTTTTTTCGCGCCGCGCAAAGCCGATCACCGAAAACGGTCGTCCCAGAAAACCATCAAGGAACAAATTGAAAAGCGCCGGGATCAGTTTCCGTTGAGTCAGATCACCGGTCGCTCCAAAAATGACAAACGTAAATGAGTCTGCCTGTTTTGCCCGCATGAACCGACTGGCGAATGGATTGCCAAATGTCTCGGTCCGAAGACTCACTTTTTCTTTCCCTTCGCTGTTGGCTTGGCTTCCGCCGCGCCCTTGGCAACGACCGCATGCCCGCCAAACTGCGCTCGCAACGCCGCCAGCACCTTGGATGAAAACGACTCTGCCTGTCGCGAACGAAAGCGATTCATCAGCGCGTAAGTCAATGTCACGGCCGGAACATCCAGGTCGATCGCTTCCTGCACTGTCCATCTCCCCTCACCCGAATCCGCTACATAACCTTCGATCTTCCCTAAAACGGGATCAGCCTTGAATGCCCGTTCGGACAACTCAAGCAACCATGACCGCACTACCGACCCCTGATTCCAGAGATGGCACACATCGGCCAACTTCAGATCATACTCCGATGCCTGCAGTATCTCGAATCCTTCAGCATACGCCTGCATCATCCCATATTCGATCCCGTTATGGATCATCTTCACAAAATGCCCCGCGCCGGAAGTACCGCAATACATGTATCCATCGGCCGGCGCCAAGGTCTTAAAGATCGGCTCCGCTTTCTGAAACCCCTTCTTCTCTCCACCGATCATCATGCAATAGCCGTTTTCCAGCCCCCAGATCCCGCCCGAGGTTCCGGAATCCAGCAAGGTGATCCCTTTCGCCGCGACCTCTGCCGCGCGACGTTTGGTCTCGCGATAATTTGAATTGCCGCCATCGACAATGATATCACCTTTACTCAGTAGTTTCGCGCAGTCATGGATAACTTGTTCTGTTGCCTCACCCGACGGTACCATCACCCACACGATGCGCGGCGCCCGCAGTTTACTCACCAGGTCGGTAAGCGACTTGGCCGCCACCGCCCCAACCGCGGTTGCCTCCTTGACTGACTGAGGATTGCGTCCGTAAACAACTATGTCATGCCCCCCGCGACGTAGCCGCTTAACCATATTCCCACCCATTTTGCCAAGCCCGATAAACCCTATTCTCATACTTTCACCCCGGTCGTTATCTTTATAGCTCTGATTCTGGACGCTACCGAAACCGCATCCATCCCCAGCATTTTGTACAGATCATCCGGTTTGCCGGAACTCGCATAGTGCGGCACACCGATCTTCGTCATCTGCGCCTGAAGACCCAACCCGAACATCGCCGAGCCGATCGCCGTCCCCAGACCAGTCTTGACATTGTGATCCTCCAACACGACCAGGTGCCGATGATTGGCCAGCATGCGAAGGTCATCTTCATCCAGATCGCTCCAGTCGGAAACAGACACCAGCGATATCCGCCGTCCTTCGCCTTTCAACGTCTCCCATGCCTGCATGCCATATGGCAGCATGTTCCCGGAGCAAACTAACGCTACGCCTTCCCCTTTGCGAATCACTTCCATCCGTCCATACCGATAATTATATCCCTCGCCGAAGTACGGCGAGCCATCTTCGCGTAGAATTGTCGGTACCACCGCACGCCCCATGATCACGGCGAACGAACCCGGCTGGGTCAATACGTATCGCACGATCGCATCCGTCTGATTTGGATCAGCCGGCGTGATCACCTTCCAGCCAAATGTCGAATTGAGTAGCCCGAAATAATCAATGCACTGGTGGGTCTTCCCATCCTCACCCACATTCACTCCCGAGTGTGTGCAGAACAACTTGAAATTCGCATGATTGATATCATTCAGTCTTGCCTGATTGTACGTCTCGGCGATCCCGAATACCCCAAAGTCCGACCAGATCGCCACTGCCTGCTCAGTCGAGATCGCCCCGACTGTCGCCGCCGTGCTGTGCTCGGAGATCCCCATCTGGAAGAAGTTCGATGGCCACTTCTTTTCGAACCCATCAGTCTTGACCGATTTTGAAAGATCACAATCCATCACCGCCATCACGAAACCGGGACGGTTCATATTCGCTTCGGCAACCGATACCAGTGCCTTCCCCCACGCTCCCCGATTGTCCGACTTATCTTCCGCATTGTAGCGGATCGGTACACCGGTCTCCACTTTGGGATAGACATTCTCCGGAGTCTCAAACGGTGGCGGCGGCCCCTGCTTCCGGCGATTCAGCAGATCATCGAGATCATCAACGATCCCGCCAAGTTCAATAAACGCTTTGCGGGCCTGGTCCGGTTTGAGTGCGGCACCATGGTACTCGGCATCGTTCTCCATAAACGATACCCCTTTCCCCATCACCGTGTGCGCCAGGATCATGATCGGCGCGCCGCTATTGTGATATGCCGTCCGCATCGCTTTGTACAAAGCGCGAAGGTCATGCCCGTCCACCTCGATCACCCGCCATCCATCCGACTCCCATCCCGCCTTGATATCCTGCGGCATGATCTTGGCAACATCCCCCGAGATCTGGAGCCTGTTGTAATCAACGATCGCTATGACTTTGCTGAGTCCAAACTTCACTGCTGTCCGGCGTGCTTCGGCGATCTGTCCTTTCTGTTGTTCCCCATCCCCCATCAGGCAGAACGACCGGAAATCCATCCCTTTCAGTTTTCCATAGATCGCCTTCCCCACTGCCACCGACAACCCCTGCCCCAGATTCCCCGTGTCCCACTCGACTCCTGGGACGGTTCTCTCCACGTGACCTTCAAACGGCGAACCCGCTTGGCGGAATCCATGCAGTGCCGGATATATGTCGAAAAAACCGGCCGATGCCAGCCCCGCATATGCCCCCGGCGAGGTATGACCGTGCGAAATGATCACTCGATCCCGATCATCCCGATACGGTTTCTTCGGATCGACCTTTGCCATATGATAGGTCATCAGGTAAAACTCAAGCGAAGACATCGAACCACCCGGATGTCCGGATGCCGCGACTGTCGTCATCTTGATGATCTGACCGCGCGCCTCGCGGGCCGCTTCGGTCAGCTTCTGATACCACTCCTGTGACAGCTCTTCTTCTGCAAACCCACGCCAGGAATCAAACATGCAACTCCCTATATCCTTTCATTTGCTCACTATCTTCTTGATATGACGATACAACTGCTCCAGCCCCTCCGCCGGAGAACCATCGACCTCGATCACCACAGTCGGTAGTTTTCTCTTGATCAGCGCCTGCGAATCACCGATCGCCTGCGCCGTGATCAACTCCCCGAATCCAAACGGCTGATTCGGTATGACCGCTTTCCCATAATCGCGACGAACCAGCACGATGAACATACCGGTCGCATCTCCCCCCTTATACAATTGCCCGATCGAATGCAAAAATCTCGGCCCATATCCGCGCAAAGTTGCGCATCCGGTCGCGTCACGTATCGTCGCACGCATTTCGGCGAGGATACTCTCTGTCCGACGGTCCGACTTGAAATAGTTGAGGATCGCCACATACTTATTCGGCTTGGCTCCGGCGAAAAACTTCGACAGCGCCTCCTCGACCGATCCGGCTTTCCCCTTCCCTTCTCCCAGCGTCACCAATGTCAGCGCCTTGGAAACTGCTCCTCGATGCAACGGAAACCGCCGGCTCTTGCTGTATTTTTCAAGGATCGCCTTCGTATTCTCTTTGCTTTCGGTCACGTTTGGTTCATCAAACGGATTGATTCCCATGAAAAACCCCGCCGCCGCCGTCGCCGCTTCCCAGAGCAGGAACTGCCCACCGAGTGAGTTGACCGATGGCAACGTTATCTCGACTACCGGAGCGCGAAGCATCTGGAGCTTTCTCTTGAGCGCTACCTGCTCCTTCGCCGTTTCGCTCGCCAGCTTGAGAAAGACATACATCCGATCAGAGCCGTACGAATCGACGGCGCCTACCGGCTCCGCCTCGATCGGCACAACTCCGCGGCCTTTCTTGCCGGTCGACTCAGCGACAAGCTGCTCGATCCACGGCACAAATGGCGCGGTCTTTTTGGAGGCGACGATCGTCATCTTATCGACCCCCTCCTTCCATCCTGCCGCCATAAATCCACCCAGTGCCAGCGCCGGATTTGATTCATCCCCGCGCTCCGCGATCATCTCCTGCATCTCGCGAGCATCATCCAGCAACTTGCCAAGATCTACTCCGGCGAAAAATCCCGGAACCAATCCAAAGAGCGAGAGCGCCGAATAGCGCCCGCCGATATCCGCCGGATTGAGGAAGATCTTCCGATACTTGTTCGCCTTGGCGAATGCTTCCAGCCCGCTCCCGGGATCAGTGATCGCTACAAACTGGCGCCCCGGCGTTTTCACCTGCAATTCTCTCAACCGCGCCAGGAAATAAGCTTCCTGCGAGCGCGTCTCTATTGTCCCGCCTGATTTGGAGGCGACAATAAATAAGGTCCGTTTCAGATCTACCGCGCGTGCGACAGCAGTTATTGCATTGGGATCAGTTGAATCAAGCACATGAAACGAGGTCAACTTAGGATGTGTCCCGAACATCAGGTTGAATACCTCGGGACAAAGCGATGATCCCCCCATCCCCATCAACACAACATGGTCGATCCCGCTTTTGATCGCGCTTTCGCCAAATGAACTGATCGCTTTTACCTGCTTCCGCATGGCCAGCGCGACATCCACCCACCCAAGCCGATTGCCGATCAGTTTTTCGAGTGCGGCATCGCCGCCAAAAACCGATGCTTCCCGTTGCATCAACAACGGCATCAACGCCGCTTCCACTCCCCGCTTAACCATCCGCTCATATTGTCGTTCGATCTTCCCGGCTGCTATTTTCACTCTGTCCTTCCTTATTTGCGCGAGGGTCGCGCGGGAATCCGTTCTATCTCATTGACCAAAGATTTACGCTCTGTTACGCCGAAAAAGCCGGTCCCCATCACCAACAGATCCGCCCCCGCCTCAACTACTTTCCTTGCGTTGTTCCGATCGATCCCCCCATCCACCTCAATCTGCGTATGCAAATGATGGTGATCGACATAGTCGCGCGCCGCCGCGATCTTAGGCGTCACCGACTCGATATAACTCTGCCCGCCAAACCCCGGAAACACCGACATCAACAACAACAGGTCGAAATGCTCCAGAAAGGGCAGTACCTTCTCAACCGGCATATCCGGATTGATCGATATCCCCGGCTTGATCCCCAACTGCCGAAGCTGCTCGGCATATTTCGTGGGGTCAGGATGCACTTCCAGATGGAAAGTGATATAGTCCGCCCCCGCTTTGGCGAACGGCTCAAAATATTTCTCCGGTTCGCTCAGCATCAAATGGACATCGAGCAAATGATCGGTCAGTCTGTCGACCGTTTTCACCACTCCCGGACCAAACGAGATATTCGGGACAAAGTGGCCATCCATGATATCCAAATGATAGATGGAAATTCCGGCCTGTTCACAACTGGCGATCTCGTCCCCCAAACGGGAGAAATCGGCGCCGAGGATCGAGGGTGCGATTTTTGCCATAGCTTGAATTATGTAGATTGAATACCTACCGGGCAAATCCTTTTTTCCGTCTCCCCTGCTCGCGTCGCGCAAATGCAACTCACACGCCACGAGCAGGTTATCAAACCGCTCACGCCTCCCCCATCCCGTGTCATCACTTCCTAAGATAGACCCACATTCCTGACTTGCGTTAAACGCACCCGCCATGTACTATTTCAGTGTCAAACAACGCTCCCGCGTATAACTGAAAACCGACTGATATTGCCAAATAGCCAACGAAGGAGTTATTGATGCGTACGCTATTATCCCTCGCCCTGATCATCCTGGTCGCCTCTGCAGCCATGATCGTCGCTCAGGATGCTGAGAAACCCTGGATGGACCCCGTCAACTGTGTCTTCTGCAAAGAAGTCGACGCCCAACCGGGCCTGAAAGACCATATGCGCCACGAGTATCATCCGATTCACAACGGCCTTGTTTCCATCTCCTATATTGACAAGGACTGGTGGGATGAGTTCGCCGCCGCTCAGGCCGCTATGCAGAAAGTCGCCGGCAATATGAACCCCACCAATCTCCCCCCAATGTGCCAGCACTGCACCAAGATCGGCGAATTCTATATGAAGGGTGTGAAGATGGAGGATATCAGATCTGCCGAAGCGGTCGTGGTCGTTTATAGCCACACCGATCCAACCGTCGTCAAAGAAATCCAGGCTTGGGGTGCGCGCACCACTGAAGAACTGAAGAAGATGAACGCTAAGACCAACTAAACGTTCTCACCGTAGTCGATTTCATACGCGGAGCCAGACCGGCTCCGCGTTTCTTGTATCAGCTCAGTGCGTCACCGTCACGCCGCGCCCCTCCAATGCCGGTATCTGAACCGTCAGCGCGTTTGCAGAAAGCGGATTCTCCGACAGATGAACAAAATCGCCGCTCGCCAGACCGCTATTATCAACCAGACCCTGGATATCCGAGATAGAATTGTACGTCAGATTCAGCGTATTGAGATTCACCAGCGATGCCAATGGCCCTATATCACTGATCTGATTCATCATCAGATCTAACCCCTCCATTTGCACCAACCCGCCCAATGGCGCGATTGACACAATACTATTACTGTTCAACTTACAGATCCTCAGATGTGTCAAGTGACTCATAAAACTGATATCAGTCAGACTCATCGAGGCAAAATGTACATCATCCAGTGCCGGCAGGTTGTATAACGGCGTGAAATCCGTGACCGGACATCCCCACAGGAAAAGTTGCTGGAGCGATGCCACCGATGCCAGCGGCCCGATATTCGTGAGAGGATTCTCGGAAATATGCAATTGCCGAAGTCCCGGCAATCCCGCCAGCGGAGTCAGATCAGTGATCTGGTTACTTCCCAAAGACAACCCTGTGATATGTGTAAGCCCGGCCAAGGGCGCAAGGTCAACTATCTCATTCCCCCACAAATTGGCGCCGATCAATGAGAGAAAATACTCGACCCCGCTCAGACTGACAACACCCGCATAGGGCAGATCGATATACAGCATCGTATCAACATCGGTCGACAGGATATCCCCGGTCGGTTTGCTGATATGCCCCCGCACCCAATTCTCCAGTGCGTCATCAGCAAAAGTCACCACTTCGATCGCCGGACAATGCGTCTGACAGCAGTTGGATATCCCGCTCCAATTCCCCTTATCATCGCGCGTTTTCATGGCAAAATAGTAGGTCGAATCCGGCTCCAGCATCTCGATCACTATTTGTTGGATCGCCCCCGATGGTGCCCAGGGCTGCACGGAATCGATACGATATCCACTCGCAAAATTCGCTGTTGTGAGCGGATCATATGACACCCGAAGGTCATACTCCTGAAGCATCCCGGCCGAGTTATCATCCCTCCGGTCTGCCGGAGCCGTCCATTGGAGTGTCGCCGTATAAGTCGTGGTGTTAATGACCGTCAGATCAGCGATCAGATCCGGCGGCCGGGAATCCTTCTCGTCATCATCATCGGTGGGAGATTTGGAACAACCAACTTGAGAAAGCACCAGGCAGGCGCTCAGGCTGAAGAGGAACCGCGTGACTGTACGCATATTGTCCTCGAATTCTTGATTGAAAGGTATCTGCTGGCGAGTGACTGAATATACGACTGCATTGTCTATTATGCAACTGTCATTGGTGTAATTGTGCGATGGGAGATTGAACCCGCCGATTTGAAACTATTGAATTGAATCCGCAGATTTGAGCGGCAGACCTCCCGGTCTGCCCTACCGTCCCTCCCCTCTTACCCACCCCGCACTCCGCTGCAACCCCTCCAACTTCGTCCGTGTCAGCGGTGTCCCCGAAGTCATCGCCAGAAAATCTTCCCGAGTCTGCATCGCCAGCACTTTCCGCGTATCGATAAACTCCCCCACCCCGCCGGACAAAAACTCATCGTGTTTCGTCAACTTCTGTCGCTGGAAATTGTGCGGGCAGACCTCCTGGCAGACATCACATCCAAATATCCGGTCGCCGATCTTTGGTATCAACGCCTCATCAAACTCTACTGGACGCTCGATTGTCAGATACGAGATGCATTTGGTCGAATCCACCACCCTATCTTCGACTATCGCCCCGGTCGGGCATGCATCAATGCACTTCTTGCAGGTGCCACACGTTCCATGTTTTATCGCCTTAGGATCATCCGGCAGCAATTCGAGAGTTGTGATTATCTCCGCAAGAAACAGCCATGACCCGAACTGCCGACTGATCAGCATCCCGTTTCGCCCCACATACCCGAACCCCGCTTTTTCCGCATACGCCCGCTCCAGCATCGGCCCATAATCCACAAACCACCGAAACTGTGCCGACTCGTCGGATCCTAATTCCGACTCTATCCCCCGTATCATCTCCTTCGTCTTCTTCGCGATCACCTTATGGTAATCCCTCCCCCGCGCGTACCGCGACACCCTCCCGCAACCTTCCGGTACAATCTCTGAATTCGGCTGGTAATAATTCAGCCCCAGCATGATCACCGACCTGCCGCCTTCCAGCAGCAACCGCGGATCAGACCGACGTTGCGGATCTTTTGCCAGATACCCCAACTCCCCGTGATACTTCTTCTCCAGCCAGAGATAATACCTCTCCCGCGCCTCCGGTATCAGATCTGGCGAACAGATCCCGCAAAGGTCGAACCCGACCTGATAGGCCAACCGCTTTATCTCTTGTGCATCAACCATCTATCTTATCCTGATATCCGTACACGAATATAATCTAATTCCCGGATTGATATTCTCATCATTTTCCACCATACTGCTACCCAATGTCCGGATCGATTTACTCTCCGAAAATCATACCATACCGTAGACTATATTCAATTCCAACCGAAATAGTCCGATATATTATTGACAACTTTGTCACTATTGAATATCATGTGACAGAAGTAACAAAGGGACGCTGAACACGTGACGAAATCTGCCTCGATTAGCCACTTCTTTCTCCCCGGCAGCCTGGTCTCCGAGGAGTCTGATCTATGACCGGTTTGCTCTGCTTTGTCGGTTCTCGATTCTCCTCAGCGTTCTCATTCTTCCCGGGCGAAAGGAAACAACGATGACCGTGGGCTCTTATGTTTTGGCCCGCTTTGCGGACCCCGAAATGCTCCTCCCGGCCATGCAGACTGTCCAGAACTCCACATCGGTGGAGCGATGGAGCGCTGTTGATGGTCATATCCATCTTGTCATGAAACTCTCCGCCCCCGCATCGGCGATCCCCGATCCGCTCAAGCGTCTCCAGGGTGTCGATCAGATGATGGCGTACGATATTTTGCTGGATGAAGAGCAAAGCAAGTCGATCGACCCGGCCATGGCCCACGCCTATCTCTTTCTTGAGGTCGAACCGGCTAAACTCGAATCAATGCGCAAAGCGCTAGGCGAGATCCCCGAAGTCCTCTTCTGTACCACGACCCGCGGCGGATGCGATCTGGTCGCCGTTGTCACCGGCGGAAATTTCGATGCCGTCGATTCCACCATCAACGAACATATCCGGATGCTCGATGGCCTGCTTCGCTTAAAGCACGCCTACATTCTCGAGCTGACCAAATTATAAGGGAAATGACCATGTCTGATCCTCAGACGAATCAATTCAAACCGTTTAATGTCGATGTCTGGAAGTTCGATGGTCATGCCGGCGCGCTGATCCCGCTGCTCCAGTCCGCTCAGGATACCTACGGCTACGTCTCCGAACGGGCGATCGACTACATCAGCCATGTGACCGGGATCCCCTCTGCGGACATCTACGGCGTCGTCACGTTCTACGCTCAGTTCCGCACCAAACCGCTCGGCAAGCATATCCTCAAAGTCTGCAACGGAACCGCCTGCCATGTCAATGGCGCCAAAGGTGTGTACGAAGTCATCCAGGACGAACTGAGCATCAACTACGAAGAGACCAGCGACGATGGCGAGTTCTCTCTCCTCTCGGTCGCCTGTATCGGTTGTTGCTCTCTTGCCCCGGTGATAACCATCGACGGCGAGACCTATGGACGATTGAACGCACAGAAACTCCGCAAGATCCTTCGCGACTTCAAACGCCAGATGAAAGATCAGGCGAAAGTGGCGGCGGAGTAAGGTGAAACTATGAAAACAGTCACAGTTGGACTTGGCACCTGCGGCATCTCTGCCGGCGGCGAAAAAGTCTTTAAAGCATTACAGGACGAACTCAAAGACCACCCGAACGCCTTCGTGCTCAAAGAGACCGGATGCGTTGGCATGTGTTATCGCGAAGTTCTGGTTGAGATCTCCAACAGCTCCGGCACCGGCCACCTCTATGGCGAGGTCACCCCGGAACGTGTCGGCCGCATCATCGACGAAGACGTACTCGGCAACAAACAGGTCGAAGAATGGCTCGTCTCCGGTGAACAACGCGAAAAGGGATTCTTCGAAAATCAGGTTCGCATCGTCCTGCGCAACTGCGGTAAGATCGATCCGGGCTCAATCGATGAATACATCGCTGCCGGTGGCTACAAGGCGATCGAAAAAGCGATCAAGTCAATGACCCAGGATCAGGTTATCGAAGAAGTCCTCCAGTCCGGCCTCCGTGGAAGAGGCGGCGCTGGTTTCATGACCGGCCTCAAATGGAAATTCACCAAAGCCGCCCCCGGCACCAAG
Organism: bacterium; assembly: GCA_016708025.1. NCBI lineage: Bacteria > bacterium. The sequence goes on along the minus strand of JADJGQ010000004.1, from coordinate 170,139 downwards.
AAGTATATCCTTTGTAATGCCGACGAGGGCGACCCCGGCGCATTCATGGATCGCTCCGTTCTCGAATCCGACCCACACGCCGTCCTTGAAGGGATGATGATCGCGGCGTATGCGATCGGCGCCGATGATTCCTATATCTACTGCCGCGCCGAATATCCCAAAGCAGTCGCCCGTCTCCGCCAGGCTATCGGTCAGTGCAAAGCTAAAGGTCTGCTTGGTGACAATATCCTCGGCACCGGATTCAAGTTTGATATCAAGATCAAAGAAGGCGCCGGCGCATTTGTCTGCGGCGAAGAGACCGCGCTGATCGCCTCGATTGAAGGCCGACGCGGAATGCCCCGCTTCCGTCCCCCTTTCCCGGCCCAATCCGGCCTCTGGGGGAAACCGACTAACATCAACAATGTCGAAACCTACGCCAACGTCCCCTGGATCATTCTCAACTCCGGCGCCGCCTTCGCCGCCTACGGTACTGCCGATTCAAAAGGGACAAAGGTATTCGCCATGGCCGGCAAAGTCCGTCGCACTGGTCTGGTCGAAGTCCCCATGGGAATCACCATCAACCAGATCGTCTTCGATGTCTGCGGCGGCATAGTCGATGACAAAAAGTTCAAGGCTGTCCAGATGGGCGGGCCCTCCGGTGGATGTATCCCCGCTTCGATGGGCGATATCTCAATCGACTACCAGAATATCCCAAAGACCGGCGCCATCATGGGCTCCGGCGGTCTCATCGTCATGGATGAAACCACCTGCATGGTCGACGTTGCTCGTTACTTCCTCTCTTTCACTCAAGCCGAATCCTGCGGCAAATGCACTTTCTGCCGCATCGGTACCAAGCGGATGCTTGAGATTCTCGAGCGTATCTGCGAAGGAAAGGGGACGATGGATGATCTCGCCAATCTTGACGAGCTCTCCGACCAGATCAAGGCCGCTTCGCTCTGCGGCCTCGGTCAATCCGCCCCCAATCCGGTGGTCACCACGCTGAAATATTTCCGCGATGAATATGTCGCGCACATTGTCGATAAGAAATGCCCGGCCCATGTCTGCGCGCCGCTCTTGACCTACACGATCAATGACAACTGCACCGGCTGTGTTGTCTGCGCCAAGGCCTGTCCGACCAATGCCATCACCGGCGAAAGGAAGCAGATGCACTTTGTCTCGCAGGATCTCTGCATCAAATGCGGCAAATGCTTCACCGTCTGTCGCTTCGACGCGGTGGTGAAGGAGTAATGACCATGATATCCGTGAATATAAACGGGAAACAGCACTCGGTCCCGGCCGACCTGACCATTCTGCAGATCTGCAAAGACCTCGGCATCGATAACATCCCGACTCTTTGCCACGACCCAAAACTGCCGCCGTTCGGTTCATGTTTCCTTTGTGTGGTCGAAGTTGAAGGCCAGAGCCGCCTCTTCCCTGCTTGCTCGACCAAACCGTCCGACGGAATGAAAATCCATACCCGGTCGGACAAGGTGATCGCGGCGCGCAAGACCTGTCTTGAGCTTTTGCTTTCCGACCACTATGCCGACTGCTTCGGCCCCTGCCGCCTCAATTGCCCCGCCGATGTTGATATCCAGGGGTACATGTCGCTGATCAATCTCGGGAAATTCAAAGAAGCCGTCGCGCTGATCAAAGAAAAGAACCCACTCCCCTCTGTCTGCGGTCGCGTCTGCACGCGCAAGTGCGAGATCAACTGCCGCCGCACGCTGGTAGACGCACCGGTAGGAATTGACTTCCTTAAGCGCTACGCCGCCGACCAGGATATGATCGGCCAAATGTGGCAGCCGGATACCAAACCGGATAACGGCCAGCCGGTCGCAATTATCGGTGCAGGACCTGCCGGTCTCACCGCCGCTTACTATCTCGTGCTCGAAGGCTACCGTCCGACTATCTTTGAAGCGCTCCCCAATCCCGGTGGCATGCTTCGCTACGGTATCCCCGAATACCGTCTCCCAAAAGAAATTCTCGACAAAGAGATCAACTGGATTCTCGACCTCGGCGTCGAACTCCACACCAATAAGATGCTGGGCCGCGATATCACTATCGATGGCCTCTTCAAGCAAGGATTCAAATCCGTATTCATCGGACTCGGCGCGCAGGTTGGCAAGCCGATGGCGGTCGAGAATGAAAATGTCGATGGCGTCCTGACCGGCGTCGATTTCCTTCGCCAGGTAGAACTCAAGACCAACCCGCCGATCAAAGGGCGCGTGGTTGTTGTCGGCGGTGGAAATACCGCAATCGATGCTGCCCGTACTTCGCTTCGCCTTGGCGCCGATGAAGTCATCCTTCTCTACCGTCGCACCCGCAACGAAATGCCGGCAAACATGGTAGAGATCGAGGCAGCCGAGCATGAGGGGATCAGAATGGAATTCCTCGCCGCTCCCGTGCGAGTGAATGTCGCCAACGACCGGATGGAGTCGATTACCTGTATCCGCATGGAATTGGGTGAGCCGGATGCCTCGGGCCGACGCCGTCCGGTTGAAGTCAAAGATTCGGATTTCACACTCAACTGCGATTGGGTTATCTCGGCCATCGGCCAGGAACCTGACCTCACCGGTGTCGAATCAAAGAACGGTAATGTCAAAGTCACTAAGTGGAAAACCATCGTCGCCAAGGAAGGGACGTTTGATACCGACCGTCCCGGCGTTTTCTCCGGTGGTGATGTTGTCACCGGTCCCGCCGATGCTATCGACGCTATCGCCGCAGGTCGTATGGCCGCTCGCGCAATTGACAAGTTTATCCGCACAGGAATCGTCGAGCCGTTCACCGATCGTTTCGAAAGCAAGCGGGATAATTTCCATAAGATGACCCGCCAGGATATCCCGCAGGTACAGGAATCACACCGTCATCATGCCAAAGAGATGCCGGTCGAAAAGCGGATCCGAACGTTTGAAGAGGTCGAGTACGCATACGACGAAAAAGATGCCTTCGAGGAGTCCCTCCGTTGCGCCGAGTGCGGCTGCGATGTTGGCCTCGCCTGCACGCTTCAGGATTACTGCACCGAATACGGCGTCGACCAGACCCGCTTTGTCGGAGAATACAACAAATACAAGGTCGACACGCGCCATCCGTTCATCAAGCTCGATGCCAACAAGTGCATTCGCTGTGGCCGTTGCGTGAACACCTGTGCCGAGATCCTCAATGTCTCCGCGCTTGGATTCGTCAATCGCGGGTTCCGGACGATTGTCAAGCCGGCGATGGAGAAAGCATTGCATGAAACCAACTGCGTCTCGTGTGGTAACTGCATCGATGTTTGCCCGACCGGCGCACTGGTCGAGAAGATGCCATTCCGTCGATCCGGCCCGTGGAAGATGGATTCGGTCGAGAATATCTGCAACTACTGCTCAGTCGGTTGCAATCTGACGCTTAAGGTCAAGACCAACGACATCTTTTATGTCGCAGGGGCATCGCCGGAAACGGAGCCCAACCATGGCGAACTTTGCGTGAAGGGTCGCTTCGGCTACCAGCATTATCTCGATGGCTCCCGCGTCACCAAGCCGATGATCAAACGCGGCGGCAAACAGGTGCAGACCAGTTGGAACGAAGCGTTCGACGCTATCGAATCAGGTCTGCAGAAAGTCATCGAGGATTACTCCCCGGATGAGATCCTGGTGGCAGCATCGCCAAAACTGACCAACGAAGAACTTTACCTCGCCGGACGGTTCGCCCGTGCCGCGCTTGGCACCAATAATATCGTGTCGTTCCACCAGTTGTTGAACGATGCCGACTACCATGCGCTCGATGATATGTTTGGCGCGACGCTTTCGACCGCAACTAACGACGATGTCGCCAATGCCGACCTCTACCTCTTCCTGGGCGGCAACCCGACCAGCGAGAACCCAGTTCTCGGTTGGCAGATGAAACGCCGCATGAAGCACGGCACTCAGGCTATCGTCATCAACTCGTCGCAGATCGACCTGACGACATTTGCCTCTGTCTGGGGAGATGCCCGTCGCGGCACCGCCACAACATTGCTGAATGGTGTGATGGGTGAACTGATCCGTCGCGGCAAGATTGATTCTGAGTATCTGAAAACGAAAACGGTCAATGCCGATCAGGTTATAGCGGCCCTTGCCAAGACTGACCTAACCGAAGTCGCTTCAATCACCGGTGTCTCGATTGATTCTATCCGCAAGATGGCTGACCTGCTGGCCGACCCGAGCAAAAAGATCGTCGCCTGGTACAATCTCGACAGCCGTGTCGAACGTGCCTCAAATGACCTCAAGGCTCTCGCTACTCTGATGCTGCTGCTTGGGCGCATCGGCAAACCCGGCAACGGTATCGCCCTGATGTCCAGTCAGGCGAACCACACCGGAAGCCGAATCGCCGGTTTCGATTCCAAACTTCTCCCCGGCGGCGGACTGATCGACAATAGCAAACTGCTCGCGGAGACCTCCAAAGTCTGGCGAACCGACATGGCGAAACTGCTCGAGAAGTCAGGCACCAATGTCAGCCGCAAACTCCGTCAGGACAAGATCCGCGCCGCAGTGATCATCGGTGAGAACCCCGCCGCGTCGCCGGAATTCAATGCACTCATCAATCACCTTGATTTCCTCGTGGTCGCCGACCTCTTCCAGACCGAGACCGCCATGGCCGCGGATGTTTTCATCCCGCTCTCCAGCTATCTCGAAACTGAAGGTCACCTGACCAACTGGTCCGGCATGCGTCAGGCAACCACGCCGATTGGCGAGCCATTGAATGGCCTCTCCACTCGCGCCATTATCGAGAGACTGTGCGAAGATATGGGGCACCATATCGGATTGGCGAATTTCGATGAACTGGTGAGTGAGATTGAATTCATGATGCGTGAGGCGAATTGCGAGGGCCGCATCAACGGCTCATTCCTGACACCGGACGGCAAAGCGCATCTGGTCCTCTACTCGGATCAGGTGATGCCTACCCGCGCCGATCAGACGCAGGTGATCGAACTCGACCGGAGAATCACTGACCGGATGAAGTTGATCAAAGCGTAAGACTTCAGAGGAAACTCAAAATAAAAGCGGGACTCATTTGAGCCCCGCTTTTGATTTCCACTACGAACGAGCCTACCCTTTCGGGTTGATATTCTGATTCATGCAGAACAGATTCGTCGGATCATATTTCCGTTTTACTTCCACCAGTCGATCCCAACCTTCGCCATATGCTTCGCGGATACGATCCTTTTCGTCCGAGGTCAGGAAATTGACATACACGCCGCCCAGCGCGAATGGTGCTGTATCGCGATACACATCACGAGCCCACGCAATCCCCTTTTCATCCTGTTGTGGGGTCATCCAGCGGCCATGGACATTCATTGCCCAGCCGCAATCGCGATGCGGATACGCCGACGACGATTTTGGCTTTTTATTCGACACGCCCTGAATGAAACCGAGAAACAGATCGCTCTCATCCGAGGGCAAAGCTAATGTAGCGCCTATTACCGTCTGAATGAATTTGTCGCTCAGCTCGCCAAAATTGTGGGATTTCCAGTAGTTTCGTGCACCGGGGCCAAGCAGACCGTCAAACATCTTCTGCCAATCTTCATAGGGCATTTCATCGACAAACTCGCCAATTGCTTTCCCAAAATGCCGTACCGGCTCAAGCTGCTTCATCCCTGCCTGTTTTTTCCCATTGTAAAAGACGGGAAAAACCAAAACGTCTGTCCCATGCGCCTCGACCGGCAGAAATGGAAGCGGCGGAGCTTTGCGCAAAACTACCCAGACATTTGACTCGAAGGGTAGGGTCTTAACATACTCGTTGTACTGCTTAAGAGCACCAGCCGCCTCGGACAGCGGATAAACTACCAGGCCGGCAGTGATCATCGGCCCTACTGGATGAAGCGTGAACTCAAAGCGTGTGACCACGCCAAAATTGCCGCCTCCGCCACAGAGCGCCCAGAAGAGGTCCTCATGTTGCGAAGAATTACAGGTGACCATTTTTCCATCGGCGGTGACGACATCCATAGCGCGCAGATTGTCAATGGACAAACCATGTTGCCGAGTCAGCCAGCCAAATCCACCACCCAGTGTAAGACCGGCGACACCGGTCGTCGAATTGATGCCAAGCGGGACCGCCAGTCCGTGTGCCTGGGTCGCGTGGTCGACATCAGAGAGCAGCGCCCCGGCTTCGACATGGGCTACTTTCGCCGCTGGGTCTACTCGCACTCCGCGCATCAGACTGAAATCGATCATAAGACCGTCGTCACATACCGCATTGCCGGCGATATTGTGTCCGCCACCCTTGATAGCGACAAGGATGTTCTGTTCGCGGGCAAAGTTGACTGCCTTCTGCACATCACCGGCATCCATCGGCTGCACGATAATTGCAGGCTGCCGGTCGATCATCGCGTTCCAGATCGTCCTCGCGGTGTCATATCCCTGGTCGCCGGGGCGAAGCAGCTTTCCCTTGAGTGATTTTTGCAGTGTGTCGACATCGCCGACACTGACTTTTCTCCCCGATTGTTTTCCAGTATCAGTTCCTACCGTTGCCATGACGGGCCTCCAGAGTGAGAATGGTTGAGCCTTCCGGGAATGGTGCAGGGGCCGATTGTTTGGTCTCTTGCCACCCATACCGAGTCGGGCACTCATACTATGCAATTGCAGATTTGAATATTCACTCAGCGGCCGGATGATCTTTGGCAGGCATAGCAACGAGGGTCGCGGAGTAAAGCCCGGATCACACGAATTTTGATGCGAAAGCTGAAAAAGGGAAAACGTCTAGTCGGCAAAATTCGCGCGCCTGAAGAATAATAACAGCCCTCTGGAGACGCAAGCAAAATTGGACCAATTAACTCTATTTAACCATCGGATTATCTGAGCGGCAGACGTCTCCGCATGCCCTGTTGAATTGAGTGGCAGACCTCCCGACCCGTCCCTGCTATTTGAGAGGCAGACCTCCTGGTCTGCCCTTAGTGCATTCTGAAGTGAGTAGATGTTCGAAGTTATTGCGAGGAGCATGCGAACGTCGCCCCGAGCGAAGACGAGGGGCGGGCGGGGGACGAAGCAACCTCTCCCCTTTCACTTTCCCGCCGGAATCCCGGCCGTTAGCCCAAGCAAGAACCCCCAAGTTTGAATCATTCTGGTCCCTTCCAGATCATCAGGCAGTTCAGATTTGGTGAAAGACATATATCGCCTGAAACCAAGTTCGATTGCCAACGAGCTGCACATCCGTTTCTGCAAACCTAACTCCCACTCCACCAGAAACTCGGGATCGTCCGTGTCGATCTTCCACCGATACCCTGGTTGCCCGAAGCGATCAACAAGCTCTACGTATCCTTCGTACTCTCGATCCGCCTTTCCGAGTCCGAGGTCAAGATGCCAACCTACGCTTTTCCAGCCTAACACGCCAAGATGTGTGTAGCGTATACCCAGCGTCTGACTTGTTGCTGAGTACTGCAGAGTTGAAGCATATGATTCAAAGTCATCCGTGGGCCACTTCGGTAGTTCGACAGTCTCAAGTCCTGTTCGCGCGAAGTTCACGAAAATAGCCAGGTTCCTATGCAGTGGAAGTAGAGCCTCGATATTGTATCCGTAGCCAGACCTCAAGATTTCATACCGCTCATCCGGCTTAACGTCGTATACCCCCGCAACGCGCACCGCAAACTTCCAGATCTTGGACGTGGAGTCTGACTTGATAGTGTCTGTGGCTGAAACCTCCGTCGACAGGAAAACTCCCAGCAGGAGAATCTTGCTGATGTTCACCATTCTGTTCACAATGTCTCCCATTACTTGCCTATCGAACAATTACCGTACCCCACCATTTATGGTGGGCATCACAATCACCGAACGATTTTACCTCACTCCTTCTTCCCAAACCCCACCGTCACTCCCAGGCAAAATCCAAAATCCTGGTTCATAGTGGTGCCGTTTCCACTGGCCTTGTAGAATGAAAGGTATCGCCTAATACCAAACTCAGCCGCGATGCCTGATGTTATCCGCATCTGCAGCCCCGTCTCCCACTCAACCAGAAGATCCGGATCGTGCGAATTCGGTTTCAAGACATAACCAGGCTGGCCAGTCGAATCTTCCAGAAGTGCTCTTCCACTATATTCGGAGTACAATTTGCCTGCCGTAAGGTCCATGTAGAACTTTGTCCGTTTCCAGCCGAACAGACTCCGAGTGATGTATCTCAATCCGGCTGAGTATCTGTATGAAGAGAATTCCAGATCAGATTCGTAGGTCGTAAATGAACTTCCGAATTGCCGCGGCAGGTCGGTCATCTTCTGCCCAGACTTTCCCAGATTGCCAATGATCGCAAAACTCCTACTGATTGGAACCATCAGTTGTAAGTTGTAACCCAACCCTGAATGAAACCAGTAATCATCGTCACCCTGAACAACATCCCACGCCCCCGCCAACCGCACCGCGATCTTGTGTCTGACTTCAGTTGTATCCTCCCCCCTCACCATCCCACTCCACCCCACCAGCATCAACAGCCCCAAAACCAGTATTCGTCTTTTCATGGAGTATCCTCCCTCTCTTGATTGATGGATCACTATATCCAATTCCCGCCCTAAAATCAACCCTATGCCCGCTTCCGCCCATATCTCGATTCATCCTCAACCAACCCAACGACTTCCCTCCAACCTACCGAATTTCATTCGCCGAACTATCTTCCCTAAACACCAGTTTTCAACGCACCATAGTCACCGCACAAAGATATAATGCAACAATTGTTCTGTTTTTGACGTCTTTTCATATAGAAACAGCTTGCGGAAATGACGATAATTGATATGTTAGAGTCACCCACTTTCGACTACTAGGCCTTTAGAACATAGAGGATACGACCATGAATCCAACCGACACCCTGCATCGCTCAGCCACGACGTATTCCAACGTCTCCGATGACCAGATCTTTGACTGGGAGACCACGTACGGCGCCAATCATTACGGCCGCCTTCATATGGTGGTCCGCAAAGCCGAAGGCGCCTGGCTTACCTCTCTGGATGACAAAAAGTATCTCGACTGCCTCTCTGCCTATTCCGCCGCTAACCCCGGCCATCATCATCCGAAGATCGTCCAGGCACTCGTTGATGCTCTCAATGGTCACTATGCCTCTGTTATTTCGAATGTCGTTTATACCGACCCGCTTGGCTTCTTCCTGAAAAAGTGCGCGACTCTCGTCCCGCAGCTTGGCCCCCGTTTTGGCGCCAAAGGGAACAAAGTCCTCGCCAAGAATGGCGGCGTTGAATCCGTCGAAACTGCCATCAAGCTCGGACGCGCCTATGGCCATATGGCTAAAGGGATCCCGGATGGCAAACAGGAGATCATCGTTTTCGGCAATAACTTCCATGGCCGCATGATCACCATCGTTTCGTTCTCTACCTCAGAAAAATACAAAGTAGGCTTCGGCCCGCTCACCCCCGGTTTCGTGACGGTTGATTTTGGCGACCTCGAAGGCGTCAAGAAGGCCGTAAACAAAAACACCTGCGCTATTCTGGTCGAACCGATGCAGGGCGAAGGCGGCATGTATCAGCCGCCGGCGGGATTCCTCCAGGGACTTCGCGAGATCGCCGATGCCAACGACCTGCTGTTGCTCTTCGATGAGATCCAGGTCGGCCTCGGACGTACCGGCAAGAACTTCTGCTTCGAGCATGAGAATGTCATCCCCGATGCCGTCATCCTCGGCAAAGCGATCTCCGGCGGTTTAGTCCCGCTTTCTGTCATGGTGACAAACTCTCACCTGATGGATCTGGTCTTCCAGCCGGGTCGCGATGGTTCCACCTACGGCGGTTACCCTCTCGCTTGTGTGGCTGGCGTTGCCGCTCTCGATGTCCTCGTAGAAGAAAAGCTCTCTGAAAAGGCCGCCACGACCGGCAAGATCCTCAAAGAGAAGATCCTTGATGTTGCCAAGCGTTCCAAGCATGTCAAAGAAGTCCGCGGACGCGGCCTCTTTATCGGGATCGAAGTCAACGATGGCGACGCCATGAACTACTGCCGTCAACTGCTCGATCTCAATGTCCTTGCGAACGACAGCCACGGCCATACGATCCGTATCTCCCCGCCGCTCATCATCACTGAGAAGGATGTCGACTATCTGGTCGAACGTCTCGAAAAAGTGCTGGTTGGTTAAGTCGATACACGTTTCTCATAGAAAAGGCGGCTCACCTGAGCCGCCTTTTTCATTGTCTCTTGATCATCTCAAGACCTACGGACAGAGCGGCGGCACCGTGTGATTGAGCAGCCAGTTTATCATCCGTGACAGGTCGCTTAAGTCGACATTGCCGTTGCAGTCAATATCTCCTGACAGGACACTGGAGCCGATGGCAATCGCTATGGACTTTTCGGCGTGCTGCCCTTGCGGATTCGAAGCGCGAACGGTCAACAGATACGCACCCGCACCATTCAGGCCGGGAGTCCACTCCAACTGCCATGGTCCGGCACCTGAAACAGTCGGAAATGGCGACTGGCCATTCGGCCCCTCAAATGAGATCACTTCGACTGTGACCCCCTCATACAACGACCATACATCTACCGGAATTGACAGAGGTTTCAATGTCATACCTGAGACCGTCGCTGGGGTCGTCAACTCCAGTGCCGCATCAACCAACGTTAACGTCGTGTTACTCAAGCCTAATTCAACCTCCTCCAATTCATAGCTGCTCTTGAATATCGATGCCATAGAACGATGCCGGTTATAACAAGGATCTGCCGGATCCATGGCAAAGGAATCGACCATTTGGAATGTAAACTGGCTGCCCAGAGAATACCCATGCATCCAGATGCTGGCTATCTCTCCGGATCCGATTGGGATCCCCATGGATGGACTGCTTACGAATATTACTGTTCCGGAATCACTCGGCGTAGATATATCGCACGCAGTCGGTAACCAAACAGCTATAGGGACGTCTCCTTGTCCGAGTCTGCCACTTCTGACCACCGAATCGACCACAATTGTTCCGGAGAGGATACGTATCGAAGCGGTGAAAGCTTGGGTTTTGACATCGTTAGTCATGATGATCGGGATCTTCACGTTGTCCCCCGGATACCAATACGCCTCAGTCGTTCCCAGCTGTACATCTACCGCCGAGAAAGAGATCATTGGCACTAACATAAGCGCCAGAATCGCCAACCACGCCCATCTCCTCATGACCAGCTCCTTTGGAAATTTCTGCTTTGAGATCCTCCACACGTCACCCGACAGTGACGCACTAAGATAGTATTACGAGTCCATGTATGCAAGATTATTGTGCGGTTGGTAGAAACGTAGAATGCGGGAGTATAGAGGTTGAACTGACCGGCTACTTTCGAATCGACCCGAAATAGATCGCCCCCAGCGTCACCACTGCCCCCACTAATTGCAGTGGGCCGAGCATCTCCCCAAAGAAGAGAAATCCCCAAACTGTCGCCAGTATCGGTTGAAGCAGCAGCGCCAGCCCCGCGCGGTGTGCGTCGATATGCGGCAACGAAGATGATATCACTCGCCAACCGATCGCTTGCGGCACCAATCCAAGGCCGAGCAAAAACAGCCAACTCGTCGCATCCGGAGGCAACATCGCCTCGCCTTCAACCAGACCCGCGACTCCGAGGAAGATCGCGCAAAACAAAGCGGTCCAGGCCATCAAAGCAAGGGTCCCTACCTCCACATGCTCATGACTCGCCTTTTTCACCAGTGAGATATACGATGCATAGCAGATCCCCGTCAGCAGTCCGAAAAAGACCCCCATCAGGTAATGCTCAGTCAACTGGATATCATCACTCCCCACGCCTATCAAAAGCACGATCCCGACAAATCCAAGGATCGCCGCCAGAAAGAACTTAAGCGAGAGCTTTTCTTTGAAAGCAAAGTACCCCAGAATGGCACTGCCAAAAACCTGCGTATTCCCGAGAATCGTCGCCATCCCCGCCCCGGTAATAAATATCGACCGATGCCAGGTCCAGAGATCACAGAAAAACGCAAAACCGGCAAACGCCGACCAGAAGTAGATCCGTTTCGGCAAACCCACACTTTTCCCCTCGATCAGCGTCCATCCAAACATGATCGCCGACCCAAATAGCATTCGCCAGAAACCGATTGCCGTCGCGCCAAGACGGTCGCTCCCGATCCCCTTCACGAAGATCGCGGCAAAACTGATACAGACCGCGCCGATTGTTAACAACAACAACGCGCGCGATGGGGTCATCCGATGTTGGACTGGGATCGATCTTTCATTCGACATGGCCGAAAGAATAACTCCCCCCTCCTCCGCCTCCAAGCTTTTTGATGTCACTGATGCAATCCGCCCCACCTCTGCGTTCCGTCATCGCGAGCCTTGCCCTTCACTTCCCTCGCATCTCAACCCGACACTCCGACGGCAAGGCGTCGCGATCCCCTGCGACAGTTGAATCGAAACTGAGATCACGACGCTTTGCCTTGTCAAATGGATGAAGCAAAGCTCGTGATGACGATTCCTATGCCGGGTGGCGGTAGAGCCGGTGAGGATGATTGCCAAGTGCCAGGTGATGGGCCGAAGCCAGTCTGGCATCATCAAGTATCTGCCATCGAATTGGTTGACTGTCGGGAGAGTGATCTGCGCTTATTCTCGACCAAATAATCCTGCTTTCCAGTCGACCGACTGACCTTTCTGCCGGGGGGTGACAACCTGGAATCATCAAGTACCTGGTTAGCCGTGGGTTGACTGTTGGACATGGCTCCTGCAATTACCCGCTTGGTTGACCGATCACGCCTTCCGCGAAAACCAGCGAGGGAGTCTCGGCTATTCTCCTCCCTCTATTAATGGGCGCGGACTTTGAAGTACTGACAATTGTAATACAGCTTGCACTTCAGATGTCCCCGTCTGCCCGCCCCGAAGCCCGTCATCGCGAGCCTTGCCCAGCACTTCCCTCGCATCTCAATTCGACACTTTGACGGCAAGGCGTCGCGATCCCCTCATTTCTTCTCTTGCCTCATCCCTTCCGTTTCAGTTTCTTACGGTCAGGGAGTAACATGACCACCATCTGCACGAATTCTCCACAGGCCTCACCTCCGCAGACCCTGCGAGCAAGGGCTTTGACGCACAGGACTTATAGCGGAAGCACCCACTAATAGTTACAGGGGATAATGATAAAGAAGCTTACTTCAGGTGTGCTGGCTAAGTGGGCACTGACCGGTGCAGCATATGCTTACCTTATGGCAATTGGTATGGCATATCTCTTCGCACAGGCCGATCAGACTTCATTGAAAGAGATTCCTGAGGTTATTTTGCAAGGCGCGTTGGGTGCATTAGGGTTAATAGCGGCTTGGTACTACGCAAAGCTCCGCCACTGCGTATCTGATAGTGGCGGCGACGGGCCACAGTTCGATCACGAGCGACTTCGCTTCAGAGCAGTCCTGTCCATACTCTTTTCTGTTCAGGTTGCGATCTTACTATTTGGTATAGTACTGCTGCGGTCCAATCTTACTGCTGGGGGGTTGGCTTGCTTGACGGTTGCGCTTGTGGTCACAGTTCTCACTGTCATATATGTAGTTCGTACATTCCGACTCATGCAGTTAGAACAAGGCAGGCGCAAGAATAGATCACTCGCGAGTCTACTCGCATGGAGCTATGCGCTCGCAATTGTTCTTACGCTCCTCATCATTGCCCTTTTCGAGTACCGCCATGGAAGAACATCCGCTGCATACTTGTTTCTTGGATGGGCAGTTGTGCTTGGCGTATCCAATGTCGCTTCGGTTGTCGAGATGATCAGGAAACGCGAAGAGCAGTTGCAACCGGAGAAAAGGGTGTTCAGCATGGCAATGGCAATATTCGGCTGTGCGACGGTCGTAATTACATCATTAGTCGCGTGCGGCGCGTTTATCCTGAGCTTCCAGTCGCCAACTTATGTAGCGATTGCCGCAATAGTATGCGTCATCTTCACTTTTCTCATGTTTCGAACGGCCAAAAAAGCTGAGGCAAAGTTTGGACATGCGAACGCCTGATCTCGATATGGTGGAGTACCCTATTGGGGTGGAGAGCTGTTTCAACGGTACGACCGACCGATTGTAACACTGTTGCTTGGGTAACAGTATTGTAGGTCGGATCCTCTGTTGGCGTAGCCGGTGCGCGAAGTGTAGGTTTCGACACTCATTGTCAGCGGCACAAATCCCCAGTCTCCCCACCCCTATTAATCCACCGTACCCCACCATTTATGGTGGGCTTCTCAATCACCGACCACTCTTGATACAAAAAAAACAGGGCCTTCCGGCCCTGCTCTTCTCTTCGCTCTCACTTCCTCAACCGATATCAAACGCCACAAACCGCTGCTGCTCGCCTCGCGAAACCAGCAACAGGAGTGGACTTCCTTGCTTCAGACCCCGCAGTGCACTCTCAAACTCCTGCACCGAGGCTATCGGTTTCCGATTCACTTCTCTCACCACATCCCCCGCGCGCAAGCCTCCCTGCCGATAGGCCGCACTCGACTCGTCAATATCAGTCACCACCACTCCGGCTGTATTCTCCGGCAGATCGAACTGCCGCGCAAACTCGCGGGTGACCGGTCCGACATCAAATCCCGGATCCAGCCCTCGCTCCTGATCATTCGATGGTCCGCCCCGGCGTATCGCGCCGCTCTCGTCCTGTTCCGGAAGTTCACCCAACTTCACCGCCAACGCTTTCTCCCGGCTATCTCGCAAGAGCCCGAGCGTGACTGTCGTCCCCGGTTCTGTTCGGGCGATCAGGTTGCGAAGTTGTGCTGAATTCGTCACCTCCGTGCTGTTCACTTTGATGACCACATCCCCCGGAGCAATTCCGGCATTTTCCGCCGGACTCTCTGGCGCCACCGAGCCGATCAACACTCCACTGTTTTCTTCCAGCCCCATCGCTCGCGCCAGCACTTCATTCACATCCTGAATACCAACTCCAAGCCAGCCGCGCACAACCTTCCCATTGCTGATAAGTTCGTTCATAATGTCCAGCGCCATATTGACCGGCACTGCAAACCCGATCCCCTGAAATCCGCCGGAACGACTCGCGATCGCCGTGTTAACGCCGACCAGCTCGCCATCCAGATTTACCAGCGCACCACCGGAATTCCCCGGATTGATCGCCGCATCCGTCTGAATGAAATCTTCATAGTCGGCCAGCCCGACATTGGACCGCCCCTTCGCGCTGACTATCCCCTGGGTCACGGTATGCGCAAGATTCGGATTCAGCGGCGACCCGATCGCCATCACCATCTCTCCCACCTGCAGATCATCACTGCTCCCCTGCTTGATCGGAGTCAATCCTTTTGCCTCAACCCGGATCACTGCGATATCCGTCTTTTCATCTGCGCCGATAACTTTCGCCGCAAGTGACTTCCCATCGCTGAACCTGACAACGATCGAGTCCGCTCCCGCGATAACATGGTTGTTCGTCAGGATATACCCATCCTCCGATACCACCACTCCTGAGCCCAATCCTTGCTGTCTCTGTTCCTGTTGCGGCGACTGATTCCCCTTCGGCATATTGAAAAACTGCTCGAAGGGATCATTAAACATTCCGAAGTTTGGATTCAATCCGCCGATCCCACGCATCTTCACCACTTTTTCGGTCGAGACTGTCACCACCGAAGGAGTCACTTCTTTGGCGATCTGAATGAACGCCTCGTTCAGCGCGCGCAGCGACTGCATCCCGGAGTTCTCCTTGCTCTGGGCCAACACATCTCCAGTCGAAAAAACGCCAAGCACTCCAACCGTCACTACCGCTATCAGTGACATCACTGTCACCCGCCAACTTCTGTTTAGCATACGTCATAGCCTCCTGTTCTTATTTATCCTGGTCGGTTTGCTGGATTATACCAATTCGGTTTCCGG
The DNA here is from genome assembly GCA_016708025.1 of bacterium. Classification (NCBI taxonomy): domain Bacteria; species bacterium. Next base: position 154,413 of record JADJGQ010000004.1, on the reverse strand, counting down.
CGGATTCAACCCGCTATTGGCCATTCCCCCTTCTTTAACCAACCTTAACATCGGCCCCCCCGACGCCTCATTTGCGCTCTCAAATAAGGGGGACTTCCCCCATTTTCTCCCCTGCCTGACTGACGTAACTTATTGATTTCCAACGACCCTTCGCCCCCAAAACAGGGACATCCCAAGTCGCTGTTTCAGATTGAAAAATTTGTCAAGTTCGGCCCCCGTTGGTCCGAATCTATCTGAAGAGACTGGCATACCGGATGGTAGCGACTTGCCGGACTCCCGACCTGTTGCGTCACCCTATGGCTACCTCCCAGGAGTTCATGTATGAATTACTCGCGATTCTTGTTCTGCGTCGGATTCTGCTTACTCATCGCTGTGGCAGCGTCGGTAAAGGCCGGATCTGACTACCGGTGCCCGCCGGTCTTCAATGACAGCAAGCACAGGCTGGTCTATGACCACTGTGACTCCGCGAGCTTTACTTTCAAGGCGACACCGCCTAAGTCTCGCCGTGGCGAATATCCTGCCGATGGCATCATTCGCTACCGCCAGCTCAAGGGACCGGGCGCGCTTGACTCTGTCAGCGGTTATTGGTCCATGCCCGCCGGCTCCCAGGTTGAATGGTACAATTCTCTGGTGTTGGTCGAGGCTTACTGGCAAAGCATACCAAGTCTGAAAACACGCACCGGCCTTATTCTCTTCCCGAAAAACCAGATGCCGGTGGTTGTTCTTGATGGTATCGAACGGCGTGACACTATTCCGATCCCCTTTGGTGAGCTCTATACGCTGCCGATCGGCACCTATGACCATGATGAATGCGACCAGCCGGTCGTCTCCTATGAGCGTGTCCGTCCGCAGCCGTCCGGTACGGTCGAACTGCTTGAAACCGAAAATGGTTACAACCTGACTTTCCTGCCGAATCCCGAAGATTCCGGCCGGTTCTTTCACGTGCTGTTGAAGATCTCCGATGGTTACAAGCAGAACCATTTCAAATTTACCTTTGCGGTGGTTGCGCCTGAGGACGATGACGAGGATCCCGAAGAAGAGATCTTTACCTCACTTGGTCTCTCATTGAATGCCGTCCGTGATATCGTACCCGGTCAGATCGCCGAACTGAACCTCTCGTTGGATTCGATCTCCCAGCAACAGGGGATCGGTGGATTTGATCTGACTTTCCGCTTCGACAGCGCCGCGCTGTCGATCGCCGAAGTACTCCCCGGCGCTCTTTATGACTCCTGCGCCTGGGAATATTTCACCTATACCAACGCACCGGGCCAGGTTCATCTCGTTGGTATCGCCGAAACCAACAATGGCGACCTGCACCCCTCGTGTGGCGCGCCGACTCTCCCGGTCACGGTGGCCAGACTCCGCTTCCTCGTTGGTTCCGATTCAAGCTGGGCCTGTCGCTTTGCGCCAGTCCGCTTCTATTGGTCAGACTGCGCGGACAACTCTATCTCCTCTGCCTCAGGTAATCACCTCTTTGGCGTGGAGAGACTGTTTGAATTGCAGGATTCCGTTTTCGTTGAACTCCCCGCTTCCGGCGCGGTTCTCCCCGGCGTTGGCGGTCTTCCGTTGGTCGGATGTGATTCCCCCATTCGCAAGATCGTCCTCTACTCCGGCGGCGTCGGGATCGCTTGCCCTGAACCGGTCGCGGAAACGCCCGGCGATGTTGACATGAATGCCGTACCGTTCGAAGTTGAAGACTTCCGTCTCTTTGGACGTTACTTCGCCAATGGTCCGTCGGTCTTCACGGTTGACCCTGTCGCCCAGGGGAATGCCTCGGATATCAATCAGGATGGCAGCACGCTCGCTATCGAGGACTACGTCCTGCTCTATCGCCGGATGTCCGCGCTGGATACGGCCAATGTACTGCCGCCCAACTCATCGAATGTCGCGTCATTCTTCATCAATGCCGGTATGTTGCTCTGCGCGACCTCAGATACGCTCGGCGCGGTGCAGATCGTCCTGGCCGGAAATGTCACGCCGCAATTGCTGGCGACCGGTATGTCAATGCAGACCTCTGCCCGCAATGGCTCGACCTATGTCGTGCTGTCGCCAAAGGAGAATTTCCCGAACGCCACTTTCTTCCGCGCCGGACCGCTCCTGCGCATCCTGACGACGACTACTATTCAGTCTGTCGCCACCGCGACCAAGTATGGCGGCAAGGTAACTTCGCAGATCGGCCAGACGATGGTCAATGCTGCACTGACGGATGGTCCGTTGCCCAACTCGTATGAATTGCAGCAGAACTACCCGAATCCGTTTAATGGCGGAACTGTCATTCGCTTCGACCTGCCGCATGGTGGCGATGTCTCTCTTGAGATATTCAATGTCCTCGGTAAGGTGGTCTACCGACATGAGGAGAACCTCTCTTCAGGCAGCCACCAGTTTGCCTGGGATGGTAAATCCTCCGATGGCAGTGATATCGCGACAGGCGTGTACTATTACCGCCTGACTTCCGGCTCCTTCACCGCCACGAAGAAGATGATGTATCTGAAGTAGTGTTAGATCTGGTCCTATGACCGTACCCCATCATTTATGGTGGGTTAAATGAAAACCCGGCGCGTCTTGCAGTACTAGTGGAGCAAGCCCGCCGGGTTTCTCTTTATGTATTACTCTGAGTAGCGGACCAACATTTGAGCAGCAGACGTCCCCGTCTGCCCTTTCTCCCTTGTTCTTAGCTATCCGCAAGATTGTCATTGCGAGAAATCGCGGCATGAGTATTTGTTACTGCACAAAACTCCCCTCCGCGATTTCGAAGCAACCCCCGCCCCATACATTTCAACATCAGACTCAGCTAGGTAAAATTGTCTTGATACGTTTGAGAGAATCGTAGGTCGGGTTGAATGCGCCATCTCAACTGCGATCTCTCATCCCAAATACTCCACCGGCGCATGAAACCCGACATTTGCTCCCCCACAAAAAAGCCCGCTCTCTCAAGCGGGCTTTCACATCTCAATAACAAAATCTTCTACTCTTCTTCCAGCGCCAGCATATCCAGATACCCCACCCCGCGCAATCCATAGTAACTCTCCGCCTGCGCGTACACTTCGTCACGAAGCGCCGCGTCGAGCGGAATGAACTTATATCCCGCCTCTTCCAGCGCGGTCAACAGCTCATCCAGATAGATCGCGTTCAATCGATTTGTCTGGAGCATCAGAATCTGCTTCACCTGGTGTCCCACCAGATCATTCGCCATCATCTCGGCCCGCTCCAACTCATCAAACACGCTGTTGAAATACTCATCCCTGAGCACCACGTACTGCAGCGAATCCAGCACCTTCCCCATCTTATTCAGCGTGAAATTGTACATATGGTCATCGGGCACCACCGACGCATGCGCCACCACTGTCCCGGCCTCGGAGAGATACCCCTTCACCTGCCGCTTATCCTCTTTATTTGCGCCATAGTGAAGATACGGGTAGCGGAAATATCGCTTCTTCTGCCCGAAACTCTCGAGCATCGTCTCCAGCTCCGCTTCCCCCATCGACACCTCTTCGATGAACTTCACATAGCCGAGGTCATTCAGATCTTCATGATTGTACGTCATACTCCCGATTGCATGGCCGTCATTCAGCCATTGCCCGATCAGGTCGTATTGATTTTCCAGATTCGCCCCCACGACAAATCCCGCCGCCTTCACCTCATGTTTTTTCAGCGCCTGGAGAATCAGGAAATTGATCGCTTCGGGGTGTATCTCGCCGAATGCTTCCGCCGCCGGAAGTTCATTGAAGGTGATGGCGATCGACTTGGTCGCTTTGACCGGCTTAGCCGGTGCTTCATCCTGTCCGATTGCTCCTCCCGCCACCGCCAACAGGATCATCAGTCCGAGTATTCCTATTTTCGCACGCATCATTCTACCTCATGGATCATCACCAGATTTGAAGGCACCGTTCTGCCGAAAGGCGCGCCTCCCGTGATGATCACATGCTCTCCTTTGCTTGCCAGTTGGTATTTCCGGCTGACCTGATTCACGGTTGACACCAGCGAATGGAACGAGCCGGGCTGCCGTACATATATCGGACAAACCGACCGGATCAATGAGAGCTGTCGCATGACATTTTTGTCGGATGTGAGCGCAGCGATCGTCTGACGCGGAAAGAGATTGGCGATCAATTCCGCCGTAAATCCGGAGGTCGTAAAGGCAAAGATCACCCGGATCACACTGTCGTCCGAGATCGCCCCCACCATCCGCGAAACCAAATGTGGCTCAATACTATCCGTCAGGTCACGCACCACCATGCCGGAGTTGACCTCCCGACGTTCCTCGCTTGCCGAGATCACCGCCGCCATCATCCGGACAGTCTCCAGCGGGTATTGCCCGGTCGCCGTCTCCGCAGAGAGCATCACCGCATCCGCATGGTCAAAGACCGCCGAGGCAACATCATTCACCTCTGCGCGCGTCGGTCGCGGCGAAAACCGCATTGACTCCAGCATCTGCGTCGCAACTATCACCGGCTGACGGTGCAGATTCGCCAGCTCAACGATCCGCTTCTGCAAATTAGGCAGACGCTCCGGCGGCAGCTCCACCCCCAGATCCCCTCGAGCGATCATCACTCCGTCAGATACATCCATAATTGACTCGAGCGATTCGATCGCTTCCCGCTTCTCCAGCTTGGCGATGATCTTCTGTTTTCCGCCATACTGCTTGATGAGTTTACGCGCGACCAGCACATCATCCGCCGAACGTACGAAAGACAGCGCGACAAAATCCGCGCCGCTCTCGACCGCTGTCTTGAGATCTTTCTTATCTTTTGCGCCGATAGTCGGCATCTGCACCACTGAATCCGGAAGGTTGATCCCTTTCCCGGGAAGTAGTTTTCCGGCGTTCAGCACCCTGAGGCTGACTTTGCCATTCGCGCATTTCTCCGCTTTCAGACCGACATTCCCGTCGTCAATAAAAACTCGTTCGCCCGGTCTGATCGATGCAATGATCTTGGGATGATTTACTGCGATCTGGCGAAGTTTCAGATCGCTCGTCGATTCCGTCAACGTGATCTGTTCGCCTGCCTTGACCGCTAGGTCACCCGCAAATCTTGCGAGTCGAAGTTTCGGGCCGGAGATATCAAAGAGAATTCCGACCGGCCAGCGCTGGCTGGTGGTCGCTTTTCGGATTTGACGGACCGCTCCCGAAAAATCTTCGGTGCTTCCGTGAGAGCAGTTTATACGGAAAGCATTTACGCCTTCATCGACCATCCGACGGAGCAACCGCTCCGAACTGACCGCCGGACCATATGTCGCCAGTATTTTGGTTCGTTTCATGACCGCCAGTAACGACACTTAGCGCCAGGAATCAACCAAAAATCACCCCAGATCGTTCACTCTGTCACATTATGGAAATCTTTTCCCCGAATTACAGTTTTATATTGCAACGACTTAACAAACCCATCTCTCGAAACTCCGCTTTTCTTCCGTCCAACCCTTTCATTTGCCCGTACAATGTCGTATATTAAACCGGTCGAGTGGGAGACCTACCAACAGATAAGGAGATCCCTGAGGGGTATTTCAATTATGCAAAACAAGAAGGTATTGATTGCCGTCAACAATATGATCTTCACTTCCAAGATCATGTCGGTCCTTGACGGAATGGATGCCGAGGGTATTAAAGCAATTCGTTCAGACGAGATTTTTACCAAAGCGCAGGAACTTCGGCCGGATCTTATCATAATCGACCTCAACCTGAATGGGATTGAGGCGCCGTCGCTGATCAATAAACTCCGCTCCTACGGAGCCACCAGATCAATCCCGATCGTCTGTTATTCGCCACATATCATGGCGGACCAGATGAAAGCTGCGCTCTCTGCGGGTGCCACTGAGGTGTTACCAAACTCCAAGATGACCTCCCGTATGAATCAGATCCTGGGAAAGTATATCAACAACTGAACGGACGGTTTTCACGCCGCTCGTCATACGAACTAAGGACCGGGAGCTAGCTCCCGGTTTTTCTTTATGCGAATGCTTGAAATTCATCTCGAGGTCAATGACCTCGACATCGCCGAAAAGTTCTACCAGGCCCTCCTCCCCTATCAGCGTATCTCGCGCTGGGACGATGGCTCGGCTGTTGCCTTCGTACTGAACGATGGCACCGCGTTTGGCCTCTGGAAAAAGGGAAAGCTCGGGCTCTTTGGCGGACAGGGCGCAAAACATCTGCATTACGCCTTCCAGATCGAACGCGAGGAGATAGACAGTTTCCGCAATAAACTCCATAACCTCGGCGTTGATGTCATCGAACATACCTGGCCCTCAGGCGACATGAGTCTCTATTTCTTCGACCCCGATGGCCACCAGGGGGAGTTTATGACCAAAGACTGGCTCAAACCCTTCAGTTGATAGACGCCCTCACTTTTTTTTGACGGAGCCCCTCCTACAACGGGAACGAACCGATCCGTTCGCTGTTGAATCCAGTATCATCCGCTATGGGCAAGCGCTACCACATCTCGCTATTCATCTTTCGGCGCGACCTCCGTCTCGACGACAACACCGCCCTGCGCACCGTCCTTGAGTCATCTGATCTCGTCATCCCCTGCTTCATCTTCGATCCTCAGCAGGTCCGCAACAACCCGTACCGCGGCAACAACGCGATGCAATTTATGCTGGAGTCGCTCGAATGGCTGGATAAGCAATTGACATCACAAGGCGGCAGGCTTTATCTCTTTGAAGGCGAACCGGCCGCGGTCATCGACCAACTCATCGCTCAGCATCAGATCAACGCCGTCTTCGTCAATCGCGACTACACTCCCTACAGTATCGCTCGCGACAGATCGATCAACGAAATCTGCGACCAGCACTCTGTTGCGTTTCACCAGCACGCCGATGCGCTCCTGACCGAGCCCGAGGCTGTCCTCAAAGATGATGGCAAACCTTACACCGTCTACACGCCGTTTGCGAAACGCGCCCGTACTATTCTCATTCCGGAACCGCAGGCAGTCTCAACCCGCAATTTCCACACGGAAGATATCGCGGGAACAGTCCGCCTCACGGATCTGCCAATTCATCCATCGCGCAATGAATCGCTCTTTACCCATGGCGGCTCTGACAATGCGATTTCACAACTCGCGCATCTCGATACATTCAGGGATTACGCCACCACCCGAGATATCCCGTCGCTCAACGCCACCACCGGACTCTCCGCTCACCTGAAATTCGGGACTATCTCAGTTCGTCGCGTCTACCGGTCAATTGCTTCGCGATTTGGTGAAAGCCATACTCTGATAAACGAACTCTACTGGCGCGACTTTTTCACCCACATCGCGTTCCATTTCCCCCATATCTTCACCGGCGCGTTCCATGCCAAATACGATCAGCTCGCCTGGTCCACTGACACGAGCGCTTTCGAACGCTGGTGTTCCGGCACTACCGGCTTTCCCATCGTCGATGCCGGCATGCGGCAACTCAACCAGACCGGCTTCATGCACAATCGCGTCCGCATGATCGTCGCCTCTTTCCTGGTCAAAGACCTGCATCTCGACTGGCACTGGGGAGAGAAGTACTTCGCACAAAAACTCTCGGACTACGATCCGTCCGTCAACAATGGCAACTGGCAGTGGGCCGCTTCGACCGGCTGCGATGCTGCCCCTTATTTCCGCATCTTCAATCCCTGGCTCCAGCAAAAGAAGTTTGACCCTGACTGCGTATATATACACCGATGGATTCCGGAGCTTGCTCTCCTCTCCCCCTCGCAGATTCACTCATTGCACGAGTCAAACAACGTCACACCGGGCTATCCTTCGCCGATGGTCGACCACCGCATCGAAGCGGAACGCTCCAAACAGATATTTGCTTCGCTCAACCAACAATTGAAAGGGACGATATGACTCATGAAGAACGACTCGCGCTGATCGAATCCTATGGACAGGCATACCAAAAATTGACTGAGGCGCTCCCGAAATTTCCTCGCGACATGTGGCACTACAAGCCCGCGCCGAGTCGCTGGTCCATCCACGAGATCATCATTCATCTCGCCGATTCCGAGGCGAACAGCTACATCCGTGCACGTTGCTTCATTGCAGAGCCGGGGAAAACCATCATGGCCTATGATCAGGACAAATGGACCACTGACCTTCGCTACGATCTGCAGGATGCCGCCGGAGCGCTCGAACTGTTTAAGTGGCTTCGCGAAATGTCCTATCGCATGATCCGCTCTATTCCCGAATCGTATTGGAGCCGAGTTATCCAGCATCCTGAATCCGGCGAAATGACTATGGATCGATGGTTGCAAATCTACGAAAACCACATTCCATTGCATATCGGGCAGATGCAGCGCAATTTCGACGCCTGGCTGTCGCACCAGAAGTAGTCTGCGGCCATCCGCAAAGGTGGACATAATACGTCCGGTTCACTGGGGAAATCCTTGACAGAAATTGAATTGTGCGTATCTTTCAGCGATACCACCAAATCTCTGGTCAACCCGTTGCACCAGCAAAAGAGGACCCCCCGATTATGCGTCAGTTGATCACCATCGCTCTTGTGGTCTGCCTGGCCGGATCGCTCATGGCTGCGGCTGCCCAACAGCAGATCCCCGCCACCCGGCTTGACATGTTGTCACTCGAGCCTACCTGGCAAACCGCCGAAATTGCTCAGGGACGCTTTGTTGTTCCCGGTTCCACCGTGGAAGAAAAAGCGGTTGCATTCATTTCCTCACGCCCCGATCTCTTTAAACTTAATTCCGCTTCGCAGGAACTGCTGCTCACCCGACAGGCGACTGACCAGCTCGGTCAGGAACATCTTCGCTTTCAGCAGCGCTTCCAGGGTCTGCGCGTCTGGGGAAAAGAGACGATCGTCCACTTCCGCGAAGACCAGTCGATCTATCTGGTCGGCGGACAACTGATCCCCACTCCGTCGCTCGCAACGTCTCCCGCGGTTGATATGGCCACTGCGGAAGCAACCGCGCGCGCGATCCTCGCCGACAGCCTGGTCGGAGAATCGATCAACGCCAACAGCGAACTGCTGATCTACCCCGATCGCAGCGGCACCTCACATCTCGCCTGGCTGGTGACCATCACCGGTGGCGAACGCTCCGCCATTCGCTGGCGCGTTTTTGTCGATGCCCGCTCCGGTCGCGAACTCTTCAAATACAACGACATTCATTTCGATGGCCCTGCCGTCGGTACCGGCGTTGACGTTAACATCAACACGCGCACGCTCCAGACATATCAGTTCGGCCCGGACTATAAACTGGTCGATGCTTCCCGCCCGATGTACCAGGCGCCGATCACCAATTACGATGGTGTCGTCATCACCTATGACAACTACCTCGGCTCTGGTCCGATCACGACCGACCCGAACGACAATAATAATTTCAATGACAACACGTCGCTCCGTGCGGCGGTCTCCGGCCATTACTATTCCGGGCTTACCTACGACTATTTCCAGTCAAACTTTGGCCGAAACAGCCTCGATGACAACGGTATGTCGATCATCTGCTCGGTCCATGACCCCACATATACCAATAATGCCTTCTGGAACGGCATCTCGGTCAACTTCGCCGATGGCGATGGTACCACCTACAAGCCGTTCTCCGGCTCGCTCGATGTTGTCGCGCACGAACTGGCTCATGGCGTCACCGAGCATACCGCCAACTTGATTTATTCTTTTGAATCAGGCACGCTGAATGAATCATTCTCCGATGTTTTCGGTGCCATGGTTGACACAGCCAACTGGCTGATGGGCGAAGAAATTCGCATCACTTCACCCGGATTCCTCCGTAATCTCGAGGACCCGCACCAGGGCCCCAACCCGGCTCGGTTCCCCTTCGGCTATCAACCGGCACATCTCTCTGAGTATGTCGTGCTGACGATTGACACCGACAATGGCGGCGTCCATATCAACTCCGGCATTCCGAACCGTGCAGCCTTCATTGCCTCCACAGCCATCGGTCGCGATAAGACGGCGCAGATCTGGTATCGCACGCTCACCACGTATCTGACTCCAGGATCATCGCTCAACTTCTGGTCGTCGATGACCGTTCAGTCGGCCAAGGATCTCTACGGGTTCCCGTCCGCCGAAGTGGATGGCATAGTGCTGGCGCTTGACTCTGTCGGTTTCGGACTGGTTGCCGCCAATCCGGCCGCGGTCAGCCCGATGGTTGTCACGCTTGGTGCCTCAGTCGACACCACCGTCACCATCACCAACTATCGCCCTGAGAATGTCAACTGGACCTCGGTCACTTCTGCCCAGGGATTCCTGACTCTGTCGACCTCCGGACCCTCCACCATGGCCAGTGGTGACTCCGTTGTCGTCACTGCGACAATGGATGCCACCTCGTTGTCTACCTGCAATCTCGGACAGGTCGAGGATACCATCGTGATGGCCACCACCAATCCATCGGTTCCGACCATCAAGGTTCCGGTCTCAATTCAGATCGGCTACCTCCCAGTAGCGCTCATGGAGCGACCGATCACCACCAACTGCCTGAATGTCACGCTCAATAATCGCCCATCGGTACATGATTTTGTTCGCGCCAGCGATGCCATCTCCAGATTCTCTCTCCTCGTCATGCATGAGAATGGTGCGGATACCTCAATGTATCTGGACTTTTATGAGACCCCCACTTGGTCGACTATCGACAGCTTGATGAATGGCACGATTGGCTCCGATCAAACACGCACCCTCCGCTTCGCCTCTAACGGCGGCAAAGTACAGGGGAAAGTGACCTACCAATGGGAGCCTTCCGATGTTGCCGGATGCGGCTACGTCACGGCCGACTACGCGATCACCAATAATTGTGCCGCACCGCTGGCTATTCGCTCCGGCGTGTTTGGTGATTTTGATGTCGCCTCCTCCGGATCAAACCAATGCTACTATGACGCGACCAACAAACTGATCTGGATTCAGGATCCTTCGAATACCATCGCCGCGGGCGTCGCCTTCCTCTCGGCTGGCAATCCGAGAAATATGCGCGCGCTGGACAACCCGACCTATGTTTGGGATGGTGTCATTCCGGGCGATATGTACCAGCAGATGTTCCAGCCAACCAGTGCCAATGGTCCCAGCAACACCGACTGGTCACTCTTGATGACATTCGGTCTCGACACGCTCAGTCAGGGTGACACGGTCAAGTACCGTATCGCGCTCCTTTATGCTCCAGGCGGAAGTAGTGGCCTGGTTCCGATCCTCTCACAGATCACGCCGCAATCATGCTGTATCGGGACAACCGGCAACGTCAACAAATCGGTAGCCGAGATTCCGGACCTCTCCGATCTCTCCTTGCTGATTTCCTACCTGACCATCACGCCGAAACCGTCACTGCTTTGCCTCCCTGAGGCCAATGTAAACGGATCGGTCGTAGTGACGCCGGACTTGTCCGACCTGTCGCTCCTCATCTCTTATTTGACGGCAACGCCAAAGCCAACTTTGCCGGCTTGCCCATGAGGACGATCAAGCCTGTGCAGTGATTGACTGTACAGAGATAGTCTGCACATTGATCTGATTCTCATAGATAGAAAACGGCCGCTCACCCGAGCGGCCGCTTTCTTCTGATTTGTGTCCCGCCATTTGCGCGGCAGACGTCCCCGTTTGACTTGCGCGGCAGACGTCCCGTCTGCCCGTCTTATTCTATCTTAAACTTTGCCGCCCCTATCGGCTTCCCCTCCGCATCCACCACCCGTACTTCCCAGTTCCCGGCCATCCCATAGAGATTCTTCACCGACCAGGTCCGCCACGGCGACGCCTTCACCTGCAGATCAACCTGACACATCTCCTTGCCGTCATGCAACCAGATATGCGTCACCGTCGCACCGTCAGCGCCGGCCCCGGTGATCTTGCTCCAGCAATAGAGCTGCGCTGTCGTCACGGCGAATGTCGAATCCGCCCCGTCCGGCATCCGCTCGACGATCGAGGTACAAACCTGCACCTCCGCCGAAAGCACCGGCACCGCGGTTGTTTCCTGAGCTGCGGCACTGCAGCAGAATATCGCCAGTGCCATCATCGCGACCAGAATTCTTGATTTCATTTTGAGGTCCCCTGATTAGAGTTCAGCTATATGAACAGGGATAGCATATGCGGAAGATTCAATCGAAGCAACACTTTTGAGGGGCAACTTGTGAGTCAACTTTAACACCTCAATTCCCCGCCCACCATCGCCTTCGTAGGTCGGGTTGAGCGCTGAATGCCCGCTCACCTCAACCGAACCTTCCCCACACGAAACCCGACACATATTCACCCGCCCGCTACTTTGTCACAGATGCCCTTTTGGCTGTCATTGCGAGAAATCGCGGCCCGAACTTTTGTTACAACGCACATCTCCCCTCCGCGATTTCGAAGCAACCCCTGCCCTTCACTTCCCAATTCCAGACTCATTTCCCGACCACATGGATTGACGGTCCTGCCTTCCGAAGCCTTCGCAGGTCGGGTTAAGCGCTGAATGCCTGTACTTCTCAACCGAGCTCTCCCGCGCGAAACCCGACACATACTCACCCACCCGCTCTTATGTCACAATCCCCAATTGGCTGTCATTGCGAGAAATCGCGGCCCGAACTTTTCTTACAACGCAGATCTCCCCTCCGCGATTTCGAAGCAACCCCTGCCCCTCACTTCCCAATTCCAGACTCATTTCCCGACCACATGGATTGACGATCCTTCCTTCCGACGCCTTCGCAGGTCGGGTTAAGCGCTGAATGCCTGTACTTCTCAACCGAGCTCTCCCCGCGCGAAACCCGACACATACTCACCCACCCGCTCTTATGTCACAAATCCCCAATTGGCTGTCATTGCGAGAAATCGCGGCCCGAACTTTTCTTACAACGCAGATCTCCCCTCCGCGATTTCGAAGCAACCCCTGCCCCTCATTTCCCAATTCCAGACTCATTTCCCGACCACTACGATTAACGATCCTTCCCGCCGTTCCGTCGGGTCCTGCTTCGAATCCCATTGCCACCCGCTCCCATTCTTCCACCGATATCGCCGCCTCGATTCGAAGTGTGACCCGACGGTCTTCCCCCCAACAAAAAAGGCCTCGCTTGCGCGAAGCCTTATATTGTCAATCTGCGGAAGAGGGGACTCGAACCCCTCGATACTCTATGCTCTTCAACGCGCTGTACAAATGGTTGACTCGTTCGCGGTAAACGGCAGATTGCGCTTCAACTACTCGAATCACGTGTACCCACAAGATAGTGCTACTCTATACCCGTTCCGTCCAACAAGGCCTCTTTTACCAGTTTGATGTACTTCTTAGTGTCCTCTGGCTGGTGGGGAGAGAGGTTGCCCTTCTCTATTTGGGCTACTAGGGCGGCCGCAGCACCTTCCATGGCGATGAACTGTAGTGTCGGGGTGTAACCCTCTTTTGCTTCGGCCAAATCAAAATGAACATTTGACATAGTGGAATCCCTTTGTTTAAAGTTTCGGTTCATTGTTTACTGCGAGATAAGGTTCGGGTCCAGTGCTGTCAAGTGAGCTTGCATGACCTTTATCCAAATGTGATAATTGGCTCTGTTTTCCGACGGGTACGCAGAAACTCTTACAGATAGCTCTCCCCCCCAACAAAAAAAGGCCTCGCTTGCGCGAAGCCTTGTATAATCAATCTGCGGAAGAGGGGACTCGAACCCCTACGGATTTCTCCACTACCCCCTCAAGATAGCGTGTCTACCAATTTCACCACTTCCGCGAAACTGTCAGATCCAAAGATCTACTGACCGCCACCTGCCGGAGGAGTCGTCTGCGTGCCGCCACCATCACCCGCCGGTAATCCCGCCGGATTCGGTGTCGTCCCCTGCTGCTGCTGTTGCTGCTGCTGACGCTGCATCTCTTCCTGTGCCTGACGAGTCACGGCTGATTCGCCGCCGTCGGCCGGAATGCCCGTCACCGCCGCGCGATCTTGCGCGGACATCCAGGCAAGCATAATACACATCACCATAAAAGCGATTGCCAGACCGGTGGTCGCCTTGGAGAGGAAGGTCGCCGCACCGCGGCCGCCAAATACTGCCGATGACAGCCCGCCGCCGAAAGCGGAACCGGATAATCCTTCACCCTTGCTGGACTGCATCAGTACAACCAGGATCAGGGCCAGGCAGATCAAAACGTGAATGACGATCAATACTGGAAACAACGGAGAACCTCCAACTACACTGCGTTTATGATCCTGATAAATTCATCCGCCTTCAAACAGGCGCCACCTACCAGGGCTCCATCTATATCCGCTTCTGCGAGCAATCCCAGGGCGTTGTCACCTTTGACCGAACCGCCATACAGGATCGGCAGTCTCTCTGCCGCCGCTCGATTTTTCTGACTGATCCGCTGACGAATGAACCGATGAACCTCCTGCGCCATCGCAGGTGTCGCGGTCCGTCCAGTCCCGATCGCCCAGACCGGCTCATATGCCAGTACAATGCGACCTAACTCGGCGTCACCGAATCCGGCCAGCACACCATCTACCTGCGTCCCAACGATCTGTTCCGTGCGACCGGATTCACGCTCGGCCAGTGTTTCTCCGACACAAATTATCGGGATAAGTCCTGAAACCAGCGCAGCTTTGGCTTTGCGGTTGATCAAATCATCGGACTCGGCATGGTACTGCCGCCGTTCCGAGTGGCCCAGTATAACAAAGGTAACCCCAAGTGTCAAGAGCATCTGCGCCGAGATCTCCCCCGTATACGCCCCCTTCTCATGCTCCGACATATCTTGCGCCCCAAGCGCTATATGGCTACCCTGCAATAGTTTACTAGCTAAACCTAAAGAAGTATATGGAGGGCAGACTACCGCTGTCGCCTTCGGATTACGCGATTCTCCCGATAGCAACCCGCCAATTAACGACTCGGTCTCCGCAACCGTGCCGTTCATCTTCCAATTTCCGCAGATGATCTTTTGGCGCATCTCAGTACGCGCCCACCTGCGCCAGGTCGGTCAAAGCTGCCACTCCCGGTAGCTCTTTCCCTTCCAGGAACTCCAGCGAGGCCCCACCGCCCGTGGAAACGTGCGTCAGCGAACCATCCAGACCGGCTTCGGCGACCGCCGCCGCGGAGTCTCCGCCGCCAACGATCGTCACTGCCCCCTTGGACTGCGTCAGATCCGCCAGCAATTTCCCGATAGCGATCGTCCCTTTCGCAAACGGCGTATGCTCAAACACACCCATCGGACCATTCCAGACGATCGTTTTGGCATTCGCCAGTTCATCCTGGAAGAACAGGATCGACTTCGGACCAATGTCCAGCCCCTTCCAGCCATCCGGGATACTTTCGACCGGCACAATTTTCGTTTCTGCCGTATCGCTGATCTCCTGTGCGATCACGATATCCACCGGGAAAAGCAATTTCACCTTGGCGGCCTGCGCCTTGGCGATCGTCTCCCGCGCCAGATCGATTTTGTCTTTCTCCACCAATGAATCACCCACCTGGTAATTCATCGCTTTGGCGAACGTAAAGACCATCCCGCCGCCGATCACCAGGATATCTACCTTATCCAGCAGATGCTGTATGACATCAATCTTCCCGGAGATCTTCGCGCCGCCGAGTATTGCCGCAAACGGACGTTTCGGATTGGTCACCGCCGCGCCGAGATACTGCAGCTCTTTCTCCATCAGGAAACCGGCCACCGACTGCTTGAAGTACTTTGTCACGCCTTCAGTCGAGGCATGCGCACGGTGCGCCGACCCGAATGCGTCGTTGACATAGATATCCGCAAGCGAGGCGAGCTTCTTCGCAAACTCCGGCTCATTCTTCTCTTCTTCCTTGTGGAAGCGAAGATTCTCCAGAACCATCAGGTCGCCGTTTTTCATTTTGCCGACCATGTTGGCCGCTTCCGGTCCAACACAATCTTCCGCGAACATCACCGGTTTGCCGAGCAATTCCGCCAGATGGTTCGCTACCGGGCGAAGTGAAAACTCCGGCACCGGCTTGCCGCCCGGACGACCCAGATGCGAACAGGCGACCACCCGTCCGCCATCGCCGAGGATCTTGTTGATCGTCGGCAATGCTTCGCGGATCCGACGGTCATCGGTGATCCGAAGTTTCTCGTCGAACGGCACATTAAAGTCAACCCGAAGCAGCACTTTCTGCCCCCGGAAATTGACATCGCGTACTGACACTTTATTCATAGCTTCGTTCCTTCTGCCTTACATCATCCGGCCGAGCATATCGACCATCCGGACAGAGAACCCCATCTCGTTATCGTACCAGCCGAATACTTTGGCCAATCGGCCGTTGCACATCGTTAATCCGGAATCAAACACGCAGCCGTGCGGGTTGCCGACGATATCGACCGACACGATCGGCTCATCGCAATACTCCAGCGACCCGGCCAATGGTCCCGCGGATGCCGCTTTCTTGAACGCCGCGTTGATCTCTTCTTTCGTCGTATCCTTCTCCAGCTCAACCGCCAGATCGGTCACCGAACAATCCGGAGTGGGAACACGGATCGCGATACCGTCCAGCTTCCCCTTCATCGCCGGGATCACTTCGGCGATCGCCTTGGCCGCGCCGGTCGTAGTCGGCACCATCGAAACCGCCGCCGCACGAGCGCGACGAAGGTCCTTGTGCGGTGAATCAACTATCCGCTGATCCGCCGTATACGAATGGATCGTCGTCATCAAGCCGCGCACGATCCCGAAATTATCCAGCAATACCTTCACCATCGGCGCCAGACAGTTTGTCGTGCAGGAGCCGATCGAGATTACATGATGTTTGTTTTTGTCGTACGAATCCCAGTTAACTCCGCGAACGAATGTCCCGTCATGCCCCTTGGCCGGTGCGGAGATCAAGACCTTCTTGGCGCCCGCCGCAATATGCTTCGCGGCTCCTTCTTTATCCGTAAACTTGCCGGTGCATTCCAGAACAATGTCCACCCCGAGCTTTGCCCACGGCAACGCTGAGGGATCCTTCTCCGCCATCACCGGGATCGTTTTTCCATCGATCACCAGATTGCCGTTTTCGGCCCGTACTTCACCGTTATATCTCCCATGCACAGAGTCATACTTCAGCAGATGCGCCAATGTTGGGGCATCCGTGATATCGTTCACTCCGACGATCTCGACATTTGTTCCGCGGGTGGCTTTGTAGACCAACCGTCCAATGCGCCCGAATCCATTGATACCGACTTTCATTCTATCCTCCTTAATCGTATCGCTTACTTCCTGGGAGATTGGAAGAGATATTTCACGCCGACCGTAAACGTCAGCGCCTGGTAATCTTTCACTTCAAACAACTCTTTGGAGAAATTGATCGGCATGTATCCGATATTGAAATCCAGCCCGACCTGATCGGCGACCACGTAATCGGCGCCGCACCCTATCGCATAACTGATCGAGGTCTTGGAATTGCCGTTGATGACATACGGATCGGATGTATACTGGATATCATGTCGGCCATGATAGATCCCGCCACCGGCCGTCAGATAGGGAAAAAGCTTGCCGCTCGACCCGCCAAACGGGTAAAACTTCGCTTTAAGTTGTATTGGATACAACGTCAGGCTCCCGATATACGTATCACCGAACTCATCCTCAACCGTCACATCGCCGCGATTAACTATCCCCAGCGATGCTTCGATCATAAACGAACTGCTGATACGATATCCGAAATACCCTTCAAAGTAGAAACTGGCATCCTTGATATCCGCCGCGTAGCGCGCCCCGCCCGAACTGTCTCCTTTCGGAGGGATATCCCCCAAATTGCTCCAGACCCCCAGCCGGATCCCAGCCTGGTGGCTCTGCGAAAATCCCTGCGGTTTTTCCGCGCCGGAGGGCTGCGCCTGAAGCGCCGTTCCGATCAGTAACAGGAGCGTACAACCGATCAATGCAAGTCTAACCAAAAAATACCTCGGCAATTTCATAGAGATCCGGGTCAACTGTTTTGGTCGACCTGGCAACGTCGGCGAGCGGGACTGTCTCTATCTTCGTCCCTCGAAGTGCCGCCATCTTGCCAAATTCGCCTGCCCGGATCATCTCAACTGCTACTATTCCATACCGTGTCGCCAATACCCGATCATACGCGCTCGGCGATCCGCCGCGCTGGATATGTCCCAGCCGGACCGCCCGACAATCAAAACCGGTCTGCGCGCAGATCGCCTCGGTTATCTTATCGGCAATTCCGCCCAACCGCACATTCCCAAACTCATCTCTTTGTGAATCAAGCACCACCGGTGACGGTTCCCCTCCTTCACGTTTCAACCGCGTCCCTTCCGCCACGACAATCACGGTAAAAACTCCCCCCTTTTCATGCCGGCTCACTATCGACTGCACGACCCGTTCCAGATCTACCGGGAATTCCGGCACCAGGATCATGGTCGCACCGCCTGCGATACCGGATTCCAACGCGATCCAGCCAGCGTCGCGCCCCATTACTTCAACCACAAACACACGATTGTGTGCCTCGGCAGTCGTCCGGATACGATCGATCGCCTCAGCCGCCACATTGACCGCGGTATCGAATCCAAATGTCCGATCGGTCCCCCAGACATTGTTGTCGATCGTCTTTGGAACAGCCACCAACTTTATACCATCCTGGTGCAATTTGGCCGCCACCCCGAGCGTGTCGACTCCGCCGATCACGATCAGCGCTTCAAGCTGATGTTTCTCCATTGTTTTTTTGATCTGCGAGGGTCCATCCGCAAGTCGGTATGGATTACTCCGGGAGGTCTTGAGGATCGTCCCCCCCATCGCCAGAATATTGGCCACATCCTGGGTCGTCAGCGGCGAGATCGCGCCGTCTCCCAGAAGCCCTTTCCAACCATCCCGAATGCCGCAGAATTGATAACCATATCGGTACACACCTTTGTGTACGATCGCCCGGACGACAGCGTTTAAGCCGGGGCAATCTCCGCCACCTGTTAAGACGCCTATCTTCATTGATTCCTTACCTTGCTAAGTACATAACTGATATACCGCCACACGCCATGACTGTCAAGATAATATGGGTTTCCGGTGTCGGACACCGTAAGTCGCGATAACTGAATGGTATTTTCGGTGAAAATCGCCTCGGCTCACTCGCCCGGCGGAAGCAGATAAAGCATCTGGTGCTGGTAATCAAAAACGACTTTGTAACTCCGCAATAGCTCGTTTCCAATATTCCCCTCGATCTCGTACGATCCGGTTATCCCCGCCGAACTCGCCGACAAAATAGCCGGTATCTCACTCAACGTCAGACTCCCCACACGAAGTTCCGGGACCACCACCCATTCCCCCCCCACTCCGCCACCGATCCCGCCCAGTTTCCCCCGATCCTGGCTCCCCAGTCTCGGCAACGTATCCAGCTTGTTTCTTTGAGCAAACTCATTGTGCAGGATAAGTCCAAGCGCGTTCCCCAGATCGATCAGAAACCTCCCCTTCGCCCCCGCCAAAACGATGTCGACCGTCGGCACCTGCATCGTCAGGTTGAACGGAATGATATGCCCGCCGCTCGGCGCGACAAATCTGGATGGATCGTATACCACCAACTGATTCCGCTGATAGTCGATCTGGATCGGAAATCGCGAGAGAAAATCGTATCCGATTATCCCGCCAAACGGAATTGTATCTGATTGTGACACCCGAAGGACCGACAGGTCAGCCATGCCGCCGATCTGACCATACAGCGTGATCTCCCCCACCGTCAATGAATCACTCCGCACCAGTTTGGTCTCGACATATCCGGCGACTCCTCGGGCCGGCATACTCCCCACCACCTGAAGTTCCATCTCCGCCACCACCGGGCTGTTGAAGATCGTCGCCGAGGCTCCTGAGTCAAGGATCAGCCTGACTCGCTTTTTCCCGTTGATCGTCCCCTGCACATAGATATGTCCATTCTCCAGGACAAAGGGGATCAGGATCGAATCCACGCCACCGGGTAACGTCAACTCAGTCAGTCCGGGCGGTGAGAAAACCGACAGATCGATCGGCTCATTAAACAGCGCCGTATCAACCACCATCTCCATCGTCAACGGCACGCCGATAGCCACCGAGATCTGCCGCATGGCCAGCGGTACCGACTGCACTATCTCATATGACCCGAGCGACATCATCGTACAGATATTATCCATGTACGATACCTGCACCGACCGATATCCGCTCCCCTGTTCATACAACACCCGCAGCGTATCCTGCATGAACGGATAATATTCAACCAGATGATAGGTCACGCCATCCGCCACGGTGTCTTTCAAGTATGTCGCTGTCCCGGGCATCCGCCCCGGAACCAGATGCGAATAGCTCTCAAGATAAAGTGTCTTGAGCAGTTCCTTCTTCTCAAACCCGCTGATTTTCGAAACGCGCCCGTTCAGATCGGACTGCCACGCCTCTTGCCCGTCATATCCCTGGGTGATCCCGAATTGTGGAAAGATCAGCGAATAGTAGATCCGGTTGGGAGGTGCGACCAGCTCGATAAATCTCCCCCGCTGCCCATTCAGAATGATCTCCCCCGTCGCCTTAAATGAACTCATCGTCTGCACTGTCCGCAGTCCGTCCGGACCGCCAACCGACAGTGCCAGCAATGAATCAAGATCAAAGCAGAAGCCGCTCGAAACGAGCAAGCTCAACAATATGATAACTGCAGTTAGTAGTTTCATTAGAACCAATGATATTCCGATGCTACGATCATTCCGACAAATACCCATGACACCAGCAACGCCGTTCCGCCATAGCTGACAAACGGCAGTGGCAAGCCGGTCACCGGCATCATCCCCAGTACCATCCCGACATTCACCACGAACTGGAAGAAAAGTACCGCAGTGCATCCGACCACTACAAACGAGGCAAATCGAGATCGACATCGCACCGCTATACGCAAACATCGATAAAAAGCAAAGGTAAACAGCCCCACCACAGCCAGCGAGCCGAGCAGTCCGAACTCCTCTCCCAATACCGAGAAGATGAAATCTGTGTGACGTTCCGGCAGGAATTCCAGTCGCGCCTGCGATCCCTCCAGATACCCCTTGCCGATCACTCCACCCGAGCCGATCGCGATCTTTGATTGAATGATCTGATACCCCGCCCCTCGCGGATCATGCCCCGGATTCAGGAATGTCAGGATACGATTTTTCTGGTAATCTTCCAGCTTCTCCCAGACAAAGGGGGTCACCATCCCAAATCCGAGATTTACCAACATGATGAAGATCGCCAGCACGATCCCCGGACGTATCACCGCCAGAAAGATCATCAATGCCACCAGGTAGATCGCCCATGAAAGCCAGTAATAGGCCGCCACCATCGACACAAACGGCGACATGATCAACAGCAGATACCAGGGAGAAAGTCCCGACCAGAACCAGAGCGCGATCAAAATCACCGGGAAGATCAGCGAGCTCCCCAGATCCGGCTGCTTCAGGATCAGCATCATCGGGATCGCCACTAATATCGCCGAGATCGCCAATCGCCGCTTGGATGATACCGGTAGTCGCGTATAGGCGAAAAACCGCGCCAGCGTCAGCAAAATCGCCAGCTTGGCCAGATCCGATGGCGAAAAACTTATCGGTCCGAAATCAAACCACCTGGTCGCGCCCAGCCGTGTATGCCCCACCACCAGCACTGCCGCCAATAGGACCACCGCAATGATATACATGGCGTACGCGCCACCATCAAACAGCCGCTGCGGCAGATGCAGCACCGCCAGAAATGCCCCAAACGCAATGAACAGCCAGACGATCTGGCGCAAATAGAACGATTGCCGGTACACGTCGTTGGTATTGTGTTGTGATGAATAGATCGTCGCGATCCCGATCAACGTCAGCGCGAGAAACGCACCGATCAATTTCCAGTCCAGCTCGCGATAGCGGATCCGGCTGATCATCGCACCGCCACCTTGGTCGAATCATCCACCTTGGCCACCGGCGGCTCGAACAACCCTAACTTTTTCTTCATATAAGTTTCGATCACCCGCCCTACCACCGGCGCGGCGATCTCGGAACCATGTCCCGCATTCTCCACTACCGCACAAACCACGATCTCCGGATTCTCTATCGGCGCATATCCGACAAACAGAGCGTGGTCATTCCCGTGTGGGTTTTGCGCCGTGCCGGTCTTGCCGCAGATCGTATACAGTGGGTTCTTCAGGCGGCGGGCTGTCCCTCGCCCTCCCTCGACCACCAATCGCAACCCCTCGCGAAGCGTCGCCAGATTCTGTGGGCTGAATGGTAGTGTAAACGACAGTTCCGGCTGCGCGACAACCTCTTCACCGTTTGGCTTGATGATCCTCTTCACCAGATGCGGTCGGTAGACTCTCCCGCCATTGGCCAATCCGCAATAGAACTGCGCCAACTGTAGCGGCGTCACCAATATCTCCCCCTGGCCGATCGAGGTATTCAAGACCAGTGCCTTGGTCCACCCGTTTTTGCCGTATCGCTTATCGTAATATTTGCTGTTCGGATTAAGCCCTTTAAATTCATTCGGCAGATCGATCCCCGTCGGCTTCCCAAAACCGCACAGGTCATAATAGCGACTCAACTGATCGACCCCGACTTTCAACCCCAACTGATAGAAATAAACGTCGCACGACATCTCTACGGCATGCACCGAGAAGGTCGTGCCGTGCCCACGCTTCTCCCAGCACTTGAAAAAACGATTTCCATACTGATATCCACCGATACAGGACCGCGCCATCGTCGTGCCGGCGTCGATCACCCCGGTCTCAAGCCCAGCACCAAGTGTGATCAGCTTGGCGGTCGATCCCGGAGGATACAAACCGTTCAGCGGCCGATTCAGGAGCGGTCGGCTCGAATCCTCCTGGATCGTCTTCCAAACCGAGTCGGTGATCACCCCGGAGAAAACATTCGGGTCGAACCCCGGCGATGACGTCATGGCGAGGATCTCCCCTGTGCGCGGATCTATGGCTACCACCGCCCCCGGTCGATTGATGAACGAATCGACCGTCTTCCCGTCCGCGCCAAAGAACTTTCTGGTCGCAAATGAATCCAGCGCCCGGATCGCCGCCAACTGTACATCGTTGTCGATCGTCAGTGTCAGATCACTGCCCGGGACCGGCTTCACTCGCGCCTTCCCCTTGTATGGCCCAAGCACCTCTCCCATCGCAGTCACTTCGATGAAGTCAGTCCCTTCTATGCCGCGAAGTGTCTGGTCGTATTGCTTCTCCACCCCTTTTTTTCCGATCGTACTCCCCATGCGGAATCCTGCATCCGGATAACGCTCCAGCTCCTTCTCCGACACCTCGCCGACATGCCCGGTAAACGCTTCAGCCCGCAGATCAACACCATATTCGCGTACCCGATCGAGCGTGTAGTTGACACCGGGGAACTCCTGCCCCTGCTCTTCGAGAACCGCGACAATATCAAATGGGATATCTCTATAGACCGGCGATGGCTGATACGGGCTCGCCTGATTTTTGCGGATCCGCTTCCGCAGATTCAGCGTGTCCATTTCCAACAACTCGGAAAGATGCGGAACCGTCTTCCCCTTTTTCTCTTCGGCCGGGACCACTGAAAGGGTATACGATGGACGGTTGCCGATGATCACGCGCCCTTCGCGGTCATATACTACTCCGCGCTTCGCTTCGATCGGCACCACGCGGATCCGGTTGCTCTCCGCCAGTTCGTACATTTCGTTGTGGTCGATCACCTGCAACTTGAACAACCGACCGGCCATGATTAGAAATACTCCAAAGATGAGCACGAGCGCGATCCGCTCTCGACCTGCCATGGAGAAAGGTTGCCGATTCATCCGGTTGCTTTCCTACTTGGAACGGCCGCGCCGTCCCGAACTAGTGCTTTGTCTGAAGACGTAAAACGCCGAGGCGATCGTTGCGCTGTACAACGTACCCGTCAGCGCAAACCGCCATATTTGATACACGATATCTTCTGGTTGGATGATAAAGACCGAGACAATGTTGTGGACTAATACCCCCGCAATGATCAACGACAGCCGCGCCAGCGGTGAATCCAGATTGAGCCGCTCCCGGGCATGATATGCCCCGATCGCCAACACCACCATCACCAACGCCTGCCACCCCATCGTGGTCGGCATAACCGCGCTGGCTACTATCGCCACCGCCAGCGCAAACCAGATCGCATCGGGCTCGGATTGGTGCAACGCCACTGCTACAACGAGCATGATCGGAAGATTGATCGTCACGCCCAAAATATCCGTCGCGCCGCTCAGGATAGTCTGGTGGAACGCCACCAGCACCAACAGGAAGACTGCCTGGATATACTTCATCGTCCTTTGGACCTCAGGACAAAGAGTTCATCCAGCGAGTTGAAATCAGCCGCCGGAGCGAGCCGCACGATCAGGAATGGCTCCTGTTTCGGACGCTCCACCGCGATCACTGTCCCCACCACCAGCCCGGGAGGATAGATCCCTCCCAAACCTGACGAAAGGATCAGGTCCCCCTGCTTGACATCCCCCTGCGACGGTATATTGTCAACTATCAATCCCTGCGATGGTACAAATTTGGCTATCCCCATTTCGCGGCTTTCCGCCACGCGTACTGCCACTCGATTGGTCGGATCGGTCAATAACTGGATCGTGCAGTGCGTTTCGGTCACCGCGCTGACTCGTCCGAGCAATCCTTCTTCGTTGATGATCGGGAGATTCAGCGCCACGCCGTCCATCTCCCCACGGTTGACCACCGCAGCCACCGGCAACCGATTCCCTGTCACCGCCATCACCTTGGCCGGAAGGAGCGTGTAGCCGAGCGGCGGCTCAAATCCAAGGATTGAGCGAAGTCGGATATTCTCGCGACCCGCCTCCTCCAACAATGTCACTCGAATGGAAGCATCCACCAGCGATTCACGGAGTTTTTGATTCTCTTCATGAACGCTGGTCAGATCATTGATTGCGCTTTTGACACGGAAAAAGGGGAAATAGATAGAATTTAACGCGGCCTCACTGAGGAAACCGCTTACCCCCGCACCGGGAATGAGAAGAAGGGCAATGGCCAGCGCCACAACCACAAAATGAGCAGAACGGCCCTTCGAAAAGAGGCCGGGTATCCAGGTCATAAAAGTTTGGCGTCCCTGCCCTACCGTCGGATGTTTAGTCTACATTATCGATCAGCGACAACACATCTCCCGGCGAGCTTACCTGCATCAGCCGTTGACGATTCTCTTCCGACTTCATCAGAAACGATAAACGCGCCATCACATTTAAGTGCGCGCCCACCGCATCCTCCGGAGCCGCTATCAGGAAAAAGAGGTTGACCGGCCGATGGTCCATCGCCTCGAAATCGATCCCTTTGGTACTCCGACCAAACGCGATGACGATCCCTTTGGCGGCCCGGGTCTTCGCGTGCGGAAACGCCACGCCATACCCGACTCCGGTGGTCACCAGATTCTCACGCTCTCGTACGTCGTTCAACAGCTCATCACGGTTCTTGATCATAGTCGAGCCGGCAGCCAGCTCAACCAACTCTTCGATCACTCCCGCTTTGGTGGTCGACTTGAGATTGAACGTGATCAGATTCTCATCGCAAAACTTTGACAGCTTCATCCCAACTCTATCCTTTTCCGAGGCGTGCCGCCTCGTCTACCAACAGAACAGGGACCCCGTCAACCACCGGATAACTCAACTGGCACGCAGGACAATCGAGACGGTTCTCGCTTTCGCGATAACCCAGTCTCCCCTTGCACTGCGGGCAAGCCAGCTTCTCCAATAAGTTCTTCGGCAATCCCATCGAATTCCTTTCTATCGCTCCTCGAAAACGCCCATTCGGCGATACTTTTCGAGGCGCTCTTTAAGCAGGGTCGCCACCGGCTTCTGCTTGAGGACCTTCAGGGTCGTCACTAACTCCGCCTTGACCAGCCTGGCCGCCTCCTCAGGGTCATTATGCGCCCCACCCGGCGGTTCCGGTATGATCCGGTCAATGATCCCCAGCGCCAGCAGGTCTTCCGCCACCGGCTTTAACGCTTCCGCCGCTTCCGGCGCCTTGGCGGCATCCCGCCACAAGATCGCCGCGCACCCCTCCGGCGAGATCACCGAATACCAGGAATGCTCCAACATCAGCACCTGGTCCCCGATCCCGATCCCCAGCGCTCCACCCGAGGCCCCCTCACCGATGATCACCACGATGATCGGGACCTTCAATTCAAACATATTCTGGATATTCTTGGCGATCGCCTCAGCCTGCCCCCGCTCTTCGGCTCCGATCCCCGGAAACGCTCCCGGCGTATCGATCAGGATCACGATCGGCAAATTGAATTTCGTCGCTAACGCAAACAGACGACGCGCTTTCCGGTAACCTTCCGGATGAGCCATCCCAAAATTCCGCGCCAGCTTCTGCTTGGTATCCCGCCCCTTCTGTTGCCCGACTACCACCACCTGCATCCCATCGATCGTCGCAAAGCCGCCAACCATCGCCTTGTCGTCCGCGAAATGACGGTCCCCGTGCAACTCGATGAAATCGGTACACATCAGGTTGATATAGTCAAGCGTGTAGGGTCGTTTTGGATGACGGGAGATCTGCACCCGCTGCCAGCGGGTCAGCCCCGAATAGATATCTGTCCGCAAACGCTCCAGTTTTTTCTCGAGCGATGCGATCTCGCCGGACAACTCGATATTCTCCCCTGCCGAGAAATCCTTCATATCCGAGATCTTCTTCTCGAGCTCCTGAATCGGGCGTTCGAATTCTAGGTAGGATCCGTCTGCCATCTTTACCTGCTGTTTTGTAGCCATAAAATAATCACCGGCCCGGACCCGGGCGATTTCGGCCGGACCTGGACTGGCTGGCCATAAAGATATAGAACCCACCGAAAATAACAACCATAAAAAGAACCAGTCCGGTGAAGACTAACCGCCGGTCCCAGAAGAACATAGCCAGAGAGAACCCGCCGAACACCACCGACAGCAGCCAGAACACCCACACCACCGTCCGCGGCGACATTCCCGCCATCGACAGATAGTGAAACAGATGCCTCCGGTCCGCCCGCATCACGTTCTTCCCGCTCACCAATCTCCGGACTGTCGAAATGCCCGTCTCCAACAACGGTACCCCCAGCGCCAACAACGGCAAATAGAGCGCCGCCGCTGTATATGATTTCAGCGGCACCATCAATGACAAGACCGCAAAATAGTAACCTATCTGCAGTGACCCGGAATCTCCCAGGAATATCTTCGCCGGATACCGGTTGTATACTATGAACGCCGGCAGAAACCCGATCAACGCAAACGCAAAGACCAGCGCCACCCCGATCTGATACAACGACCCGACTATCGCCACCGTGATCACACCGACTAATGACACTCCCGCCGCCAGACCATCCAGTCCATCGATAAGATTAATGCTGTTGGACAGCCCGATCACCCAGAGGACCGAAAGAAATATCGACCACTCACCCAGCGTTATCTGCCC
This sequence comes from bacterium, assembly GCA_016708025.1. Lineage (NCBI taxonomy): Bacteria > bacterium. The sequence goes on along the minus strand of JADJGQ010000004.1, from coordinate 127,228 downwards.
ATAAAAGGGAATAGACAGCGGATCGATCTTCAGTCCCCCCGCATACAGGATCATCCCCGCCGCCGCCTGCGATGCAAGTTTCAGCCAGGCCGAGAGTGGTCTGAGATCGTCGATCAAGCCGGTAAGATAAACTATCAGTGCCCCACCAAACAGATATGGAAGTAGCGGATTGAGATCCGCAAGCGAGTCCGGCGCGATCAGGTATCCGATCCCGATAGTCCCCCAAACCGCCACCAATAACGCCGTCCCTCCCAATAACGGAACCGGCGTTTTATGCCGCTTATGTTTTCCCGGATGATCGAGCAAGCGATACCTGTGCCCCAGCTTTATCAACAGCGGTAACAGCAGCATCCCCAGCACAAACGCGACTGCAATGAGTGCGATCACCAGCCCACTGGTCATGCACGACCCCGCTTATCCGGCAACAAACAGACCAGCAGAAAATTGAGCATCAGGATCGCCGGCAGTATGATCAGCGCAAATCCGGTCGCCTGAAACTTGAGGAAATACTTCCAGACTGATTGATGGTGATGCCACGCGCGAAAGATCTTCCCCCCGGTCGAACCTCTCCCCCATCCATGCACCGCCCCTGCCTGCGGCACGAAAATATTCTGATGCTTGTGCAAATGCACCCGGTACGACAGATCGGTATCTTCCATATAGAGGAAGTACCGCTCGTCGAACCCCTTCAGTGCTTGAAACAACCGTCTGGAGATCCCCATCGCCGTTGCCGATACGGCCGGCACGATCGTTACATCCGTATAATCCGGCAATGTATAGACTGTCGCTTTTTTGCTCAACTTCTCCCACACGAGCCGGCCCATCACCGACCCTCTCGAAAAAAGCAGATTGTTCACAGTCGGAAAATTTCGGCAATTCGCCTGAAATGATCTGTCCGGATTCCGCAGCCGCATAGTCGCCAGCCCGACATTCCGGTACTGTCGCATTGCCGCGATGAGCCTCCTTACAGAACCGGGGTCGAGTATGCAATCCGGATTGAGAAAAAGAAGCCATGTTCCCCGCGCCTTGGCAGCCCCTGCATTGCAGCCCGCCGCGAATCCACGGTTCTTCTCAAGCTTGATCAACTTCGCTTCCGGACAGATCTTCGCCACGACTGTCGATATCTCGTCAGTTGATCCATTATCAACTATGATGATCTCTTGAATTATCTCTGGCGCGGCCTCCGGTAGCGAGCGAAGGCACTCGATCAGCGGCAACGCTGAATTATAGGATACGATGATTATGGAAAGACTGTCGGACTCTGCCACACTGCACGGCTCAGTTGAATTTGCCGAACATACCTCGTATGCGAAGCAACCAGACCATCCAGATCGCCTCGCGCACTATCCGTTTCGACATCTTCGAGGTCCCGGCAACCCGGTCGACAAAGATGATCGGTATCTCCTTGATGCGGAAATTCTTCTTCCAGGCGCGCATCGACATCTCTATCTGGAACGAATACCCCGATGACCGGACATCATCGAGATCGATCGCTTCCAGCACTTCGCGACGGAAACATTTGAATCCGCCGGTCGCGTCGCGCAGCGGTAACCCCGTGATCACGCGCGTATACGCGTTGGCATAGTAGGACAACAACAGCCGCGACATCGGCCAGTTGATCACATTCACTCCTGAGATATACCGCGACCCGATCACCAGATCGTGGTTCTGGATCTCCCGCAGAAAATCGCGAATGTATTCCGGTCCATGCGAAAAATCGGCATCCATCTCAAAAATGAAATCGAACTTCTGCTCGATCGCCCACTTGAACCCGGCAATATAGGCCCGCCCGAGCCCTTCTTTCTTCTCGCGATGAAGCACCTTGACCTTGGATTCCTGCGCCGCCAGCTTGTCGGCCAGCTCGCCGGTCCCGTCGGGAGAGTTGTCATCCACGATCAACACATGGATCCGCGGGTCCATCGGCAATACCGCATGGACGATCTTTTCGATATTATCCCGCTCATTGTACGTGGGGAATATGATCACTGCGCGTTGCGTATGAGCCATCCTGTCTGTCCTATGCCCGTTTTTTCATCCGGCGTTTCGTTTCGTGGAAGCCTATGATACAGACTATGTAAAGCGATGTCAACCAGGTCACCAGCCGCCCCGTCGAATACCGCGAGGACTCATACTTAAACGTCACCACCCGCGCCCCTGAGGGCACCACCACCGCCCGGAACGCCCCGTATGACCGAAGTAGCTCTGCCGGTTGCCCATCCACCATCGGATGCCACGAATCATACCAGACATCCGTCAGGATCAACAACTTGTTCGAGCTTGTCTGGACCCCGACCGCCACCGAATCTACCCCATGATAGATCACCCACGCGGAATCCCCCGGCGCAAAGTCCGGTGAGATCGCCATCCCCGGCTCTTTCTCCAGGTAGGTCATCTTCCGAAGGTCCTCATTTCCTGTGAGCACCTGCGGATAGATCTCTTTCCGGTCGGTGAGGACTTTATACTCCCCCACCAGATAAGCCCGCGGGAATGCATTCGGATTCTCCCAGACATGCTGATTGCCGGTCGCCACTCGTGAGATTTCGGGTAATGGTCCAAAGTACCCATCCGGCATCTTCTGCTGCGCGGGAGTGATATAGTACCCCATCCCGACCAGATTCAGAAACCGTGGATTGAACGGTCGCTCGTTATTTTGCAGGGTCGTCAACTGCGGTCCCCCCAGCAGATCATCGTACCAGCGAAGTTGGTTGCCGTGGTACCCCGCGACCACCTCGATCCCGTGATATGGGAGCACATCATCCTGCGCATTCCCGAGATTAAGTACCCGCGTGTTGACCGCATTATCCTTTAGATACTGCACCACCGGATTAGGCGCCCAGATAGTGGACGGATCAAACGTATCAATAAACCGCGCATTAAAACGCATCCCTTCAACCATCGGGACAAACGCCAGCGCGACCAAAATGCCAACTCCCGCTTTTCCGGACCGGAACATCCAGATACAAACTGCCGCCGCCGTCACGAAAAGGAAGACAAACCAGGCGCCCGCCTGTATCTGAGGCAAGTTTGCATAAGCCAAGTCAAGCTTGGTCACCCCTTTTTGTACGACCTCGGACGCCGCCTCACTATAGAAGATCGAGGTCCACGCAGACAGCATCCCCTTCCCTGCCGCCGAAAATCCCAGCGCCAACAACAGCGAAAATGCCGGGAAACCCCACAGATAGTAATTCAGCTTCTTCTCACGCTCCGGCGATTCCTGACGCGTATCCATGAAATGCTGGATCGTCATCCCCGCCACCAATGCCATCGAGAAACTGAACACAAACATGATCGTCGAGGGCGCGCGTAACGACTTCACCAGCGGCACTAACCAATAAAAGAGATGGAAGACCGGTGTCGATCCTCCCAGTGCATACAACAGTGCGAAAAACGCCAGCCCGGCAAAAAAGTAGATCTCTTTCCGCCGGACAAACAACATCCCCATCAAACCGAGAAAGAAAACCGATACACAGATCGATTCGGAATTATCCTTGAAATAGTTTTTCCCCCAGTAATACGCTTTCCCCTCTTTGTCTGCCGTACCGGAGAATTCCGGCAGCACCAGCGATGCTGCCTCTTCTGCATGCATCGACCACGAGGTCGCCCACTCCCACCCACGCTTCGAATCGGCGCGCGGCGAAAACTCTGTCGTATACTGATAGCCGGGATAAAACTGAATGGCCGAAAGTAACACACCGATCACCACCGCATACACCACCAGCGACCCGGTCGTCGCGATCGGCTTCAGATTTTTGTCTTTGAAATACATCAGGACAAGCCTGAAAACCGTATACAGCGCCATCGACCAGAGCGAATAATACGCCAACTGGACGTGCGGCGTCAGAATGATCAGCCCAATTATCAATCCGAGTATTGTGCTGTTGAAAAATGGGCGTCGCTCAAACGTCCGGTCGAGGAAAAGCATCGCCAATGGGAAAAGCGCCGTCACATACATCTTGCCGTCATGCCCCGGCGAAACCATCGACACCAAATACATGGCAAACATATACCCGATCGCCGAGAAGATCGAGGCTACCTTGGACAGCTTAAATTGCCGCGCACACAGGAACATGAATATCCCGGCCAGATAGATATGCAGTACCAGCACTATCCCCAGGAATCGATGCGTGCTCATGAAAAATTTGATGATCGAAAGCGGATAGAAAATGTCGCCGTGGAACGCGTCGATATACGGCATCCCGCCAAAGATGTATGGATTCCAGACCGGGATCGACCCGTGCTCATTGAAGTAATTGGCGATAAACGACCGGAAGAACATCCCCGCCTGGATCGTATCCGAGCTATCCAGCATTTTGTCGGAGAAAATAAACTCCCCAAAGAGCGTTACCAACGCGATCAACATCACCAGAAACATCACCGGCACAAACCATCGCGAGGATTCAAAATCAAATGACTGTGCGCGGGCGGCTCGCGGCCCCCCCGCCGGCCTGGCTTTTTTAACCATCGATCGGCTCCTGCATGATGCTATGGGTCATAGGGATACTCGGTCCGGCGGAAACATACACAACCACCCCACCGCTGGCAACTGATTTGTCTTTTGGAGAATTATACAAGCTGACTGCTGGAATCGTTTAAGACTTGGTGCGGTCTTTCACTTCATCGAGGATCTGCTGCGTTTTTTTCCGAAGGTCACCCAGTTCTTCCTTCATTGCTGCCTGCCCCTCCGACATAAACCCGAGCATAAAAAGGCTAAGCCCCAAAAAGGCGAGTAAGATCACCAAGTATAGCCACTGACGTTGCCCAACCCCTACCACATACCGTTCATATACCGCATATGCGCCGACCAGAAACGCCCCCATCAACAGGATCGCCCCGGTCAATCCGAAATACAGAAGCGGCTTCCGCGCGAAGGTGATCTGGAATTTCACCGCCAGCATATCCAGAACGCCGATCGGAATGCGGAAAATCGAAAACTTACTCTTCCCCCAGGTCCGCTCGTAAAGCGGGATCTTCTCCTCCACCACTCGATACCCTTCATTCGCGGCCAGCACCACCAGATACCGATGCCAGTCTTTGCGCAGAAAGATCGACTCGACTACCTCGCGGCGAAACGCCTTCACCGAATTAAGATCATGTACATTAAGATTAAACAGCCACCGGCAGAACGAATTGTAGACTGTCGACACAAACGCCTTGTTGTATTTCCCCTGTTTCCATCCGGTGCAGATATCCGCGCCATTACTGATCGGCGCTACCAGCGCCGGTATATCTTCGGGGAGATACTGAAGGTCCGCCGGATAGAATACGAAGACCTCTCCCTTGGCGATCGCAAACCCGGTCTGCAATGCCTCAGTCAGGCCACGATTCCGATGGTGGATCCCCAGCTTGATGAAGGAATATTTCTTCTGATTTTCGATGATCTTGCGTTGGGTGCCGTCGCTCGAGCCATCATCCACATAAACCAGCTCGACCTCAAATGGCGCCTTGCGACGCATCGCCTCAAACTGCTCACAGAACTGATCGATATTCCCTTCTTCATTCATCGCCGGAACGATGACTGAGACCGAAAACGGATATCGCTGCTGATCTGCCACGCTGGTATCTCTTGGTGTCGCTGGGTTAGGGTTGCTGACTCACGGATAAGTTATATGCGGATTCCGGAGCCACCGTTCCTTGCATCGGAAGATATCCCAAAGAGTTGAGCCCGTCAAGCCAGACCTTTGAGGAGACCGGTTGAGATACCGGCTTAGCATCCATCGTCATTGCGAACCGTCCTCTCAACAACTGATCGCCCTTTCATGGTCATTGCGAACCGTCCAGCCGAGTGCTCATTCAATGTCATTGCGAGAAATCGCGGCCACCACACTCGTTAGAGAGCCCTGCCCCCCTCCGCGATTTCGAAGCAACCCTTTCAATCATTCACCTGCTTGACTTCCATCGCCCCCTTCATGGTCATTGCGAACCGTCCAGCCGAGTGCTCATTCAATGTCATTGCGAGAAATCGCGGCCACCACACTCGTTAGAACGCCCTGCCCCCCTCCGCGATTTCGAAGCAACCCCTCCTCCAATCATCACAACTCAAAACTCATTTACCGAACACTTGGATAGGTAGCCACTCCATCCTCCCGGAGATCCGTATCCCACCATTTATGGTGGGCTTCACAAAACCGATACCCCCTCCACTTTTTATGCAACTCCCTCTCCCCCTCGCGGTATAATCCCCATCACCGGGCGTATTCGACACCAACACCAAAGGAACCCAGCATGTGGCGAAAAACCACACTCCCTCTTCTTTTGCTCAGCGCGATCGTCGCACTCCTCTTTGGATGCGGCCAGCAACAACAGGCACAGCCGCAACTCCTCGATGATATCGGCATCGCCGCGTTCACCGACTCCACTCTCGATTTCCCGCCCATGCAATATGCCAATGGCCAGCTCACTATTAATGACCGCTGTCCCGTTCGCAAAGTCCCGCTCAACCGACGTCTCTCGCCACTCTTCGTTAACGGCAAACCGCTCGGCTTTTGCTGAACTCCCTGCCAGAAGGTCTTCGTTGAAGACCCCTCGCGTTATCTGACTGAATTGGGATTGACCGTTGCATCCCTGATGGACAGCACCAGCAGCGCCATGCTCGACTCCGCCCACTGCGTGGTCGTGAACTATGAGTCGTTCCTCTTTTCGACCTTCGATGAAAAGAAGTCGTTTGAGGCTGACCCGGTATCATATTGCGGTCCTTTGACCGACCCAGTGACATTGCAGCGCTTCATCCCGGCCGCATCATCGCCGCATCTGATGCACAACAACCGCGCCTATTATTTCTGGTCGGATTCATCGCGCACGATGTTTGAGATGATGCCTGAGATGTACGCTTTGCCGCACCACAAAATGCGCCCCAAACCGGACTCAACCGCAACTCAGGGATAGCGACGTAGGTCAGGAACCTTGCTCGCCGTCAGGCGAGGCGCGAAGCGCGTTCCTGACATTTTTACTGTGAGCGTGGCAATGCCTCATCCCAGCGAAGGCTGGGATCCATCTTCCCTTGCGCGGCAGACGTCCCCGTCTGCCCGCTCTGTCGTCCTTTCACCGCGAGCTCTATTTGCGCGGCAGACGTCCCCGTCTGCCCGCTCGGTCGTCCTTTCACCGCGAGCCTCTCCCAACATCGTCATTGCGAGGAGCGAAGCGACGAAGCAATCCCCCACTTTCAAGTCATCCCAATCCCCCACCAACCCTATCCTCTTTGCCCTCCGCCTGCACAATCCCCCGACTCAACCTCGCCCCTCAATCGAAATAAGCTGGCATGGACCAGGAAATCGGCTATATTTCATTACTAGCCCATTCACCAAGCAACTTCTGGGGAGAAGATATGCGCATGACTTTCAGCCTGCTTTGCCTGCTGCTGGCTTTCACTTCGATCGCCAACGCCGATGATAACCTCCTCTGCCCGACACCGGTCTTTGCCGAATGTCCCGACACCCTGACCGCGAACTGCGGCGACACGATTCGCTATCAGTTTCAACTGCTGGATCAGCGCGAACCCGTTCCCGACTGCTGGTTATCAAGCGAGGTCTCGATTCAATCACTGGTGAATTTACACGCTTCGCCATTCCGATCTTGTACAATTACCGTAGACGAGTCGAGGTTGGAGCCTATTTCTCTACTGCCAATCGCCGCGATACCGCGTATTGTGAATTCATACTGGTATCTTGCCCATGTACTTCTCCGCAGATCCTCGGCGAATGTCCTCGAGTGGCGGAACCATTCCGTCGAGGCCTTTCGACCAATTTGCAGTTTGGCGTACCCGATATTTACCGCCGACCGGTCTGGTCAGTGATCCCTCCACCCGATTCCGGAGTCTCAGCAGTCATAGACCAACAGGGGAATCTGCTTCTCTCTGGCCAGACTATAGGCAACTACACCGCGCTCGTCATCCTGACTGACAATTGCGGTGCCGACACCTGCGAAGTCAATTTCTCGATTATCGATGACTGCCGTGGCGATCTCAATGGTAACGGAGTGCCTTTCGAAGCTTCATTACGGCAGATTTCGCTTGCTCCCAAGTGAGGCAGACCCTTCTGCCGGATATCCGGAATTGTACTGACCTCAATGGGCATTCCTTCTACCCCTCGATTGCTTTTCAGCAGTCATGCAATTGGACACCACTTTCCAGAAATCCTGGGGGGGGGACCCTGGGCGAACAGGGGGGGCTTTCCTTGCGTCATATGATACACTAAGGTGCTCTGCTTAAGAAGAGGGGGGGGGGGGGCCCCCCCCCCGATTGTACCACAGATGGTTGGGGGGATTCATTTTGATGGGGAGAACACCAATATCTTGATCTATCCTTCAACATCGTATCCTGGTGAAGAGCCGCATTTCCGCGGAATACGTCCAGGAGGGATAATGACCGGCCTCGAAGGCCAGGAAATACTCTCCCTTCAAATCGCCACCCTCCGCGGCGGCAAACTGTTCGCGAAGGTCGGTCGGGTGAACCGCACCCTTACGACGTCCGCATCGCGCAAAAGCGCATGGTCCTGCAGGGCGCCTATGTTGACGTCGATGTCACCATCGACTCCGTCCTCCCTGCTCGTGGCCTCGGTGGATTCGATCTCCTGATCACTTTTGACAACGCCGGCCTCGCGCTCCAATCCGTCACCGAGGGGGACATCTACGAACAATGCGGCTGGGAATATTTCACCTATCGCTATGGCGCCGATAGCAACTGCCCCGACTGCCCTCCCGGCCTCGTTCGTGTCATCGGTATTGCCGAAACCAACAATGGCGATGACCACCCGACCTGCGGCTTTCCTGACTCACTGCCGGCAACACTCTTTACTCTGAGATTCTTTGTCAGTAACGATCGGTCTCTTGATTGTACCTATAGTCCGATCCGCTTCTTCTGGCGCGATTGCGACGACAACCGATTGAAGTGCGAAAGCGGCTACTGCGACTATTTCATGACTGGACGAGTTTTCGACTCTCTGGGAGCACATTCGCCGATTGATCCAACAACCGCCTTCTTCCCCGGCACCAACGGCCTGCCTGGTGATTCCTGTTGGTTCATTCAGAACCTCTTCCCCTCGCCGCAACGCTTTGTCGACTTCTACCACGGCGGCCTTGAAATTGTCTGCGCTGACTCAATCGATTCGCGCGGCGACGTGAACCTTAATGGCTTCCCAAACGAGCTTGCTGATATCGTTCTCTTTCAACGCTACTTCATCTATGGAAATCTGGTTTTCACCATCAACCTGGCCGGCCAGACATTATCAACAGATGTCAATGGCGATGGCATCCCCCTCACCGTCGAAGATTTCTGCTTTATGTACCGGGTCGTAGCCGGAGCCGAATTGGGCGTACGCCCCCCGCTCGATACCGCCACCTTCGAGCTATCCCAGGGCGCTCTTACATTGACGTCGACCGATACCCTGGGCGCGCTACTCCTCACCGTCGCCGGCGAGGCTACGCCTGTCTTGCATGTCGATCATGTCGGAATGCAGTATTATTTCGATGGCCAGGTCACCCGCATCTTTGTTTCGCCTATACTAGATTACAGCGAAATTTCCGACAGCGCCTATATCCTCCCCAGCACGATCCTGACCGGCCTCGAAGGTCACGAGATCCTCTCCATCCAAACCGCTGAATACCGCGGCGGCAAACTCATCGCGTTATTGTTAGAGACCGGGTCAACGAAGTACCAGGTTGCGATTCAGAAGAATCAATCGGTAATGCCATATGGTCCCCTGAGTGCCGATGTCAACTTGACAGAGATCGGCCAATTGCTGCGCATTGGTGCATTTGATTTCTTGATTGCCTATCCCCGGGCGCTTGGTTTGGACAACGTCGTTGCAGGAGAGATTTTCGAGAACTGTGACTGGGAGTACTTCACCTATCGCAATGATACTGCGTTGATCTGTGACACCTGCAGCTTCAACAAAGTCAGAGTCATTGCGTTGTTTGACATCAACAATGGTTCGTTTTACCCGGACACAACTTGCCCGGAGAACCTGCCGATCACCCTTTTCACTCTGAATTTCCATATAGCTGACCAATGCAGATTTGAGTGCACTCTTCATCCCATCCGCTTCTACTGGGAGAGCTGCGACGATAACATCATTTCCGATTTGTCCGGTGTTCGTCGCCTGTATGAAGATCAAGTGTACGATTCCTGGAACTACCAAAACCCTATTCCGCCCGAGTATGCGGTCTTCCCTGGTTTTGGCGGAGTACCATCGGGTTTATGCATACCTGGCGCCATCCCTGTAATCTCAAGCTACCCTGGCATAGACTTCTACAACGGCGGCTTTGACTTCATGTGTAACGACTCTGTCGATGGCCGCGGCGACCTCAACCTTGACGGAGACTCATACGAGATCGCCGATGAAGAACTTTTCGCCCGTTACCTCGTGGAAGGCATTTCGGTCTTTGATATCATGCCGAATGCTCAACTGGCTACTGCCGACATCAACTCGGATAACCAGCCCGGTACACTTCAGGACTTCGCTATCTTCCGCCGCAATGCCTGCGGCTACCGATGCGAACCGATCCCACAGGGAGTGGACACAGCTCGTTTCTACTGTCTTGATAGTAAGGTGCTCTTCCTGGTATCAGAAGACACTTTGGGGGCATTGCTTCTAACTATCGATGGCAACGTTTCTGCCACACTGCTCGACACAAACCTGGTTTTGAAAAGCAATCAGACTGGTGGCGTAACATACCTGTTGATTCATATGCCACCTGGAGATTGCGATGGACTCCCAGGTATCGTTTCTGGCCCGTTGCTGAGATTCCAGGGCAACATTGGTATCCCCAATCTCAAAACTATAAACTATCTTGGCGGCCAAGTCGTTTCGCTACTTGACATCGTCAGCGATGCCGACGACGACAACGACCCTAATCTCCCTGCTACCTTCGCCCTCCACCAGAACTACCCCAACCCCTTTAATGCCGGGACCGTGATCAGCTTTGATCTGCCGCGCGCAAGCGAAGTAAAACTGGAGATCATCAACGTTTTGGGGAATGTGGTCTACCGTCACTCAGGAGATTTCTCGGCCGGCACTCATCGCATCCATTGGCAAGGGACCACCACCGCCAGTAAACCGGTCGCCAGCGGCATTTACTATTATCGTTTGACCACGGCGTCATTCACCGCCACCAAAAAAATGCTGCTATTGAAATGACGGAGATGGAGGTTGGGATTCGCCTCTCGTCTTCGCTCGAGGCGACAGGTGCAAGCGTTCGACGTGACTGACGTGGAGTTGCATCGCGAGAGGTATGAAGTCGCGACGCCACAGGTGTAGAGGACTAGTGATCACGGGTCACCCTTACCCGTCGGGTCGAGCGAAGACGAGACCCGAGCGAAGACGAGACCCGAGCGAAGCATGCCCTCGCGAAGGCGGGGGACGAGACCCGAGCGAAGCATTTCCTAAACTTGATTCAGGGATCGAAGCCCGTCACTTGCGCGGCAGACGTCCCCGTCTGCCCGTTCACTCACGTTCTCCTTCAATCGGGCTGAGCGCAGTCGAAGCCTGATTGAACTTCCTCCCCCTCCTTACCCCTTCCCCCGCTTCACGTTACTCCCCATTCACCCGCTATCATCCCCTTGCCCGACCTTTTTTTCATTGCCTAAACCCCTCACTCCCACTAAACTACCCAGACTTTTGGCCGAATACATCCTGTATGACGGCTGTTGCAGAAAAAGGAATTTCCTCAGTGGGATTTTTTGACGCCCTCTCGAATGATATTGGGATCGATCTCGGGACAGCCAACACCCTCGTGTATGTCCGTAACCAGGGGATCGTCCTCAACGAACCATCTGTCGTCGCTGTCGAAAAGAGTACCGGCAAGGTCCTCGCTATCGGCTCCGCCGCCAAAGAGATGATGGGTCGTACTCCAGGTGGCATCGATGCCATCCGCCCCCTCAAAGATGGCGTGATCGCTGACTTTGAGATCTCCGAAAAATTGATCGCCGACTTCCTTCGCCGCGTGGTGAAGCACAAATATCTGATGAAACCCCGTGTCGTTATCTCCGTCCCTTCCGGCATTACCGAAGTGGAAAAACGCGCGGTCCGCGACTCCGCCGAAAATGCCGGCGCTCGCGAGGTCTACCTGTTGCAGGAACCGATGGCGGCTGCTATCGGCGTCGGCCTTCCGGTCGAACAGCCTACCGGCCAGATGGTCATCGATATCGGCGGCGGTACCTCCGAGATCGCGGTCATCGCCCTCTCCGGTATCGTCAATGATACCTCCATTCGTGTTGCCGGCGACGAGTTCAACGAAGCGATCATCAACTACCTCAAGAAAAATTACAACCTGCTCATCGGCGAACTGACCGCCGAGGATATCAAGATCAAGATCGGCTCCGCCTTCCCGCTCGAGAAAGAACTCTCGCTCGAGGTTCGCGGCCGTGATCTGGTGGCAGGTGTGCCGAAAAATCTGAAGATCTCTTCCGTGCAGATCCGCGAGGCCCTGGCCGAAACCGTCGACATCATTGTCGAAGCTGTCCGCCAGACGCTCGAGCAGACTCCGCCGGAACTGGCCTCCGATATTCTGGAACGTGGAATCGTCCTGACCGGCGGCGGCGCACTGTTGCGCGGCCTCGACAAACGGCTCCGCCAGGAAACCAACCTGCCGGTGAATGTCGCCGATGACCCGCTCACCTGCGTGGTCCGTGGCGCCGGACGGGTCCTGGATGAATTCCCGAAATACCAGAAAGTGCTCGAAAAGAGCCGCAAAGACTAAAAGCCCCCCTTTTCGCAAGTTTCAGCCGGATATTGATATATCCGGCTTTTTTATTGCCCTTTCCCCCCCGATTAATCTTTTTGCTCCTTAACCGGTCCAAAGGTCAGATACGCAGAATGACACATGGAAACGAAGAATCCATCCGTCGGTTGGCGGAGCAAGCTCGCTCGGGAAACCGAGCTGCGTTTTCTGAACTGGTGAATTTACTTATGAACCCGATTGTCGCCCTGACCCACAAAATGACCGGTAGCCGCGAGGTAGCTCTCGACCTCGCCCAGGACTCCTTTATCTCCGCCTGGCAGAATATCGGCACCTTCCGCGGCGACGCCAAATTCGAGAGCTGGCTCTACCGGATCGCCGTCAACAAATCGTTACACTATCTCAATTCCGCGGCCAACCGAACCTCTGCACCTTTGGAAGAGACCGAAATCGAATCCGCCTCCACCCCGGAGCAGGACCTCACCCGCGATGAACTGCGCCGCAATGTCGTCGCCTTCATGCGGCAACTTCCGGAACAACAGCGGATCGTCTTTGAACTCCGCTTCTACAAACAATATCAATTCGATGAAATAGCCGAGATCACCGGCAAAGCGTTGGGCACCGTGAAAACTCTGTATCGCGAAGCGATCAAAAAACTGCGCGTCACTGCAACCGAGAAAGGGTGGCGGTCATGACCTGCGAACAGCGAAGAGAAGAACTCGATCTCTTGCTTGGGCAACCGGACCTTCCGGAAGAGATGCGCGCCCACCTGGCGACCTGCGCTGAATGCCGCGCCTATGCCGCGGAACTGCAGTCGCTCTCCGCTAATCTCGGCGATGATTCCGCTTTTGTGACCGACATCTTCGAATCCAACAAGATCGGATGGGCGGTCGAGGATGCCATCAACCGTCAGGCCAAACCGAAACCGGCCTGGACCAGCCGCATCCGCTATATCGCGGCCGCCGCAGTGGTCGTGCTCGCCGCGGCAATTGGTGTTGACCAGTACCGTCGCAATATCTCTGTTGATATCCCGACCACCAAGGACACCACCCAGCTCGCGTCGGTCGACACCAACCTGTTGCCGACCACGACTCTCGACATGACCGACTCCGAGCTCGAACAGATGTTACTCGACTATTCCACTCTCGATGATAACGCCGCCAGCGAAGTATTGCAGAATCTCACCGATGAAGAGATGCAGTACCTTGAGAAGAACTTCGATGTGGGAGAACTCCTCTGATGAAACAGATGCTACCGATATTTGCATTGCTGCTCCTGATCGGCGCCGCAGTCACACCGACCGGCGCGCAGGACCACCAGCCGCCTCTCGCCCCTCCCGGCCATGGCATGGGCCACGATGACAGCACTGATCCGCTCTCCGGTGAACCGCCCGTGCCGTTTGACGCACCGATGTCCGACAAACGCGGCCGTCAGTTCCAGCAGTTCCGCATGCAGAAGATGATCGAAATGCTGGATCTCGATGAAAACCAGCAGAAGATCATGCGCGACCTGTTCGACAATGAAATGAAAGAGCTCCAGGCAATAGAGCGCGAATCCCGCACCCTGACTGACCAACTGGTACCGCTGGTCAAAAAGAAAACGCGGGATGAAAAACAGATCAGCCTGATACTGTCGCAACTCGATGATCTGGACACCCGACGCGACCAGTTACGCCTGAAGTTTAAAGCTGAGGCGGACAAATCGCTCACTGTCGTGCAGCGCGCCAAACTGAGGATCTTCCTGCAACGCTTCGAGCGACAGATGATCCAAAAAGTGCGCGGCATGCCCGGTCGCCCCGGACCCCGCGGTCCGATGACTCCGCCGCACAACGATGATGACTCTGAAGACAATTAAATAACCGCTAAGGAGGATTGTATGAAACGGATTCTTTTACTGCTCGCCGCCCTCGTGCTGGTCGCCGCAGTCGTCGCTTTTGCCGGACCCGGTGGCCGCGGCCAGAACTGTCAGGCCAATTGTGAAATGGGCTCCGGCCCCGGCATGGGCCAGGGGATGGGACATGGCATGGCTCCGCGCGCCAAAGCTGGACGCGGGATGCGCGGCCACGGCATGATGGGACGTGGCGATGGCGCCCAGCGTCTGCTCATGCTCGCTGACAAACTCGAGATGACCGAGGCTCAGAAAGAAAAGATCCAGGGTATGATGACCACTTTCCGTCTTGAGCAGATCGACCGTCGCGCCGCCATGCAAAAATCGCAAGTCAAGATGGCTGACCTTCGACGCAACGACAAAGCGTCTGAGACTCAGATTTTCGCCGCTATGGATGAACTGGCGAAATTGCGCCTCGATATGCAGAAGGCCCAGTACCGCCATCGCGAGGCTATTCAAAATGTCCTGACCGACAAACAGAAAACCCAACTGAAAGAAATGCGCATGGACCGCATGCAGGGTATGGGTCGTATGCAGGGAATGGGACGCATGGACGGCATGCACCGCAACTGGGGCAACATGGACGATATGGATGACATGTTTGACATGGACGATCTGGACGCCCCCGAACCTCCGGAATCTCCCGAAGCCCCTGAGGCTCCTGAGGCCCCCGGCACCCCCCGCAGCAACTAGAACTGCCGGGTAGCTTGTAGCCTGTAGGTCGAAACCGATGCCGGCGTGGCCGATGCGCAAAGCGCGGGTTTCGACACTCACTGACATTGTAGGGCGGGTCCGTCTTCGAACCCGCCTTTTCTTATGACTGTCATTGCGAGAATTCGCGGCCACTCCCCGAGTTACAACACAAATCCCCCCTCCTCGATTTCGAAGCAACCCCTTTAATCTCCCTCTTCATCCCGCCCCAAACATCTCAAACCACGTGGCCAAACCCGTCGCATCGAGCGAAGACGAGATGCGAGACTTTTCGACATCCCCACTCTCCTCTTGCCTCGACCGCCTCATTCTTTTACAATCCCAATGGAGATAGCGACCCTATTTGTAACTAGGCTCCATACCTTTGAAATGAGTACTCAGCAGTGAATAAGTTCATTATTGGCGTTGGCGTGTTTTCTATCGCAATCGTGAGTTCAATTGTCTCTTATCGACGTGCCATAAAGAAAGTGCCGAAATCACGTGCAATTGACCTCGCGTTGTTTGCGTTCACTGTAGCGTTAGCGATCTGTATACTTGCCATCAAGGGTCTCGACGTACTTGGATGGTACCCGGAATGACTTGACCTCTGAGTCCGCCCTCCCCACCCCTCCGCGATTTCGAAGCAACCCCATGTATCTCCCACTTCATCCCGCCCCGTACATCTCAAACCACGTAGCTAAACCTGTCGCATCGAGCGAAGACGAGATGTGAATTTGACCGCCCACTCCCCCCTTGCCCTTCCCATGGAATTCCCATACCTTTGTCTTGGAGATTGAGCAATGTTCCTAACACTATTCATTTTCTTCGCATCATTGGCAAGCTCGTTCCCTCTTGACTCAATTGTGAGGGAGACTTTTCCTTCATCAAATCCCCGCTGCATTCGAATAGAAGAGACACCTCAGCAACTTCTGCCTGGGGTCAGATTCTTAGTGGTCGATACAAGTTGCATAACAGTAGCACCAAGGTCCGCCGACTTCCCTCCTGCGCGGATGGCAGTGGACTCTCTTGGTGGTGTGTACAGACTCTTTGCCGACGCTGAAGCCGAATTCAATCGCCTTGTGCTTTCGCAAGACCTAACCGTTACTCTTGCAACTGCAGACAGCATTGCCAGACTTTTTCTTGAAACAGCAATTCTCTATGATCCCTTCGGATATCACTACGCCGTGAATGCTGACTCGTTTGTCAAGCTACAGGTACGTCTCGGTAAGGAGGGAATTACCGGTAACGGCACGTTGAACCGCGCCGAATTGCAGAAGCAATTGGAAATGCTGCCTGATACTATCGGCAATGGGTGGCTTGAGTACCGAGCGAAACTGCATCGCTGGTTCATAGATTACTACATTTGGTTCGAAACCGATGGCCGCCTGATGAAATACAGTGTCTCAATGTCCGATAAGGGCGAGTGTACCATAGAAGAGGCGAAGACTCTTGGGGAGGCAATAGGCAATTTCCGTAAGGTTCGATTGTAACCGGCCAGACTCCTCAACCACGTACTGGCGGTAACGTCATTGCGAGAAATCGCGGCCACCACTCCTGTTACAACACAAATACCCTCTCCGCGATTTCGAAGCAACCCCCTAAATCTCTCTCTACATCCCGCCCCGAACATCTCAAACCAGTGGGATAAACCTGTCGCATCGAGCGGAGACGAGATGTGAGAGCTGCTGATCTATTAGTTGACAGCACAAAATCGTACTCGTTTCTTGGCGAATAAGATTCAGTGAATTCGCCAACGCACTAACTGATTGACTGGAAATTTCGTGGACGTCAGTACTCTTTTTGGAATTGCTCAGCTTGGGTTATTTGCGACCTTGACTCTTGTGCCGTTTTCATCTCGTAGGATTGCGATTGGAGTTGGCGTAGGTTGGCTTTTTGCTACATGCATATTCTACTACATTTCGCTTGCTTGGTTGGGTGCATCAAATCCGTTCTATTCACTATTGGGCGTTTCCATGCCGTTTTATTCCGTATTCATTCTTGGACTATGCATGACTATGCTTCTGTGGAAAGGTAGTTCGACTCCATTCGTATTTCTGATAACTGGATTTGTCCTCGCACTGCTCATGGCAGCTGCACGGCCTTACGCAGGTGTGTTCGAATTGGCAACGGGCTCCGGTACTGCAATTTCTCGCATCCTATACATGATGTCCTATGTCATTCCGTTTCTCGTGGCCACAGTGACACCGATGTTGGCCTTAGCAAAGTTTGATGCCGCGCGAAAGGACAGAGCGCCACTGGGTCACAATACTCGGCCATTCTACACCTGGAGTATTGCGGCCGTCTCTGTCATTGGTGTTTTGTTTGTCACGGATCTTCTCCTAGCTAAGTATTCTCTCGACCTTAGAATTGCGTCTCCACTTTCTGTTTTCTTGCGGCATGTCATGGTGGTTCTGCCGTTCCTTTCGTTCATTACTGTCTGGATTTCTTTTGGTTTCACGGCTGAACTTATAGAGCGAGCCAATCTAAAGGACAGCAAGGGTCTCATGCGGATCACACTTGGGGCTATAGTATTTGTTCTACTGCACTACTACGTGCTTCCAATTTTCTGGCCCACTTATTTGGCTATCGGATTGATTCTAGGAACCACCTATTTTCGGACAGGGAGTCTCTGGTTCTGCGCGATTCTGCTTGCCTGTATAGAATTGTTCACAGTCTGGCAATAGGCAATGCGGATATCACCGATCCGTTTAATCGAGGCCGAGGGCCCCGTCATTCATGGTGCTTTCGCCTTTTCTTTCCCCTCTCCCCCCAACCACTTACATTTTCTTCCCCCCGCCCTTGACACTGCCCCACAATCCGCTATTTTCCCGCCAGCTAGAAAAACCAACCTTTTAAAGTGATCCTGCGAGGTCACAAAAGGAATCCGAATGCCCCTGTCAGATAAGTCTGATCTGCTGCTGGATGATACCAAGATCCAGCGGGCCCTCTCCCGTATTGCGCACGAGATCCTCGAGCACAATTCCGGCGCCGAGTCGCTCGCGATCATTGGCATCCTCACCCGCGGCGCGTTTCTCGCCAAACGGATCGCCGCCACTCTTGAAAAACTCGAAGGCGTCAAAGTCCCGGTCGGCCTCATGGATATCAGCCTCTACCGCGACGATGTCCGCTCCAAACATGACCAGCCGATCGTCCAGCGCACCGATATCCTCTTCGATGTCGCCGGACGGAATATCATCCTCGTCGATGATGTTCTCTTCACCGGCCGGACTATCCGCGCCGCGCTCGACCAGATCATCGATTTCGGCCGCCCGAAAACGATCCAGCTCGCCGTCCTCGTCGACCGCGGCCATCGCGAGCTCCCTATCAAGGCGGATTATGTCGGCATCAATATCCCGACCGCCAAATCCGACCAGGTCGTGCTCGAAGTGAAAGAAAAAGAAGGCTCCGACCGCGTCTATATCGTGAAAAACCACGACAAAGCCGCGAAACCCGCCAAGCCTGCCAAAGCCACCAAATCACCCGCTGGAAAGAAAGGGAAAAGCAAATGAGCCAGCTCTCCTCCCGACATCTTTTACAGCTCGAGGGCGCGCCGAAATCCGATATCGACCTGATCCTCGATACCGCCGAATCGTTCCGCGAGGTCCTCGACCGCGAAGTAAAGAAACTTCCCACTCTGCGCGGTATCACAGTGCTCAATCTCTTTTATGAGCCCTCCACTCGCACGCGCATCTCATTCGAGCTTGCCGAAAAGCGTCTCTCCGCCGACACGGTCAGCTTCTCACCCTCCACCTCATCGGTGAAAAAGGGTGAATCGCTGCGCGACACGGTGCAGAATATCGAAGCGATGAAGATCGACATGGTGGTGGTCCGCCACGCCTCCGTCGGCGCTCCGTACTATCTCACGCAGTGCATGGAAGCCAACATCATCAATGCCGGCGATGGCACCCATGAGCATCCGACTCAGGGACTGCTCGATATGTTCACTATCCGCCGGAAATACGGCAAGCTCAAAGGGCTGCGCGTAGTGCTCGTCGGCGATGTCAAACATTCCCGCGTCACTCGCTCCAATATCTGGGGACTCAAAACGATGGGCGCCTCGGTTGCGGTCTGCGGTCCGCAGACGCTGCTGCCGGTCGATGTCGAAAAGTTCGGCGTCGATGTCTACACCGATCTGAACGAAGCGCTCGATGGCGCCGATGTCGTCAATATCATGCGCATCCAGTTGGAACGGCAGCAGGCCGGCCTCTTCCCGTCCCAGCGCGAATACACCAATCTCTTTGGTCTGACCAAAGAGCGACTCAAACGACTCAACAAAAACTACACCATTATGCACCCCGGCCCGATGAATCGCGGCGTGGAGATCACTAGCGAGGTCGCCGACAGCGATCGCTCGGTCATCCTGGAACAGGTCACCAATGGTCAGGCGGTCCGCATGGCAGTTCTCTATCTGCTCTCCGGTCGCAAAGAAGAGGGCGGTGCAGCATGAGCAGCAAAAATTCGATTTTGTCATCACCGGCGGACGCGTCCTCGACCCGGAAATGGGATTCGGCAACGAAGGGCACGTTTTCATCAAAGACGGCCTCATCTCCTCAGTCGAGAAGGACTCCGCCGAGACCCAGCGGGCTATCAAAGCCGCCGACAAGTCGCAGGTTATCGATGCCAAGGGGAAACTGGTTGTCCCCGGACTGATCGATATCCATGTCCACCTGCGCGAGCCTGGTCGCGAAGATGAAGAGACGATCGAGTCCGGCTGCATGGCCGCGGCCGCGGGTGGATATACCGGCATCTGCTGTATGCCGAACACCACGCCCCGCATCGACAATCAGGAGACCGTCAAATTCGTGCAGGATCGCGCGAAGAATGCTTCTGCGCGAGTGTATGTCGCTGGTGCGATCACCAAGAATATCGATGGCAAGGAACTCTCTGAGATCGGTGATCTGGTCAAGATGGGTTGTGTGGCGATCACCGATGACGGCCACTACGTGCAGAACCCGGATATCATGCGCCGCGCCCTTGAATATTCCAAAATGTTCAATCTGGTGGTGATGCAGCATGCCGAGGATCAGTACCTCGTCGGCCCTGGCGTGATGAATGAGTCTTTCGAATCAACGCGCCTCGGTCTGCGCGGCTCTCCCGCTGTTGCCGAAGAGATCGCGGTGTTGCGCGATATCGCCCTCTGCCGCCTCACCGGCGCACGATTGCATATCCAGCATATCTCGACTCGCCGCGCTATCGATGCTATCCGTCAGGCCAAGCGCGAGGGCGTGAATGTCACCACTGAGGCCTGCCCGCATCATTTTGCGCTCAATGATACCGAGATCGGCAAAGCGTACAACACCAACCTGAAAGTCAATCCGCCGATTCGTACCGAAGATGACCGCATGGCCGTCATCGAGGGTCTGGTCGATGGGACTATCGACTGTATCGCCTCCGACCATGCCCCGCACTCTGCCGAAGAGAAGGATTGCGAGTATGACCAGGCGCCATCAGGGATGATCGGCCTTGAGACGACTCTTGGGCTGGTGAAAACCTGTCTGATCGATAAAGGGTATCTCGACTGGACCGATGCGATCAGAAAGATGTCGGCCAATCCTGCGCGCATATTCGGCCTGCAGGGTGGGACACTGAAGAAAGGCGCGGTGGCGGATATTACGATCATTGATCCGGAGAAGAAGTGGACGGTGAAGGGAGACAAGTTCCTCTCGAAATCGAACAACTCTCCGTTTATCGGTTGGAAGCTGTCGGGTCAGACATTCAAGACGATCCTCGGCGGCAAGATCGTCTTCGAGCAGTAGCAGGACTTTACCGCCTCATGCCAGCGAAAGCTGGCATCCTAATCTCGAATGCTACTGACACTTTGAGCGGCAGACGTCCCCGTCTGCCGTTTGCTTTCCACCGTCATTGCGATCCCATTCGCTCGTCGCCTTGAGCGCAGTCGAAGGGTGACGAGTTGCTGGGCGAAGCAAGCTACTTCATTACAACGTGACCTCGCTATTCATCGCACCTCATCCGCAAGATCGTCTCCGATCAACCTCCTGAAGGAGAGGTAATTGTCACAGTTATATCGACACCAATCTCACATTCTGCATTTGAAAGATGAGGCAAAAAGTTCTTTTGGTTATACAAATACAGGTAATTCTCCAGTGTAAACGCAAGGCGGTATTTCCCTGGCGGTAGGAACGGTGCATATTGATTACTCCCGGATCCACTATTGGCCGTTAAGAAGAGAGCGCCGTTTCCAGGCGGCTGTGTAGCGTCCTCAATGGAGTATTCGAGAACGTTATAGACGAAGGACTGTCGGGGGAAAGTGAATTTGGGGGCATAAGCAACGACATTCATAGTGGCTTGCAAATCTACCTGCATCCAATTCCCCTTGATTTCAAAGAGGATCACCACGGTTTCTTTTGTACTGACTTCACCCTGTTGATCGCCAAGTACTTGGTTTGGCGGATCCAGAATGATTTGAGTAAAAAGAATGAGACAAGACTGCTGAGGACCCATTATCAGTTGCAGTCCCGTCGGTCTGATAATTTGCGTCGAGCATCAGGTTGCAGGTCGCACCTTCATCCGTTGTGCATGGCCCGGCTTGGGAGGCAAACGCGTTTTCACTGTGACCAATGAGTGGAAGCTGAACAACATCCTCGTTGTCTATTCGGTCGCAAATGACTACAGTACCATCCCACTCTTGAACGAAATGAGAGTACTTGTAAGATAAATTCCAATCGGTTATCGTCACTGTCGCCTCCGCTACCACACTCGGCGCAATAGTCAGCGAATCAACCAACACATCATTCAAGAACGCCTCCACGTGAATTTCGACTTCTTGCTGTGTTCCGTCGGCGCTTATTTCAGTGGTGAATTCACCATTGTTGTCGGTCGTTCCTTCGGGTATCGACGCAACGCCATCCAGTACGTCGACAGTGATGGTAACTCCAGGAGCGTTGAGTGTTACATCCGCCGATGGCTTGCGCACTAACTTGACTGTCAGCAGTTCCGGCTGTCCAGTGTGTATTTCATTCGCTATGTTGAGTTGAAGTTCGAACTCCCCAAGGCACGGCAGACAGAGTTCCGTCCGCTTCTGTTCGTCGCCGCTGTAGAGCGGCGAATAGGCATAGTAGCAGAGAATATCCAGATCAGAAAGTTCGGTCTCATTGTACTTGATGTTCTGCCTTTCAATTGTCTGGGCCACTTCAAGCGCATAATAGGGCGGCGAATTGACATCCAGATCGAATCTCTGGGTTTCGTAATCGATCCACAGCGAATCGATCGTGGTAATACCATTGCCGTTCAAGTCATAGCGGGAGTTATCGTAAGTCCTGCCGGTCTGATTCTCACGAGCCTCCTGGATCGCCCTGAACTGGTCGAAATACAATTGCAAATCGTTCTCATCGAACGATCGATTGCTTCCAGGAACCGGAGTTGTCCCGGCAACATCAAAAAGCTCACGGCGAATTGGACTATCCGCCAGACTGTGATCCAGCGACGTCACGCACTGATAAGCATCGACCCGACCCGGGATCATCGGATCAGTTTCATGGAAGTTGTTAATGATGGTCGATATGACCTCACTCACCGTTAGTTCCGGTCTGAGATTCCAGAGGTAGGCGGCCAATCCCGTGACCTGGGGTGTCGCCATCGACGTACCGCTGTATTTCGCACGCAACTCACCAGTCTCCACCTGACACCCGGCATCGCCGCCGGCTATCTCCGCCACTGCGCAGACATTGTAGATATCGTCTCCGAGAACCCGCACATCTGACGGTTCACATGATTCCGGCGCTTTGGCACCAGCATAATCACTGTTCCCCACAACGACGACATTGGTCAGAGGACTCTGCGCCGACGGAGTACTGGCGTAAACCTGCTGCGCGTACAGTACCAGATTGGCCACTTCTGCCACCGTGTGATCGCCTATGGGTGCCATCTCCTGTGGGGTCGCGAAGTGAGATGCCATCGTGAACGGTGAGTTCCAATGGGAGAACCGCGTATCGTCGGATTGTTGCCCCCTGTTCCCCGCCGACGTACAATGAAGAAATCGATCCTGGTGCGGCGCCGCAATATGCTCGCCAGTAGATCGCATCATACGCGCGCTGTAGTTTTGAAAATTCGCTAATCGTCGAATTATATCCCAGTGAGGTGTTGACCAGGAATCGCCCTGTGGTCGGAAGCTGGTCCCGCAGGTTGTCTATGACTTCACGAAACAACTGCCCTCCCACCGACAAGGACTGAAGATCAAGCAGGACCGCATTCCCTGGATGGGCACCGGTCCCCTGGTCACCATCCAGCGAGGCAGCCAGAATTCCGCACACATGGAAACCATGATTCCCCGGAATACTCCCGCTCGACAACGGTGTGTTCTCATACGTTCCCGATGTCGACAGGAACCTCTGCGCGGGTATATCGCTATGCCTGTTCGGTGAGGCATACTTGTCTGCCACCAGCACCGTCACTTGTTCGCCCAGCCGCTCCGCCAAACCTCTGGCGTTCCATGCCGCCGGCATCTTGATGCGTGTCAAATACTCCCACGTCGTATAGTCCGTGCCGGGTGCGAGGATATCCTCCACCATCAGCCCTGCCGCGTTCCGGGAATACCGCCAAAAACGCTCCTGTCGCCATCAGTCGTGCCGCTACTGAGTTCGCTTCGCGTCTCATCAGACCACTTCCGGAATTCGCAACGCCAGATCAACTTCCCTGGGATTGGCAAATGTCACCACCGCCTGTTCGAGTGCAGCGCCGCGTTTAGTTCCCCCAGGGTCGCCTCTGGATGCAGCTCGCGCTCAACCGCGTCCGCATAAATCCATCATCATCCATCTGATCCTGCGGTGCGGGATGACAAGGGATGTCCGGCAGGACTTTTGCGGCTGTATCCGACGAGTTCCCAGGGATCTGGGAAATCCCACCGGTGTCGAGCACCACCGGATTATCCGGCGGTTTTGGCGAAACTGGATTCTTGTCGGATGAACAGGCCAGAAGAATGATGAAGGCAATCAGGGTCGCACCTATGCCCGGACGTAATGACTTCATGACGTTTCGCCTATGTTTATTGGTTGTGTTCGTCTGAGAATTCGGCCGCGAACCGTAAGGTATAATATACCTATTGAGTCCAATTTGTCAATTCCCTCGCCCGCCCACCGTAAAGACACGCAGTCATGGCTTTCTGATAGATGGCGCTGATGGGCAAAAACAAACCGCCGGGGGGAGCGACCCGGCGGTATTCGACACATCTACTATCCTATAGCACAAGGAGGGAGGAGTTGTCACCCAGCTCAGTAAGAGCTGTGTATCCGGCTGTTAGCCCGGATACTCCCCCTTCTACCGCAACCCGCTTGCCCAGCCCACCATAAAAATATCTTGCTTATCCCCAACAACTTAGCCGGGTGGGTAAAATCTCCCGTTGTAAAACCCGCACAATAGTGTAGACTGCCGCCAATAGGGCGACCCGTTCGCCCACAAATAATAAAGCCGTCGGTAGGGTAGTTGAACCGACGGCTTGTGGAGGAACCAAAATACAGTAGCAGTTACGCTACGAGTTGATCAGGGTGGATCAACATTTTTATGTCGTGCTATCTCGGCGTTAGCGCTGACCTCTCAGTCTGCGTAAATACGCCGGGATAGTCCGGTCATCTTCACTGAAGTTCGGCACACGATACTTGTTCGAATGTCCATTTCCATTGGCATGGCCATTTCCATTTCCGTTTCCATGACCATTCCCGTTGCCTGATTCCGGCGTGTATTCCGGCACCGATGGTGACACCGTCGCCATCTCTTCTTCCACTTCCTCAACCGGCCCGGTCACACCTTCATCCGCAAACGGCGCGTAATAATTCGGCGCGTCGAACACCGGCTGTGCAGGCGGAGCCATCGGCGCTTTCGGCGCGGGCGGCACAACTGGCGCCGGCGGAGCAACCTGCTCTATCGGCTGATTCACCGTCGGCTGCGTAAACAACGACATCTCTTCGGCCGGTACAGCCTGGGCCACCGGACGAACCGGCTCCGGCTTTTTCTCTTCGACCAGAACCGGCTTCGCTTTCGGCATCTCTTCGCCAAGTCCGGTCGCGATCACCGTCACCTGCATTTCATCATTCATCGTCGGATCGATCACCGCCCCGAAGATGATATTCGCACTGTCGCCCGCTTCTTCGTAGATGAGCGAGGTCGCCGTATTGACATCAAACAGCGTCATATCTTCGCCGCCGGTCACATTGATGAGCACGCCGCGCGCGCCTCTGATCGATACATCACCCAACAACGGCGATGAGATCGCCTCGCGGGCCGCTTCACTTGCTTTATCCTCTCCCTTGCCCGAACCGGTCCCCATCAACGCATCACCCATCTCACGCATCACTGTGCGGACATCGGCAAAATCGCAGTTGATCAATCCGGGGATCGTGATCAGGTCCGATATCCCTTTGGTCGCCTGGTGCAACACTTCATCGGCGGTCGCAAAGGCATCCGACAACGTCGTCTTTTTGTCGACGATCGACAGCAGCCGCTCATTCGGGATCGTGATCAGCGTATCAACTTTGCTTTTCAACTCCGCCAATCCGGACTCAGCGCGGTTCATCCGCTGCTTTCCTTCGAACCGGAACGGCGTCGTGACGATAGCTACCGTCAATGCACCCGACAGCTTGGCCAATTCAGCCACAGCCGGAGCGGCGCCGGTTCCGGTGCCACCACCCATACCGGCGGTGATGAAGACCAGGTTCGGCGTGCCGATCTCGCGCATCACCTCGGCGCGCGACTCTTCCACCGCTTTCCGGCCGACATCCGGATTCGCTCCGGCGCCAAGACCGTTCGTGATCTCGCGACCGATCTGAATTTTCTTCTCGGACATGCTCTGATCCAGCACCTGCGCATCGGTATTGATGGCGATGAATTCCACGCCGCGCAGATTGTTCTGGATCATCCGATTGATCGCATTCCCGCCGCCGCCTCCCACACCGACGACCTTGATGTTGGCGTAGCCGACATAATCGGCCGCCAGGTTGAACTGATGTTTGCTCTCCAGCATGATTGGTTCCTCTCTAGCGCTTAACCTGTTCCTGTTTCCTAAAACTGTTTCGTGATCCAGCCCTCGATCCGCTTCCACCACCCTTTGACGGCGCCGCTCGAGGTTGCTGCATTCGCTTCGTTCGCAAATCCGTACAACAAGAGTCCGTGCGCCGTCGCAAAACGGACTGAATTCAGTTCGTCGGGTACATGCGTCAGCCCTTTGACCTGCCCAAGTCGGACCGGCACATCAAACAACTGCTCCGCCAATTCAACCGTCCCCGGCAACATCGACCCGCCCCCGGTCAACACCATCCCCGCCGCGATATTGTCACTCCGCCCGATCTTCTTCAGTTCGCGCGCGATCAGCGAAAGGATCTCTTCCATCCGCGGCTCAACGATCGAGGCCAGCACATTGCGCGAGATATCCCGGCTCGCTCTCCCCCCCACTCCCGTCACATTCACCATCTCTTCCGGATCGACCATCGAGGCCAGCGCCGCGCCATAGCCGATCTTCAGCTCTTCCGCCTGATCGAGCGTCGTCCGCAATCCGATCGCGATATCGTTCGTCACATTCCGTGACCCCAGCGGTATCGCCGCCGTACTCCGGATCGCCCCATCATAAAAGAGCGCCATATTCGTGATATCCCCGCCGATATCTATTATCACTGCCCCGGTGTTCATTTCACGCGGTGTCAGATGGATATTCGCCAATCCGAGCGACTCCAGCACGATATGGTCGATTCCCAGGCGGCAACGCTCCAGTGCGCGATAGATATTCCGCGCCGTCGTCACCGAGGCAGTCACGATATGCGCTTCCACTTCGAGCCGCACTCCTGACATCCCCGTCGGATCTTTCACGCCATTCTGGTCATCCACGGAAAATTCCTGCGGAATGACATGGATGATCTCGCGATCAGCCGGTATCGCCACCGTTCGCGCCGCTTCAATTGCCTTTTGCACATCCGCCGGCGTTACTTCTTTATCCGAGCGGCTCACCGCCACCACACCATGGCTGTTGATCGACCGCACATGTTCTCCGGCGATCCCGACCGTCACCCGATCGATCACCGTTCCGGATACCATCTGCGCATCTTCAACCGCTTTCTGGATCGAGCGCACGGTCTTGTCCATGTCCACCACGACACCACGGCGAAGTCCCTCTGCCGGTGAGATTCCATGGCCGATCACATAGATGCCGCCACGCTCATCCATCTCGCCAACCAGAGCGACCACTTTGGTCGTCCCGATATCCAGCGCCGCTATGATCTGTTCATCAGCCACGCTTGGCGCCTTTCGTTGTGGTTTTGCCCGATGTGCTCTTTTTCGTCGTGCCACTCTTGGAGCTGGTCGTTTTCCCCTTCGCTCCTGTAGAACTCTTCTTCTTATTCGTGACAGCCGGACTCTTTTTGCCGGTCGACTTTTTCTTGGAGACCGCCGATGCAGTCGACTTTGCGGCCGGCTTTTTCGCCGGTGTTACCGCCGCCTGCCGTTTATTGACTATCTCATTGCTGATCGAGGCCTGCAGCATATCCGCATCATCGATGATCGCCGCTTTGTCATTCACTTCAGAGGTATCGATCACCGGCTTTTCCTTCGGCTCGGTATACCCCTGCCGAATGATCATATCGGTGTACGTCAGGTCGAACGAGGTGACGCTGTCCGTCTCAGGACGAAACGTCATCATGAACTGATCGAAGCCGATATACTTTTCGGCAAACTCTTCCGACTGAAGTTTCAACCGGTACGGCTTGTTCGCCAGAACCAGTGTCGCATATTCAGTGCGGCTCAGATCGATCTCTTCTATCTCGCGATACAGCCGCGGCTCGGTCTCTTTCAGCCGACGCATCTGATTCAGGATCTGCATCACGCGCCCATCGGGCGGATACTCATGTAATCGCTTTACCGCCACACCGGTGAAAAGCGGAGCGTTCCAGTCGATCCCCTGCAATTCACACGGCACCACGCGACCGGATTCCTCAACGCCATAGATGATCCCCGTCTTGCTGTCCAATAGATAGCAGACCGGTTCAAGCTCATTGGTGGTGATGCGTATCGAATTGGGAAGCTTGTAGTCGATATCTACCTTGGTGATCCCGCGACGCGTCATCAATGCATCCGCCAGGCTATCCACCGGCTGGAAGACGATCGGCTTGGTCGCCAACAGCCCGAGATCCTCGACCCGACGTACCTTCTCGCCGTTGATCGTCACCGCGTTGAGTCGACAAATATCCGTGTACTGCACCAGCGCGACTGCCGATGCACCGCAGACGATTATCATTCCCAACAAAACACGGATCTCTTTACTGAACATGACGAGCTTCCCTGCTCACGACTCTCTTAGAGAGCCTTGATCTTCTCCACGATCAGATGTTTGATATGCGTGATCGAACCGGCGCCGATCGTAATGATCACATCTCCCTGTTGCGCCATCTTCACCACCGCGTCCAGCGCGTTCTCTTTGACTCCAACACACTGGAACTGTTTCGCGCCGATCTTCTCTGCTTCTTTTCGGATCAACTCTGAGGTAACCCCCGGGACCGGTTGTTCGCGCGCCGGATAGATATCCGTCAGGATCACCTGGTCCGCCAGCGCCAATGCCTGCGCGAACTCCGATGCAAACTGCTGCGTACGGCTGAACAGATGCGGCTGGAAAATGGCTATGATCCGACGGTCCGGATAGACATCTTTCGCCGCGCTCAATGTCGCCTTGATCTCTGTCGGATGATGCGCGTAATCATCGATCACCAGTATCCGATTCACCTCGGCTATCTGCTCGAATCGACGACCCACTCCGCGGAAATCCCGCAGTGCATCGGCTATCGGCGCAAACGGCACATCCAGCTCGCGACAGGCCGCTATCGAGGCCAGCGCATTCGCGACATTATGTCTCCCTGGCACCCGAAGGATGATATCCCCCAGCAGATCCTGCTTGTGATAAACCGAGAACATTGTCCGACTCGGCTCCAGCGTGATATTCACCGCGCGATAATCTGCGTCATTGCTAAATCCAAACGTCGCGTACGGACGGCTGATCTTGCCGCGGAACGACTGAATATTCGGATCATCCGCCGAAATGATCGCCGAGCCGTAAAACGGAACGCGGTTGATATACGTCAGGAATGACCCAAGCAGATCCTCCATCCCGTTGTAGCACTCGAGATGATCCGGTTCGACATTCAGCACCACCGCCATACTCGGGAACATTGCGAGAAACGACTTGTCATATTCATCCGCCTCAGCCACCAGGTAATCACCGGTACCAAGCGCCGCGCCGGTCCCCAGTTCTGCTACCACACCGCCGACGATCAGCGTCGGCATCAGGTTGGCATGCTGCAATATCCGGCCGATCATCGAAGTCGTCGTTGTTTTGCCGTGCGTCCCCGCGACGCCGATAGAAAACTTCAGCCGCATCAATTCGCCGAGCATTTCGGCTCGTTTGATCACCGGGATCCCGCGACGCCGCGCTTCCTGCACTTCCGGATTATTCGGGTTGATCGCCGATGAGATAACCACCACATCGATCCCCTCGACATTCTCGGCGACATGCGAGTTCTGGATCGTTATCCCGAGCTTCGCCAGATATTCGGTCATCTCGCTCGGATTACTGTCCGAGCCGCTCACCTGGTACCCCAGGTTGACCAATATCTCCGCGATGCCGGACATCCCCGCGCCGCCTATTCCGACGAAATGCAGTTTCTTGAATCGACCAAACATTACTTTATCACTCTGAAACCGGTTAACGGCCTTTGTTGTCAATTGCTCTATGGTCACTCACCGCTCCCGGCTGCATCGCCATGGTTACGAGGTTCACAATATCATTCGCAATTATGTCGACTGCCGGACTTCTCTTCTCATTCGCCTGCCGCATCGCCGTGCGCATCTGCGCCGCTTTGCCGGAACTGATCAGCGCGACCGCTTCACTCAACGGATCGTGCCCCGCCAGTTCATTCTCATCGATCACCGTGGCATACCCCTGACGCGCAAACTCCTCTGCGTTCTTCCGCTGGTGATCTCCCGCCGCATGCGGATACGGGATCAAGACCGATGGTATCGCGCACGCTTCTATCTCTGCCAGCGTGATCGCCCCGGCGCGCGCGATCGCCACATCCGCCGCCGCGTACACCAACTCCATGCGTGATTCAAACGGGAAGAGGGCGTGACTTTTCGCCTTTGCACCCGCAGCCGCGGATACCTCCGTGTAATCCCTCTTGCCCGTCTGCCACAGCAACTGATACCCATCAGGCAGAACCGACTTCTGCAATCCCTGCAGCACCGCCTGATTCACACTCCGCGCCCCCTGACTTCCACCGATCACCAAAATCGTTTTCTTGTTCGGATCAAGCCCGAACGCCTTCATCGCTTCCGCGCGATCCCCCTTGGAGATATTCGCGCGCACCGGATTCCCGGTCACGATCATCTCTCCACTCGTCTTGAGCATCTCCGATGCTTTACCGAATCCGAGATATATCCGTGTTGCTTTCGGCGCCAACTGACGCGTCGTCACGCCCGGAAATGAATTCTGCTCCTGCAACACTGTCGTGATCTTCTGACCGCTCGCCGCTCTCAGCACCGGCCATGAAACATATCCGCCGGTCCCCACCACCACATGCGGCGCAAACTTTTTCACCAGCGCATTCGCCTTGAACATCGCGCTGACTATCAAAAACGGCACCGCCAGATTCGAGAACGTAAATGAACGCGCTATCCCCCGGATATTTATCAGATGTAACGGATAGCCCAGCGTCTCACGCACCCGGTACTCGATCCCGCGCTTCGTCCCGACAAAGATGATCTCCACCGGCATTTTCGATGACAGCATCTCTTTCATCCGATCCGCGATCGCGATCGCCGGATACAAGTGCCCCCCCGTGCCGCCGCCGGCAAAGATCAGCCGCGCAGTGGTCATGCTCTCACCACCCGTCGCGACAGATTCAAAAGCACAGCTATTCCCAAACTGGAAAACAGCAGCGATGACCCACCGTATGAAATGAACGGCAGCGGAAGCCCCGTCACCGGAATGAGCGCCGTCACCACGCCGATATTAACCGCCATATTGATGAAGAGCGACCAGGTTGTCCCGGCTGCCATCAGATAGCCAAATCGATCCGGCTGTGCCGCCGCGATCTTGAATCCACGCCAGAGGATGAAAAACAGCCCGATCAACAACACCACCAATCCGATGAATCCGATCTCTTCACCCGTGGCGCTGAAAATGAAATCGGTGTGCGGATACGGCAGGAAAAACAGCTTCTGTCTCCCCTCGCCAAGTCCGGTACCAAGCAGCCCCCCCGCGCCAAGTGTCAATGCCGACTGCTTGACCTGATAACTCCCTTGCAACGGATCAACCACCGCCGCGATATGGTCAAGAATTCGCGCTTTCTTGTATCCGATCACAAACACTACAAACGATGCCGTCGCCACCAGCGGAAGCGCCGCCGCCAGGATATGCTTGATTCGAAGTCCCGCCAGGAAAAATATCCCCAGCGCCGTGAAGAACACCAAAATCGTCATTCCCAAATTTGGTTCAAGCAGGATCAATCCTAATCCTGCCCCCAGAAGCGGACCGTAGGGCAACATCAACTGCCGAATCGAATTCAGATCTCGCTTTGGATTCGACAACGAAAACGCCAGATAGTAGATCGTGACAAACTTGAAGAGCTCCGATGGTTGCAACGTCATCGGCCCAAGCATCAGCCAGCGGTGCGCTCCGTTGCGTGCCGGCATGAAAAAAACCAACGCCAACAGGATAAACGTGACAAACAATGCTGGCACTGAAAGCGCCGCCCATCTCTGCAGATCGATCCGGAATATCGCGAACATCATCAACAGCGACACCACCATCCAGACCGCCTGCTGCTTGAGGAAATGGAAATGCGAGCCGAACCGGCCATCTGCCATGATCGATGACGTCGAATAGACCATGATCAGGCCAAACGCCACTATCCCCAGATAGAGAAACAGCAACGTCTCGTCAAAACGAGGTTTAGCGACCGACTGACTCACTCTTCTTCTTTCCATTTCTGAGCGATGCGACCGTCTCCTTGAAGACGCGCCCGCGATGTTCAAAATTCTCGAACATATCAAAACTGGAGCACCCCGGTGACAACAGCACGGTCTCCCCCGGATGCGCCATCTCAAATCCTTTGTGTACCGCTTCTTCGAGCGTTGCCGCAAAACTGACCGGGAATGCTTTCCCCAGATCGTTGAATATCTTCTCGCGCGATTCGCCGATCGCGATCACGCCCTGGATCATAGGCTTGCCGACCTCGATGATCGGCGTATACGGCGCCCCTTTGTGCCGCCCACCCATAATGAGATAGGTCGGGGTCCGCATCGAACGGATCGCCACCACCACCGAATCAACATTTGTCGCTTTGGAATCATTGATGAACGTGATTCCCGCCACCACTCCGGCTTTCTCCAGCCGATGTTCCACTCCGGGGAATGACTTTAATGCCTGCGCCATCGCGCTCACTGGAATATCGAGCGTCATCGCCAGCGACACCGCCGCCGCCGCATTCTGCAGATTGTGCGGCCCCTGTATCGTTATCTCATCCGTCGCGATCACTTTAGTCTCGCGCCCTTTGAATCGTATCCAGAGCGCGCCATCTCGCACGAACGTATTCGCCGCGATATCATCTTTGATCGAGAACTGCAGTCTTGTCGCCTGCGTCTGCGCCGGATCGGTCATCAGGATCTCATCATCCCGATTGACAATGAAATAATCTTCCGGCCCCTGATTCTCCGTGATGCGGTACTTCACCCGCTTATATCCATCCATCGAACCATGCCGATCCAGATGATCCGGCGTGATATTCAGGATCACGCACGCTTTCGGTCGAAAATCCGCCACCGTCTCCAACTGGAAACTGGAAACTTCCACCACCGCGACACCATTCGATGGCACCTGATCGGCAATATCCGTAAATGCCACGCCGATATTGCCGCACACATACGTCGGCACACCCGCCGCCTTGAATATCTCGCCCGTCAGTGACGTCGTCGTCGTCTTGCCGTTCGTGCCGGTGATCGCCACGATTTGTCCCGCGCAGAACCACGCGGCAAATTCAAGCTCTGAAAAGATCGGTATGTTGGCCGCGCGTGCTCGCTTGAGCATCTCCATCGTCAACGGCACACCCGGCGAAACGACTATATAGTCGCAGCCGAGCAGCCGGTCGGTATGCCCGCCCACCTCGAACTCGATCCCCGCCTTCTGCAGGCGCGCGATCGGCTCGCTCAACAACTCCGCCCGAGCATTATCTGAGACAAACGGCTTCCCTCCCTTGCGCTTCGCAAGGATCGCCGAGGCCACGCCGGAACGCGCCATCCCGAGAATACCGACTCGTCTTCCTCTGATCTTCTCTTCTAACGTCATCGTATTTTCAACGTCGCGAGCGTCAACAACGCGCACAACGCCCCCATGATCCAGAACCGGATCACCACTTTATTTTCATGCCACCCGGATAATTCGAAATGATGATGGAGCGGCGCCATTTTGAAAACCCGCTTCCCGCCGCGATACCGATAGGACAATACCTGGATGATCACTGAGAGCGCGGTCACCACGAACACGCCTCCTACGATCACCAGCAATAATTCTTTCTTCAGCAGTATTCCGATCGCCCCCAGCGCGCCGCCCAATGCCAGCGAGCCGGTATCCCCCATGAAGACCTGCGCCGGATGCGAATTAAACCACAAGAATCCGAGCGCCGACCCAAGCACCGCGCCGCAAAAGACCGTCAGCTCTCCCGTCCCCGGCAGATAATCGATCTGCAGATAATTCGAATAATCAAGTCGACCCGTTACATACACGATCGCCGTGAACGCCATGAAGCAGATCCCGATCAGACCGATCGCCAACCCATCCAGCCCATCCGCCAGGTTCACCGCATTCGAGGTCCCCGCCAGCACAAAAACGATCCACGGGATATACAGTATCCCCAGATTGAAAACGAAATTCTTGAAAAATGGGATCGAGGTTGTACCGTCGTATCGTCCCTCAGGAGCGAGATACACCAGAGCCAATGCAAAGATCACTCCCAATGCGATCTGCCCGGCAAATT
The DNA here is from genome assembly GCA_016708025.1 of bacterium. Classification (NCBI taxonomy): domain Bacteria; species bacterium. The sequence continues at coordinate 92,966 of JADJGQ010000004.1, read as the reverse complement.
TCTTCCGCGCGACCAATCCCGATTTCTGCTTTTTGATCGCCTTGAAATAATCATCCAGATACCCCAGCCCCCCCAACCAGATCGTCACTAACAAGCACATCAAGACGTAGAAATTAGAGAGGTTCGCCCAGAGAAGCGTCGGCAATATGATACCGGTCAGGATGATGATCCCGCCCATCGTCGGCGTGCCAGCTTTTTTCTTATGACTCTGCGGTCCATCTACGCGGATCTCTTCGCCGATCTGCTTTTTCTGGAGCCACTTGATGAACAAAGGCCCGAATATCAAACAGATCAGCAATGCCGTGATGGTTGCCCCGGCCGTCCGGAACGTGATATAGCGGAACAGATTGAATCCGCTGAAATATTCGGTGAGCGGCACCAGGAAGTAGTAGAACATTAGTGCCCTGCTCCTTCACCGGTAAACTCATTGAAAACCCGCTCCAACCCGATTCCGCGCGACCCCTTGATATACACCAAATCGCCGGACTTGAACATGCCAACCAGCTCTTTTGCGGCAGTCGATGCATCGCCGAAATGCTGTAATCTCTCTTTTGGCGCGCCACCCTCGGCGGCGGACCCGATGATCGACTTCGCCAATGGTCCCACGCCGACCGCCAGATCAAATGGCTGCTGCGCCAGCAATGCCCCGATCTGTCGATGATATTCCTGCGCCTGTGCGCCCAGCTCCAGCATATCTCCGAGAATGATGATCCGGCGTCCGCTTGTCTCCATCGTCGCAAATGATTTCAGCCCAAGCCGCACCGATTCCGGATTCGCATTGTAGCAGTCGACAATAAACGTCACTCCCCGCTGCGTCACCGTCTGACCGCGCATCGGCGCCGTCACAAACTGGATCGCTTCGGTGTCAACCGCGTCAAAACCATATCCCAGCGTCCGTGCCACCGCGTACCCAGTCAGCAAATTGTAAACTTGGTGTTCTCCGAACAGCGGCAACCGGAAGCGGTGTCCTTCGATCGTCACAATCGCCGTTCCATCGGACTGGCGCTGGATCTTCTCCGGCTCGAATGTCGCCGCGTGCGTGATCCCAAACGTGATGTAGTTATCCCGGTACATGCTGATCTCTCTCGTCAGCACCGGATCATCCGCATTGATGATCACCGGTATCTCCGGCGATGAACTGGCCACCATCTCCAGCTTGGCCCGGGCCACCCCTTCGAGTGATCCAAGAAATTCCAGATGGGTCGCGCCGATATTGGTGATCACCGCAAGGTCCGGACGGACGATCTGCGTCAGCTTGGTCATTTCACCAGGCTGCGAGATCCCCATCTCCAGCACCGCCACCCGCGTCTCCTTCGGCATCGCCATGATCGCGAGCGGCATCCCGAACAGATTATTCAAATTCCCTGAAGAGCGGTAGACATCCTTGTCTACGGCGCTCAACAGGGTATAGGTGATCTCTTTCGTTGTCGTTTTCCCGTTCGAACCGGTGATACCGACCACCTTCGCCGAGGTCATATCCCGATACTGCCGCGCCAGCGACATCATCGCTTCATGGCTGTTCGGCACCGCCACGATCGCGACATCACTCGTCAGCGCCGGACCCTGGAATGACAACTCCGTCATCAATCCCGCCGCGCCGCGCTCGATCGCCTGTGCGATAAAATTGTGCCCGTCGACTCGCTCTCCGCGCAACGCAATGAACAACTCGCCCGCCTTGAGCGTGCGGCTGTCAATGGAGACTCCGGCAAATGTCCGTTCTCCACTTCCGGCGGTCTGTAACCTGCCACCGGTCATCTGCGCTAATTGGTCGAATCGCAAACTGATCAACGTCCCTCTGTGGCGACTGCGCCGGTATATCCGAGTTGTTCGAGTGCCCGCTTTGCCTCGGTGGCATCATCGAACTCGTGCTTTACTCCGTTGATTTCCTGGTACCGTTCTGCCCCTTTACCGGCAAGCAGTACCACATCACCCGGACGTGCCTTGGCCAGGATCGCCGCGATCGCCCCGCGACGGTCCGCATGTATTTCGTAATTGTGCCCTTTCAGTCCGGGCTTGATCATCTCGATTATCTCCAGCGGATCTTCCGTGCGCGGATTATCCGAAGTCACCACCACATGATCCGCAAAGGTCGTCGCCGCGGTTCCCATCAGCGGACGTTTCCCCGTGTCGCGATCTCCGCCGCACCCAAACATCAACAGTATTCGCCCGCGCTTCATCACGCCGCGCGAGGCTTCACATAACCGTTCGATCGCATCCGGTGTGTGAGCGTAGTCGACATACACCGCAAACGGCTGACCCATCTCGACATAGTTGAAGCGCCCCGGTATCGGCTCCGCGTCTTCCAACCCCTTCACCACCGTATCCAGGTCGATCCCCGCCGCCAACCCGCCTGCCGCCGCCGCCAGTGCATTCATCAAATTGAACTGCCCCGGCAGTCTGAACGACACCGTCCGCGTCCCCATCGGCGTCACCAGGTCGAATATGGTCTTGTCCGGCTTGATCTCATAATCACCGGCATACACATCCGCTTCTTTATTTCCCAGCGAGTAGGCGATGAATGGTCCGCTCAATTCACCGAACAACTGGTGAAACTCCGGCACATCCAGATTGATCACCGCGTAACTCATCGGCCCCTGAAGCTTCTGCACCAGCATCGCTTTCGCCTGGTAGTAATCTTCCATCGTTCCATGAAAATCGAGATGGTCCCGCGTCAAATTCGTATACACTGCCACCCGATAATTGATATTGTCCACCCGGTGAAGCGCCAGCGCGTGCGACGAGGTCTCTATTACCGCATTCACACAGTTATTCTTCCGCATCAAAAACAGCAACCGCTGCATATCCAGCGACTCCGGCGTCGTCCGATATGCCACAAACTGCTCATCGCCGGTATCGTACAACAACGAGGTCACCAGGCCGACTTTCTTTCCTCGCGCTTCCATGATCTTCTTGATCAGGTTGCAGGTCGTCGTCTTTCCATTGGTGCCGGTCACGCCGCACACTTTGATCCGCATCCCGGGGTAGCCGTAAAAGCGCGCGGATACATCCGCCATCGCCTTCCGGATATCCGGCACCTGCACATGGACCGCGGCCCCTTCGGCCCCTTCTCGCTCTCCCATCACCGCCACCGCGCCGTTCTGCAGTGCCTGCGTCACATAAGTGTACCCGTCTTCCTTGAATCCCTTGACCGCCATGAATAGCGACCCCGGACGGATCTGTCGCGAATCGTACTCGAGATTTTCGATATCTACCTCACCGTTCCCGGTGATGATCGCGCCTTCAACCTCAGCTACCAATTCGTTTAGTTTCATGCACCCTTCAGATCGATTGACATTCCACGTTGACCGGCACTTTGGGATCGAATGGCTCCCCCGCCGCTATTGACGTTGCCACCACTCGCCCGGTCCCCCGGATATGGAATTTCGCGCCGACATGACTCAGCAGCGCCGTAACTTTCTTCACCGGCAATCCAACCAGATCCGGCATCCGCATCACACTGTCCGCCGGATTGGTGACAAGGGCGACGACCTCGTCGCCCTCATCCACTTTACGGTCGGGTGGAGGGTATTGCCAAACTACCGTCCCCTCATCGGCGGTGCTGCGCAACGTGATCCCTCGTACTTCCGCAAGCTGCGTCGCAGCCTCCAGATCCCGACCGACAAAATTCGGAAGATCCACTGTCACACGAACACGTCCCGACCTCGCCGCCAGAGTCCTTTCCGGCAGCGTTATCAGGTCAGGATTTAGCACGGCATATCGTTCGACAATCCGGCGAAACGTCGGCCCCGAAGTCAACCCGCCGTAATGCATCGGCTGCGGATCGATCAATATTACCGCACCCGCTACCGTCGGATTGTCATAAGGGAAAAAACCACCAAACGTCGCCGCATATTTATTCTGGAAGTACCGCCCCGTCTCCAGGTCCGGCAATTGCGCCGTCCCGGTCTTCCCGGCGATCTCAACTACCTTGGAATTGACCGCTTTGGCGGTCCCCTTCTCCACCACTCCGCGCATGAACGCTCGTAATGAATCAAGTCCCTTGTCGACTACCCGATGCAGCACTTCACGCTTCTGCTCTTCCACCACATACCCCTGGTCATCAACATACCCGAGGATCAGGCGCGGCCGCAGTAACTCACCGTCATTCGCCACCACTCCGATCGCCGAGGCCAACTGCAACGGCGTCACCGCCACGGCATGCCCCATCGCCAACTGCGACACCGTGAAATCATTCCATTTGGGAGGCGTGAACAACTGACCCGATGCTTCTCCCGGCAATCCGCACCGAAGTCTCTTCCCGAATCCAAATTTCTTATAGATGTCAAACATCTCTTCCGGGTCGACCGTGATCGCCCACTTGGCGATCCCGATATTCGATGACACCTCGATGATCTCGCGGAAATTCATCAGCCCGTGCCGCTTGTCATCATGCAGCACTCGTTTCCCGACTTTCCAGGCGCCGTTCTCGCAATCTACCAATGATGAATAACTCACATCGCGGCGATCCAGTACTCCTGCCGCCGTGAAGATCTTGAATACCGAGCCCGGTTCATATTGATCGCTGATCGCGCGGAGTTTGGTCGGCTTCTCCGGATCCTTCTCCAGCGGATCATAGTGAGCCATCGCCAGGATATCCCCGTTGCGCGTATCGATGAACACCGCCATCCCCTGCTTCGCATTAAACGAATCGACCGCGTGGGCTAACTCGCTCTCGACGATATCCTGCAACCGCCAATCTACCGTCAACACGACCGATCTCCCCGGAGTCGGCTTCAACAACGCCGCTTCTTCGACCCGGTACGTATTGCGCAGTCCGTCGCGACGGATATCCGCATACCCTTCTTTGCCGGTCAACATCGAGTCATACGCCAGCTCGAAACCTGACTGCCCCTTGTTGTCGATATCCGTAAACCCGAGGATCTGCTTCCCCACTAATCCGAGTGGATATGCACGGTGACTGTCTTCACGAAGGTGCAGTCCGGGCGGATTGTCTGCTGCCACCATCTTCGCTTCATCATCCGCGAGACGGCGCTTTATCCAGCGGAATTTGCGCGGCTCCAGCTTGAACTTCTGGACCGCCTCGCCCCGGCTCAATCCCAGGAATTTCTCGAGGTATGTCGCTACCGAATCAACTTCACTGACATCATTCGGATAGGCATATAAAGATGATACGATCACGTTCTTTGCTACGAGAGCGCCGTAACGGTCGTACACCATTCCCCGCTCGGCCGGGATCGTGATCGTCCCCGTCGACTGCTTTTCGACTATCGATGCGTACTTTTCGCCCAGATACAACTGCAGGTGCGCCAGCCGCCCCGCCGCCAGCAAAAAGAAAAAGATCACCAGGGCGAAAATCACGCGAAGACGGATATTTTCCTGCCGCGTCCGCGTCATCGGATATCCTTCCGGCTCTCGATCGAATCGAATTTGATCGGTCGAAGTTCACTGGAACCGGCGCTCGCTTCGCTCATCACCGGCATAAAATCTGCCACCCGCTTTATCGATGACATCACCGCCGCAAATTCGTCGGTGCTGTCCTTATGGATCACTTTTTCGCTCTGCAACTGGATCGTATACAGACGGTCCGCCGCGATCGGCTCCAGCCCCAGCGATTCCGCCGCACAAACCGAAATGCGCGTGGCACGGGTCAGCCCGGCAATATCCATCTGCGCCTTTTTGGTCTCATCCACCATCAGCGCATTCTGTCCTTTCAGCGCATCCACTTCCTGGACCAGGTGGATCACATGCACCCGCTGCCAGATATGTATGCAGGCCACCAGGATCAGCGTCGCACTGATGACCGCTATGCCGAAATGACGGTGCTGTCGGATCCGCGTCACGAACCCCTGCTGGAACTCAACTGTCTCTTTGAATTTCCGGACCGAATCCGCCATGCTACAGCCTCTCCCCCACTCGAAGTTTGGCGGAACGGGCGCGCGAGTTCGACGCGATCTCCGCCTCGTCCGGCTCTATCGGTTTCCGCGTGATCAATTTCATGGTCGGCGTCCGATCGCACTGACAAATCGGTAACCGCGGCGGACAAACACAGGGCGGATTCGCCTTTTGCTGCAAAAACCGCTTCACCAGCCGGTCCTCCAGAGAATGATAGGAGATCACCGCCATCCGACCGCCCGGCGCCAGCAAACTGTACGCCGCCGGAAGCACCGCCTCCAACTGCTCCAGTTCACCATTCACTGCGATCCGAAGCGCCTGGAAAACCCGCGCGATCGATTTGACCTGATGGGGGGGATGAATGACCGAGGAGACAACCGATGCTAGCTGAGTGGTGGTCCGTATCATCTCTCGCTGTCTTTCCTTGACGATCGCCCTGGCCACTCGCGCGGCCTGTTTCTCTTCTCCGTATGAGCGCAGCATCTCGGTCAACTGCCGCTCACTGCTCTGCTGTATCAACTCCGCCGCCGTCGTTTCCGATGACGGGTCCATGCGCATATCCAACGGACCTTCCTGTCGAAACGAGAACCCCCGTCCCGGATCATCGATCTGTCGCGATGATACTCCGAGATCCAGCAGGATCCCCGCAAAAGCGCTATCTGAAAACTGCTTCGCCACCTCGGCGAGATCGCCGAACGAAGCCTGAATGATCTGATGTGATTGTTTGAAGTGTGACAGTTCGTCGGTCGCGCGGCGGATCGCTTCCGGATCCCGGTCGATCCCGTACAGTCGTGCGTGAGCGCCCAACGCTCCGGCCAACCTTTTCAGGTGACCTCCGCCCCCCGCCGTCAGATCGAGATAAGCCCCCTCACGATCTGTGATCAATAGTGAGACCACGACATCAGCCAAGACCGGCTGATGATACCCATCAGGTTCGTTCGCGGTCATCGCCCATGAACAATCGTTCCGCTACTTCCTCGTAACTGCGGGTGTACTGCTGCTTGTAATACTGGTAGCGCTCAGGATTCCATATTTCTACCCAACGGTTCACACCGATCACCAGCAACTCCTTCTTCAGCCCCGCCTCCGCCACCAAATGCGATGGTACCAGGATGCGGCCGTTTTTATCCGGAGCCACAACCGTGGCCGCTGCATAAAACTCGCGACTGAAAAAGCGGAAATCCTTTTGTGTGAAACTGAGCGATGCCAGGCGGTTCTGTATCTCTGCCCACTCCGGCTCCGGATATAGAGTCAAACAGCCATCCAGACCTTTGGTCAGGGTGATGTTCCCATCCAGCAGTGGCTCTTCGGACATCCCCCGGACCGACCGTAGCTTCGCAGGCAACGCGAAACGCCCCTTGTCATCGAGGGTCGTTTGGAACTGTCCACAAAAGCCGGTCAAGAGAAATCCTCCACTTTGAACCACTAATACCCAGAGTTAGCCTTATTTATCACTTTTCTCCCACCACTGTCAAGATATTTCTTCCCCCGTATTAGAAAAAAGTTCAACCTTAAACCTTTATCGTACATCGAGAAATCACCGATTAAAAACTCAAAACCGGCAAACCGCTTGCCACTTAGCGGCCAAGAGACAATCTCCACTTTTCCACAATCTCAAATTCGGCTCCCCGCCAAACTTGTAGTCACCCCCCTACATTCCGTGGCCATCCCCAATACCGATTTGCTATTCCAGAGAATTCCCACTTAGTGCCCGAAACTGAACCTCTTTGAAATCAACCGTTTATCCAGCTCTTCACCGACCAAACGACTCCCCAATGGTCCGGCATCCGGCATGCACTCTAGAGCGTCGGGTTCAACCTGAAACAGGGGTACACGGTGAAGAGAGAGCTTTTGAGTCTGTTGTTGGCGATGGTTACGGGAGTGACCGGAGCCTCGGGCGCGACACTGCTGATCGATCAATCTGCGATCCAATACAATTCCGCCGATAGAGTTTTTTCGTACAGCGACTGGCCGTCCATTTCGCTCGGCGCCAATGGTTCTTTTGCCGCTCAGCGATACTTGATCGAACTACAGTCAGACGAATCGATCGCCGACATTCGCTTCACCGCCGCCGAACAACTGATGATTGCAGATTTGACCTTTGTCGAAGACTCCCCCACTTCCGACTATCACACCTATGATCCGGCGATCATTCGTCAGGGCTACCCGACCCTCACTTCACCCGGATCAGTGCAGGGAGAGATCGTCCGCAACGGCACTCGTTACGCTGACATTCTTCTTTTCCCCTATACGAACAGCGCCGAAAGCATACTCTCTCTCAACAGTTCCATCACGATCACGGTCGGTGACCGCGAGATCGATGCCGCCGCGCTTCTCCCCTATTCGTCGACCGATCACCTGTTGCAGCAGTCGCCTGATGATGGCTCTTCTGCGCCGCAGTACCTGATCATCACTTCGCAGGCGATGGCCCCTTCGCTTGAGCCGCTCAAGCAATACCGTATTGCGACCGGCTACCATGCGCGCATCGTCACTGTTGAGTCGATTCTCGCCACCTCCGCCGGCGTTGATCCGGCCGAACAGATCCGTGAATATCTCAAAGCCAACTACGCCGATCCCGGCAGTTATCTCCTGCTGGCCGGTGATGAAACCGTCGTCCCGATCCGTCTCGCGTACCACTACACCAACCATAGCGACACCGCCATCTCTCCGGTCAACCTGCAGATCTGCGATCTCTATTTCGCCGACCTGAATGGCAATTGGGATCGCGATCACGACAATACCTGGGGCGAACGGCTCGATGATGTTGCGGATATCACTCCCGAACTGTTGGTCGGACGGCTCCCCTTTGATCGCGCCGAGGATTTCCTCGCGTATACCAATAAACTGATCGGCTATGAATCCAATCCCGGCGAAAACCGCGACTGGCTCACCCGCGCTTTTTTCTATTCATCCGACCAGATGCGCGACCTCAACGATGGCCAGCATAACCAGATCGCTTCCGCCTATCCGCCAAACTTCTCACTCGACACCATCTCCGGCGTCGAGGCCGATCGCGGCGATGATCCCGCTCCTTCCAATCTCCCGCCCGCAGAGCTTGGTCAGGTGACGGAGTCCGGTTATGGGATCGTAAATATCATCGCGCATGGCCGCTCCGATGGCTTTGTATTGAAATCCGCCAACTACAACGAATGGCCCAAGACCATCATGCTGACCGAACCGGTCGGCGGGCATGGCGCCATCGCCGATATGACCGCGCAGGGAAAACCCGCTTTCTACTATTCCCTCGCCTGCGACAACACTCAGTTTGATTGCGACCAACCCTATTTTAATGCCCCCCTAACTTCGCCCAGACCTTGCTGGCCGATCCAAACGGTGCGGTTGGATTCGTCGGCCACTCGCGATGGGGTTGGGTCGGCACCAGCTATATGCTGCAACAGGCATTCTTCGACTCCCTCTTCGCCCATCCCGATCGCCCCGCCGTCCGGGCGATGTATGGCGCGAAAAGCGCGCTCTACTTCTATCGCGACATGGTCTATGGCCTGAATTATCTGGGCGACCCTGCCCTTCGCGTTTATCAGTCGATCCCCGCCACCGCGACATTCGCCGCCGATCTGGATGACCCGAAAACAGTGATCGTCACTGCGGACAATCAGCCGCTCGCCAATTGCGAGGTCACCCTTTCCATGGCAGACAGCCTGATTGAATCAACGATCACCGACCTCTCCGGTCGCGTTACCTTCACTGCCGATCTCGACCCGTCATTCATCTACAACATCTCGGTGGTGAAACCCGGCTTCACTGTCAGCCGTGGCTACCTGAGCGGCTCGATCGTCACCGATGTCGACGATAACCAACCGCTCCCCGGATCATTCGCTCTGGCGCAGAATTATCCCAACCCGTTTAATCCGTCGACCCAGATAAACTTCTCGCTCCCTTCGCGGGCCGAAGTCTCACTCACGATCTACAACCTTCTCGGACAGGTTGTGGCCGTCCCCGTCAACTCTGAGATGGCCGCTGGCGACCATACGGTCATCTGGAATGCAGAGAATCTCTCAGCCGGAGTATATCTCTATCGATTGAACGCTGGAGTTTTTTCTGAAACGAAGAAGATGCTACTGCTTAAGTAGCTTTACGTCGAGATAACAGAAGCGCCGGGATTACACCAAGCAACAAAATCAGCCCGGTCAGCCAGAGCGCCGGGCGAAGATACCACGGATTGTATTTCGCCAGATAGCGATACATCGATTTGTGCGACTCCCACTTCATTTTGAGCGGATACCGCCGCGTCGACCCTCCCACATAATGCTCTATCACTGCAGACGGATAGTATAACAGTCGATACCCCGCGTCACTGACCCGCCGACAGAAATCCACATCATTGAAAAATATCGGAAACTGCTCGTCGAATTTCCCCACCCGCTCGATCACTTCACGCCTAATCATCAGCGCCGCCCCCATCGGCTGATCGACTTCCAGTTCGCTCTCATGATCAAACCAACTCATCTTCCATGATCCGAACTCTTTGTGACGGGGGAAAAGCTCCGAGAGGAGCAAGAACTTGTACCAGACATGGCGGATCCCCGGGAAGCTCCGCGCCGACTGTTGCGTCACGCCATCAAACCCGACAAACTTCGGCCCGACTACCCCGAGCGACTTGTCACTCTCAATTTTGGTCAGTAGCGCAGCGATCGCCCCTCTCTTCACCCGAATATCCTGATTGAGCAAAAGAATGTAATCGGCGGTCGATCTTTCTATCCCCTGATTGACCGCCTTCGCGAACCCGAGATTCTCCCCATTGCGAATCAGTATTATCGACTGATACTCTTTTGCGATATACTCCGCCGAACCATCGCTTGACCCATTATCGATCGCGATCACCTCATGCGAGATCTCTCGCAGATCTTCACTCAATGTCCGCAGGCAATCCGGCAGAAACCGCATCCCCTCCCAGACTATCAGCACCACAGATAGCTTCGGCCTGCTCATCCAAGCCGCCTCAGGAGCTCCGCATACTGCTCTGCTTTACGCGGCCACGCGTGCACCATCGCATACTCCGGCATCGGCTCGATTCTCAGTTCGCCCGCTCGATATTTCCTTACCAGGGATTCAACAACCCTAACGGCTTCATCTTCGCTTTTCTCCCCAAACAGACAATGTTCCGATTGCTTCACCTGCAATGCCAGCTCGCTCCCCGCGCCTGCATACGCCAGTATCGGTCGTCCCGATGCCAGCATATCAAAGACCCGCGAGGTTGTCGCCCCCGACAACTTTTCCGACAACCCAACATACATCATGGCACAGGACGACAGTATTCTGACCGTCTCTTCGCGCGGTCGCACCCCGTACATCTTCACGTTCTCGACCAAACCATACTTCGTCGCTAGTCCCCCCAGCCAGTTTTTGTCGACATCCCCCACCTGCAGAATCTCAATCTGCTCTTTCCCGACACTTCCGCTCTCAATTACTCTCTGCACCACCCGTAACAGCGGCTCAACCGGCATCTCTTCGGAAAATCCCCCGAGCAGCCCGATCGAGAATTTTTCGCGATCAGTCGGTACTCCCCATCCCTTGGCGACCTCCGGATCAAACCCATTACTGATCACTTCCCCTCTCCCCAGATAGTCGACAATCGTTTTATTCACCCCCACCAGCGCCGAGACTCCCTTTACTATTTCCGCCTTGAGCGCTTTCCCCTTCGCCATCATCCCCTCATTCGAGTATGCAGTCTCAACCGGCGCCACCGTCCAGGGATCTCTGAAATCCGCCACCCATTTGATTCCGCACACTTTCGCCAGCTTCATCCCCACCAGATGCGATGATATCGGCGGCGAGGTAGAGATGATCGCATCGTATCCATGCATCGCATGCAACTTTTTTCCCAACCGCACTGCCGCATTCACCCAACCAACCTTTGAATCCGGAAAAAGCGACTCACCGACTTTCGAACCGCGCGCGATCGTCTTCGGATTCACCTCCCGTATCCCCAGCAAATACATCAACCGCTGCGGATCGCGACTCCCCGCTCGAAAGATCTTCTTCCGATCCAATCCCTCCAACAGCTCCGGCGCATATTTCCGATACGCCACCGGCTTGACCGTCAGCACATGACAATCATATCCATACGCCGGAAGGTGCCTGAATAGATTCAGCGGACGGCTCACCCCCGCCAGCCCGAGCGGCGGAAAATAGTAGCAGACCAACAACACGCGCGGCATCTCTACTTCTTCCTCACCAGCGCGCGCATCTCCGCGACCACTCGACCGATATTCTCCTCGAACACCGCCGTCTTTTTGATTCGCTCAAGATTCGACCTGCGCATCTCGTCAAAATCATTCTTCGAAAAAATTATCCCGCGTATCTTCTCCCGAAGCATCTCCTCATTGAACAGGTCGTACACAAACCCATGCCCGACTCCCAGCCACTCTTTCACTCCCGGGATATTCGGCGCTACCGGCACCAACCCGATCCCCATCGCTTCGATCAGCGAAACCGGCGATGAATCCGTCGAGGCCGCCGACAGATAGACATCATGCGCGGCAAACAGCTTCATCAGGTCGCTTCGCTCCAATCGATCGTAATACTTGATTCCGGAGTTGAAACTTTTGTCGGCGAGTAATCTGAATAGCCCGGCATCCGGCCCGAACGAGGGAAACGTCAACTCCACCTCTCCTGCCTGTACCAGCGGTGCCAGCGCTTTGACAATAAACTGATTGTTGTAAACCCGCCCATGCATCCGCGGCACTAATATTCGAAGCGGTCTCCCGCGATGATAATCAGATTTGTGAAAAGACAGATATTTTCGCTCGATCCCCCATGGCACCACGATCGCTCGCTTCATCGGCATCACCCGCTCTGCTTCGGCCACCAGATGATCCGAATCCCCGATTATCAGATCTGCATCCCCCAGGGCGTACGCCGTCTTGCGACGGTGAAAGATCGACTTCTTCGGCACGACCAGGATATCCGACCCCCAGATATGCGTGACGATCGGCGCATACTTTTTCGCTCCCGCCAACGCCGCCGTGAACCCATACCCCGACACATAGTGCGGATTAATGATATCCGGCTGAAACCGTTTGATCACCGCATTCACTTCGGTCGAGGCCAGCACATAGTGCAGCGAACTGAATGGCCCCCGCTTTCTCAGTTGATGATACGTGATCCGCCCATTCTCCAGCGATGCGATCAGCACAAAGCACCCTTGCCGCCGCAATTCCGCCGCATATCTCTCCGTATGAAATGAGGCGACATCCGCCAGCAGCAACACCCGCATCCGCTCAGCCATCAGCCGATCCTCCCCAGCAAACTGATTCGCTCATAGCACGGATATCCGATCGTCCTGCCTCCCCACTTCTCCTTGTAGACCTTCACCCCCTCAGCATCGTCCGGCGTCGCACCCATATTCAGAAACCGTACACCCACTTTGCGTAAATCCATCGCCGCATGGTACATCATCGCCTGATTCGCCTTAAGATGAGAAAACGCTTTATCCAGATAGATCTGCCAGTTGAGCGCGGTCTCCCCTTCGATCAAGTAGATCTGCGAAACCACCGGCTTCCCGTCATGCGACAGATAATACCAGCGCACCCGATCATCAATTTCCGCCAGCCCGGCCAGTCCATTAAAAAACTCGTCCGAGTATTTCTGCCCTCTCCCATGTCGTTTTTCGGTCGACTTCATCAATGCCAGAAACCCACTCAGGTCGCGTGATCGGTCGAGTCTCCCGATCGTCACTCCCTCCCGCTCTGCTTTGCGTATCTCCGAACGGAGACTCGCATCCGGCGGCTCCCAGTCCTCGGTTAACTCGATCAGATGCGTACTGTGCATCGTCACCGACATCCGCACCATCTCCCCCAACTCCCGGAAATAGTCGGTCAGATGAACTCGCGCATAGCCGGCCTTTGAAATCGCTCCAAGCATCTGCTCCTGGCTGTCCAGCGATGTTTTGGTCTGGTCTGAACGTATCATCCGAAGATACAATCCGTCCGGCGCCGCCTGGAATCGCGTGAATGGTCTCCCCCGAAACTCCACTCCCGGAAGCATCGCTTCGATCTTCCCATTCTCCTCCATCCGCCATACCACAACTCTCCCGCCTACCGTTTCCCAGAGCCTGAGGAACGGAAGCGAACCGAGAAGTGAGCTGGTCTGGAGCAGGGCCGACTGTTCGGACGGCAGCTCCGCCGACATCAGTCGTTCGATCTTCATTGGTTGTTGATAAGCAGGATCTTGCCGCGCGTTGATACGCCGGTTACATCGGTCAGCACGAATATATAGACACCCGAGGCAACCTGTTCGCCTTGGTTATTTTTCCCATCCCAGGAGGTGGTATTGATATTATCCCGCACCACCGCTCCGGTCAGGTCGTGGATCGACACCACATATGGCCGTGTGAAATTGAACCGCACCCGGTCATTGGCGTCGTCGATCACGAACGGATTGGGATACGCAAATACCGAATCCAGCACCGCCGTCGGATCACCGATCTCCGAGAGAAGCACCGATATCCCTGACGAGGTCCCAAAGTAGACATCCCCTCTCGCCTGGTCGACTGTCACCGAGCGAACATCGTTGCTCACCAGTCCCGAGTTAAACATCGTATAGGTGGTAAAAACTCCATTGGTACGATCGCGTCTCGCCGCCCCGTCTTTGGTCGCCACATACATATTCCCCCGTCCATCGAAATCGATATCCGTCACATCCGAACTGATCCCCTCCGGAAGGTCGATATCCACGAAATAATCGATCCCGATATCGTACCACGAGATCCCGAAATTCGTCCCGACATACAGTGTCGTATCCGGCGCAAACTCCACCGTCCGTACCGTGTTCGAACGAAGAAACCGATTCTCTTTCGTGAAATGAACACAGTCGACAAAGTCATCGGTCAACCAGTCACCGCTCCCGCCATTACGACACCAGTAGATTCCATCCCCTTCCGTCCCGACCGCCATATTCCCCGGCGCGCAGGCGATCGAGGTCACAAATGTATCCATCAGTCCGTGTGGCGTCCCGATCGAATCCCACGCCGATGGCGTATCTATCTGATCCATCCGGCAAACCGCCACTGGATGTCCATTTAGTGCGCGATAACAGGCGACAAACAGATACTCCCCATCCGTCGCCATCCCTTCCACCACCACATACGTTCGACCCCGGTCACCGTCACTATTGCCGCGCAGAGTCGAATTGTTTTCATCGAAATTCTTGATCGAGTCTCCCGAGACTCGCCACATCCCGTTGCCGAATGTCCCGACCCAGAGATCGCCGGATGAATCCGCCAGCGCCGAGATCGCGCCATCCGAGGCTCCCGGCTGAAACGGCTGACTCCAACTGGTGCCGTCGTAGAGGCCGATCTGCTGTTGGGTCAAAGCGGAGACCACCTCACCCGAACGATTGATCGCCACATCACTGACATTATTCCCCGGCGCGCCAGTGAACGCGTACGAAGCAAAACTCCCACCCTCGTTCTGGTAGATCGGTCGATTCACCAGATCAACCCAACGATAACTCCCCGTGTTAAGACCGCTCTTGAAATTCTGCGTCGGGAGCCCGGTCAAATTGATCCGGCTGTTGACGCCATCCTTCACCACCGCCAGCCCGCCGCTGTAATACATGAACAGCGTGTCGTTTTCAACCTTGAGATCGTTGAAGACCGAATCACGGCCGATCGTCAACTCTGTGAACGTTGTGTCGCCGATCTCTCTATCCAATCGAAGTGCCGAGCGCTCAGTCCCGACATAAATATCCGATTCAAACGCGGCCAGACGGCTCATACTGCCGGTCCCCAAGACCGGGAAATCATTCGGTCCGAAGACTGTCCAGTTCGAGGGGGCCTTCAGCGCGACCGGATCGCTTTTGTCCGCCACCGCCAGCCCGCTCGAGGTCGCCAGCCAGATCGTGTCACCATCCAGCACGATATCATACACCACCGCATCCGGGTTCAGATCACCGAATTGCGTGTAGCTATCTTCTATCTGTCCGCCATCATTCTGCTTCGAAAAAAGCACCAACCCTTTGCCCGTGCCGACCCAGAGAAATTCTCCGTCATCCGCCAGCGCATACAACTGGAACGGCTTCCCGTCATTATCATAGAACGGATACAATTGCGAATCATCCGCGCCGAGCATCGCCAGTCTCCCCAGTCCGGCCACCCAGAGACGGTCATCCGCATCTTTCACGACATCATAAATGGAGGTTGTCCCGAGACCGTTTAGATTGGTATAGAGACGAGGAAATGACTGCGGATCGGCCGCCACCAGAAGTCCCCCGGAGGTCGCCAGGTAGACCGAATCATCGATCAGCTTCATCCGGTTGACCTCGGAGAACGAGGTCAACGTCACCCATCGATCCGCGGCCGAAGCATCTTCCGATACCAGACCACCGAGTGCGATCAGCGCTAGCGCGAGGAACGTCGTAATTTTGACAGCAACCATACTCCGACCAAGATACATAATAGGGACAGCATTGTCACGAACGCGATTCGACCGGCTATATCCCCCCGCCGGGTGAAGAAACTGGTCTCATCCAGAAGGTTCACCTTCCCCACCAACGCCGCCACCGCATTCACCGGCAGACTCTCCCGCACCCGGCCGTACGGATCGACCACATATGACAACCCGCTATTGGCCGAACGCGCCATCCAGACCCGATTCTCCACCGCCCGGGTGATGAACATCCGGCTATGCATATGGATACCAATCGAGGTCCCGAACCAGGTATCATTCGTTATACCCACGATGAAGTTCGCCCCATCCAATATCATCCGGCGCGTCACTTCCGGGAAAGTCGACTCAAAACAGATCAGCACCCCATACTGGGCATCCGGAAGCGTGAACAAATGTATCGAATCCCCCGGATGATAATCCGACCACCACTCCACCCCCATATCCTCAAGAAATTGCAGATGCTTGAATATCACTGCCGGCCGCATGAACGGGAAAAACCGCTGATACGGCACCTGCTCGGAGAACGGCACCAGCTTGACCTTGTCGTACCGCTTTTCGATCCCACCTTCGGGATTAAACTGGTAGCAGGAATTGTAATATCTGATCTCAGTTTCGACCGTACCCGAACCCAACGCTCCAACCAGATGATAGGTGCCGGTCTCTTTTGCGGTGGAGGATACCATCCCGCGGCACCATCTGTTCGAGGCCACATAACAGGGGACCGCGCTCTCCGGCCATACCACTAACTTCACCGGCTCGGTGATCGTTTTACTCAGAGAATCATACAGCTTGGCGCTATACCCTTGATTCTCCAACTCCCACTTGATATCCAGCGGGACTGATCCCTGAAGCACCGCCACCGGATACTTCCCCTCAGTCGGATACGCTTCCATCTCGGCCCAACCCCACAAAAGCAGAGCGACCACAATCAGAATCGCTCCAAACGCCGAAGTGAGACGACGTTCCGCCGACAACTCCTTTCGGAACGCCAGCCAGACCAGCATATTTCCGAACAGGATCAACAGCGACAACCCATGCACCCCGATCACCGCCACAATTTGCAGGATGTACAGGTAATACCCCTGTGTATAGCCAACCTGCGACCACGGAAACGCTATCTCCCCCAGTGTCCGGAAATACTCCATCCCGACCCATAAAAACGGCGCCGCGGCTATCCCGATCCAAGGCCTGAAACGGTACAACGCCGAAAACGCCACGAACACGCCCGTATAGTAGAATGCGACGATCGTGATCGCCGCCATCGTTCCGGGGAGTGTGACCGGAAATATCCAGTAGAGAGAAAAGAGAACGAAGAAGAAGCTGTAGAAGTACGAGGCAGTAAACGCCTCTCGCCCCGAAAGCTTACTGATTATCCAGAATGGCCTGACGAGCGATATCCACGCGAGAAAACCGAATATCCCGGGATAATACGCCAATGACAACAGAAACGCCCAGACCATTAACTCCAGTCTGCGTTTCCGAATCTCGATCTCTGGCGGAAGAAGAAACCGTTTGAGTTTGCTAAACAGCGACGTCAGTGTCCTAACCTCTGATGATAAGTGACTTGCCCGTCATTTCCTTTGGCTGCGGCAGCCCCATCATATCGAGTACCGTTGGCGCGACATCGGCCAAAATCCCCCCGTCGCGAAGTTTTATCGCCGGACCCTGTGTCGTCTGGTCGAACGGCATTAGCACGCCGCCATCTCCAACCGGCCGATTCCCCAATTGCCCGGTCGGATCATACAGAATGCACGGCACCAGATTCGTCGTGTGTGCCGTCCAGGGTCCACCCGTCGCCGGATCGATCATCATTTCGGCATTCCCGTGATCGGCAGTAACGATCGCCACTCCATTCGCCGCCCGTACCGCCTCCAGCAGTCGACCCAATTGCTGGTCAACCGCCTCCACTGCTGTCTTGGCCGCCTGGAATGACCCGGTATGCCCAACCATATCGCAGTTCGCGTAATTGACCAACACAAAGCCATACTGCCCCGACTGTATCCGTCGAATGCAGTTGTCCGTCACCTCGGCCGCCGACATCTCCGGCTGAAGATCATACGTCGCCACTTTCGGCGATGCGATCATATCCCGATCCTCACCCGTATACGGATCCTCGATGCCGCCGTTGAAGAAAAACGTCACGTGCGCATACTTCTCGGTCTCCGCCGTCCGTAACTGCTTCACCCCATGTTTCGACAGCACCGCGCCGAGGATATTCCGAAGTCTGATCGGGTGAAACGCCACTTTCGCTTCGAACATCTTGGCATCGAAATTGGTCATCGTGATCAATTCGATCTTCGGCGAGTTCGAGTGCGGATACCCCTTGATCTCATGCCCTAACAGCATGTACGAAAGTTGACGGGCACGGTCCGACCGGAAATTGAACATGATCGCCACATCCCGTTCCCGCACTCTGCCGATCTCCGTATCCCCCAGATCGATCACCGCCGGAATGACGAACTCATCCGTCACTTTGTTGATATACGAGGCTTGCAGACAGGCGATCGGGTCGGGGAATTTCGGCCCCTCGCCATACATGATCGCACGATACGCCTTGTCGGTTCTTTCCCAGCGACGGTCACGGTCCATCCCGTAATATCGCCCGCCGATCGTCGAGAACTTCCCTAATCCTATCTCTTTGAATTTTGCCAGGATCTCGCTGACATATTTCTGCCCCGAGGTTGGCGGCGTGTCGCGCCCATCGGTGAACGCGTGCAGATAAAGATGCTCCACCCCTTTATGCTTCGCCATCTCGGTCAGCGCATACAGATGTTTCAGCGAGGAATGCACACACCCATCCGAGATCAACCCGAACAGATGGACCGCTTTCCCTTCCTGCGCCACCCGCTCCATAGCGGCGGCGAAAACTTCGTTATCGAAAAAGTCGCCGTCTTCGATCGCCTTGTCGATCCGCGTCACATCCTGATAGACCACTCTGCCGGCGCCGAGATTGAGATGCCCTACCTCGCTATTCCCCATCTGTCCGACTGGAAGTCCTACCGATGGTCCCGAACCGTCGATTTTGGTGAACGCACAATTCTTCAGCAGTCGCTGATAGGTCGGCTTGTTGGCAGCCGCTACCGCGTTATCCGGGGTCGATTCACGAAGTCCGAATCCGTCAAGTATGCAGAGTAGTACCAGCATCGTTTATATCAGTCTGACTTTTTTCTCGCCGGGGACGATCTCCCCGATCCGGTACGCGGTTTCACCCGCCTGAGCTAAACTATCCATTATACTATCGGCTTCCGATGGCTTCACTACCAGTACGTACCCGATCCCCATATTAAACGCGGAATATATATCGTTTTCGTCCAGATTCCCCACTCTTCCGAGATAACTGCAGAGCGGAAGAATCGGCCAACTCCCCTTCGTGATCGAGGCATCGCACCCTTCCGGCAATATCCGGTTCAGATTCCCCGGTAACCCTCCGCCCGTGATATGCGCCATGCCGTGAATATCATACTTTTCAATCAGCGGGAAGATCAGCGGCGCGTAGCAGCGATGAACTTTCATCAATGCTTCGGCGATTGTCATCTTCAGTTCCGGCACAAAGTCATCGACTTTATGCCCGGCGATATCAAACGCCACCTTGCGCGCCAGACTATATCCATTCGTATGCAGCCCATTTGAGGCCAGCCCGATACAAACATCCCCGATCTTGATCGTCGAGCCGTTGATCACCTTCTTCTGGTCGACCATCCCGACAATAAACCCGGCGATATCATACTCACCCGCCTGATAGAAATCCGGCATTTCGGCGGTCTCGCCACCGATCAGCGCCATGCCGGCATTCGTGCAGCCGCGCGCCAGACCGGCGACAATATCCGCCACCGTCGTGACATCCAGTTTCCCGGTCGCGATATAGTCCAGAAAGAACAATCCGCGTGCGCCATGTACCAGGATATCATTGACGCAGTGATTGACCAGATCTTCGCCGACCGTGTCATGTTTGCCGGTCATGAAGGCGAGTTTGAGCTTGGTTCCGACACCGTCGGCAGATGAGATCAGTACCGGCTCGGCGATACCGGTGAGCGGGAGTTTATAGAAGCCGCCGAATGATCCGATTTCGGAGAGGACATTGGGGCCGAAAGTAGCTTTGGCCAGTTTTTTGATGCGCTGGACGGCTTCTTCGCCGGCCTTAACATCAACGCCCGCTTGGGCGTAGGTCATTTTCTTGGGTGTGGATTGGTCAGCCATAGCCCGCAATCTACCGTGCGAACCACCCTAAGTCAACATCGGATAGAGGGATGGGTTGGGACTTCAACGGTGGGGTCTGAGGTCAATTCGGCGGCGGCCTTCACAGCAGAGGATTACGAGATGTTCCCCGCCTCATTCCGCGTAGGCGGGAATCCAGTTCTCTCTTGGCGCACATTTTCCTGCAAACGTTCCGTCAGGTCCCCCGCCTGCGCGAGGGCAAGCCTAGCGCTCGCCAGATTTCTCAACCGCGCTCTTGCTTCTCAATCACGCGAGCGCGAGACCTGACGGTCCGGACATTCTTTCATCTCAACCACCAATCGTGGACCATGCACCGCATCATTCCGCGCAGGCGGGAATCCAGTTCTCTTGTAGGTCTGCACTCAGCGGTCATCAGATAAGACCAGCCGCTCGATTTCAACCTACAAACGTGGACCATGCACCGCCTCATTCCGCGTAGGCGGGAATCCAGTTTTCTCGTAGGTCGGGTTGAGCGGATTCTCCACCTCCGCCCTGATTCTCCACCAGCGAACACAGCGAAACCCGACATTCGCACTAAGGCCAAACGACCGTCACATCATTCCGTCCATGCGATAGCAGAAATCTCTGTTCTTTGAACTCACCGGTCGACGTATCTCGCACATGGATTGTAACGGAATCGGAGAAGAGAAATTGCGTACCGTGGAATGGATATATTGTGTCTCCCACCCACATAGGCGGTAAATCAAACAAGCCCGGAAAAAGCCGGATATCGCTAACTACCACTCCGCCACTGAAATCTGTCTGCCCCACAACCGTCCGCTCAGGATTATCCGTCCAAAAGACTCCGAAAGACGTATCTCTCACAACCAAATCCTCAGCCTCGACCACTTCCATTTCGAAGCGGTACACGGTGGAAAAGAGTGAATCCGGCCTCCAATTAACAGGCCAATTTGGTCCGATGTAGAGGACCGTATCAAATACTTGCTGGCCGATCAGGTCGAATATTCTGATTTGGGCTGACCGAGGATCTCGTTGAACAGCCTATAAACAACTACACTGTCGGACAAATCAGTGTCCCAGGCGTTGATGCTAAAGTGATGAGCCACCCGCGTCAAACGCAATGGCTGTCCAAAATGACCCGCCGCATCAATCGAGTGAAGCGTGCCGTAACCCTGTACCACGTCCCCTTCAAATCCGCTGTTGCTCCATACGAGCGCATAGTAAAAGCTTGAATCGTAGCCGTAGGTTATGTCAATGTCTCTATTGTGTCCCCTGTAGACGATCTGCGGCCAACCGAAGCCCGGTTTCTCGTATGTAAGGAGAAGTGCCCACACCTCGAATGGATACGGGAATGAAATGACGCCGGTAGATTCATCGTAGAGGTAGTCCACCTCACCATATCTTAACGTACGACCGTCAGGAATACCTGGATAATTGAACCGTAGAAACACATATTCAAAATCGGCTACCGTAATACCTTTAGTCGCTGGCACCACATCTCCAGATCGCTCTATGCAGTCCAATTGCTCATCAGTTAGAGTGCTGGGCATTCTTGCCATGTAGTACATCATGTTGTCTGTGTCCCAGGACGTGAAGGCCCCTCCATCACAGTCCACATCGCCGTACAGGTGCGTGTCGTCCATTTGTAACGGAGCGGCGGCACTGGACGACTCGGGATTAAGGACCACCGTATCCGTCCAGGTACTTACCAAAAGGCCCTCCACCGGCGCCCCACTCGAATCAACCACCGCGATTTTCAACTCAAACGATTCCTCCGGAACCGGTTTGGTGGGACTGTCATCACCGCAGCCAAATGTCAAACAGAGCATTACTATGATTGTGATTTGGAACCAGCGAGACAGCATCGGAACACTCCCCGATAGATGCGGACGGTTAGTACAACTTGTGGCGTAACATAGATAACCAGGGCGAATTTGTCAATCCCCCCCTCCCTCTCCCTCATCCGGCGCTCTGCGCCACCTTCTCCCATTGGGAGAAGGGAAATTCCCCTCTCCCCCCGGGAGAGGGTGCCCCGAAGGGGCGGGTGAGGGTCCCCGGGAACTACTTTAACATTAAACTGTTCTACCTCTCAGAAAACAGTAACCCAAACGAGGTAGACCATGATCACGATTCGCAAATCCGAAGATCGCGGGCACGCCAACTACGGATGGCTCGACACCAAATACAGCTTTTCGTTCTCCGGCTATTACGACCCGCGCCACATGCACTTCCGCACCCTGCGGGTCATCAACGAGGACAAAGTCGCCGGCGGCGGTGGCTTCCCGGAACATGACCATGACAACATGGAGATCATTACGTATGTCCTCTCCGGCTCGCTGGAACATGGCGACTCGATGGGGAATGGTTCGGTGATCGAGCGCGGCGATGTTCAGCGGATGTCTGCCGGCAGCGGTATCACCCACAGCGAGTTCAACCACTCGCCGAAAACGCCGGTGAAGCTCCTGCAGATCTGGCTGTTTCCTGAGACCAAGGATATTGAGCCGAGCTACGAGCAAAAGCATTTTTCCGATGACGACAAGCGGAATCAACTTCGCGAGATCGTCTCCGGCTCGCCGACCGACGGAGCAATGAAAATGCACCAGGATGCTACGATGTATGCATCAATTCTGGAGTCCGGCCAGACCGTCACACATACGCTGGCGCCGGGCCGCTTCGGATGGCTGCAACTGATATCGGGAAGTCTGACATTGAACGATGTTGTATTGCAGGCCGGCGATGCCGCCGCGGTGAGCGAAGAATCTCTGCTTACTATCACCGCCAGTGATACCGCAGAGTTCCTCCTCTTCGACCTGGCGTAGAAACTAATTCTGTAACTTGAGCGGCAGACGTCCCCGTCTGCCCTGCACCGTTTGAGCGGCAGACGTCCCCGTCTGCTCTACAACAGAAAGTGCGAAAGGGTCGGGCAGAGCAGGAGCTCTGCCGCGCAAGTTTGTCCAAACACGAACCAGTAATTGAGCGGCAGACGTCCTCGTCTGCCGCTTTTCCTCAATGAAATTTTGGCCCCTCCCCCCTCTATTTCGCTCAAATATTATCTACTCATTCCCTCCCCGCAATCACATCACACGCATTCTACCCGTCAATCGTCAACCATGTTCCGACTTTTCGAACTGAACTGCGTATAATCTCAAAACTGATGAACAACCTACTCCAACCATTGAGCGGCAAACCTTCCCGTCTGCCGCTGTCAAACTTCTATTGTTGACATCCCCACTCTTTCTTTGCATACCTGCTATATGAACTACCGGACACTGCTGGCATTCGCTTCGCTGATGATCGCACTTTTCGCGGGTTGTCGCCCGTACGACGAGGGCGTCACTGAGGCTCCTCGCGCTCCTTCCGGCGGCGCCGGCAAATGGCAGACCGTCTGGGTCGACCCGCAGATCCTCGAATCCGGAAAAAACTTCACCCTCATCCGCTCCTCGCGCCTTGATTCCGTCGCGGTCGAGAAAAATATCGACTACACTCCCGGCAATACACCCTCCGTTACGTTTCATATCGAAACAGCCTGCAATACCACGATCGAATTGCTCGACTCCAAAGACCGACGGATCAGCCATCTCTTCTCCAAACGCCTCGGCGAGGGACATTACAAGGTCAGTTTCGACGAACGCGGCGTATCGCCCGGCGTCTACAGTTTGCGCGCAAATTACTGCGGACGGTCCGCCAAGAAGACCTTCGCCATCACCCGCTAACTCCTTCATTCCATTCTTTTTCAGTTTATCTGACAATTTCCTCACCGTTGCACTCGACTGGTGTCGGATTTCGCCGATATATGGGGTAAATCCCCCTTTCGGGGGAACGACTGAAGTGGAGTTTGAGGAACCGGACGAGGAGTAACTGATGCCTACTATATTAGTAGTAGACGATAAAGATTCGATGCGCAACATGCTGACCCAAACCCTCACCGAAGAAGGTTATCGGGTCGATGCTGCTGAGGATGGCAAAAAGGCGCTTGATCTCGTCAGGAACAAGTCATACGACCTGGTCCTGACCGATCTCAAGATGCCGACGATCGATGGCCTCGAAGTGCTCAGCGGGGTCAAGGAGATCGACGAAGAGACTTCCGTCATCGTTATGACCGCCTATGGCACGATCGAGGATGCCGTCAACGCTATGAAGCGCGGCGCTTACGATTTTATCACCAAACCGTTCGACACCGAACATCTCTGTGTCCTGGTCAATCGGGCGCTGGAGAATCGACGCATGGTCGCGGAAAATACACTGCTCCGCGAAGAGCTGCTCTCCGGCCATGGCCTCGACAATATCATTGGCAAAAACGAATCGATGAAAGAACTTTCGGTCCTGGTGCAGAAAGTCGCCAAGTCCGATGCTTCCGTTTTATTGCAAGGCGAATCCGGCACCGGCAAAGAACTCTTCGCTCGCGCCATCCATTCGCTCTCCAATCGCAAGAATGGCCCCTATATCGCCATCAACTGCGCCGCGATCCCGCACGAACTACTCGAAAACGAATTGTTCGGCTCGGAAAAAGGAGCCTTTACCGGCGCCCATGCCCGCAAGATGGGAAAATTCGAGATCGCCAATGGCGGCACCGTTTTCCTCGATGAGATCGGCGACATGGAGATCTCGTTGCAGGCGAAACTGCTCCGCGTCCTGCAACTGAAAAACTTCGAGCGCCTCGGCGGCACCAAGACTGTCGATGTTGATGTCCGCGTCATTGCCGCCACCAACATGGAACTGCAGGAACTGATCACGCAGAAGCGATTCCGCGAAGATCTCTATTATCGCCTCTCGGTCTTCCCGCTCAATATTCCGCCGCTGCGGGATCGTCGCGATGATGTCTCCGCGCTGGCCGACTTTTTCATCGACAAATATTGCCGCGAACTGAAAAAGCCGCTCAAATCGATGACCCGCGAGGCCCTCTCCCTTATCGAGCGCTACCACTGGCCCGGCAATGTCCGCGAGCTAGAAAATACCATGGAACGCGCGGTGATCCTGGCCGAAGGAAAAAAGATCACGCCGGAACATCTGGCTATCCGCCTCCAGCGAACCGACGAGGTTCAGTTGCGCGATGGCGCCGGATTAAAGGAGATCGGCGCGATGGCTCAGGCGCGCGCAGAGAAATCAACTATCCTGCGCATCCTCAAGCAGGTCCGCGGCAACAAACGGAAATGCGCGCAGATATTGAAGATCGATTACACGACACTGTTCGATAAGATCAAGAAATACGGTATCGAGGAAGAACTGAACGAGCAGTACGCCGCAGTCCGCGACGATAACTAAGTTTTCTTCGTGAGGTTCCACCGGGGGAGACCCGTGGGGGAGATCTGAAACCCGCCATTCGGCGGGTTTTTTATTGGCTTAGATCGTCATTGCGAGGAGCGTAGCGACGAAGCAATCCCCTACATTCAAGCCGCCCCTACTTCCCCGCCGCGTACGCCTTGATCGCCTTCACATTCTGCCCGATCAACTGATCCAGCACCTTCATATCGATATCTTCAAGACTCTTGATATACAAACACCCCTTCCCCGTCTTGTGCTTCCCCAGCTTCTTCATCATCTCGGGTGACTCGCGCTGCGTCAGCACATAAAGCGTCAACGCCGCCTTGCGCGGCGAAAACCCGATTATCAACCACTCCAGCTCCCTTCCCGAGGCATACTTCAGCTTGATATTCCCAAACCCGACAATGCTCGGCCCCCACATCTTCGGTTGCGCCTTGGTATGTTTTTTCATCAGCGCGATGATCTGTTTGCACTCTTTGCGACGGACCGGATCCTCCACCTTGTCGATGAACTCCGCCACGCTCGCTTTGGTCTCTTTGGTTTTCAGCTCTGCCATTGTGCGTGATCCTATTTTGTGAGTTGCTTCTTCGCTTCTGAATAACGCTTCCGATTGATCGCCACTGTCTGAGTCACCAATTCCTCAAGCGCGCTAAAATCAACATCCGCCAGCCGCTTGATATAAAGACAGACCTTTCCGGTTGAGTGCTTCCCCAATCGCTTCATCAGTTCCGGTTTCTCTTTCCCGGTGATGACATACAGCGTCAGGGCTTGTTTGCGCGGCGAGAACCCGATTATCGGCCAATCCAGCACACTGCCATTGGCGTAGGTTAGATTCACCGAACCGAATCCAACGATATACTCTCCCCACATCACCGGCTTCTCCCCGGTGATCCGCTTCATCATTGCCGATATCTTTTTGCAGTCGGCTCGGCGCTGTTCATCGGCGATTGCGTGGATGAACTTGGTCACACTCGCTTTGGTCGGTCTGGTTTTCGGTTCTGCCATTCATCCCTCACTGGTCATGCATTGCCTGGACAGATATGGACAATATACGCCTACGTTACTATTCAGCAAGCCCCCGGTTTTCGAGCGAAGCCCGACCCCATTGCGCGGCAGACCTCCCGGTCTGCCCGACCCTCACTCCTCTCCACACTCAGGGCAGACGAGGACGTCTGCCGCTCAAGCACTACCCTAACCCCTTCCCCTATTATCACTTACCCCACACGCCACTCCACTTTCCTATTGACAATCGCTCATGAATTGACGTTATTACCCGACAATGTAGCTAACGGCGTCCGGCCAATGGTCGGGACTTCCGACCGAGAAACCAGACCGGCTGCCACTGTGTGAGTGCAAGAAGGTATGGAAAGTCCGCTAGTCAGTCGAAATGTTCTGATGTTAAATCAGAACTACGAGCCATTATCCATCTGTTCCGCCCGTCGCGCCATCATTCTCCTTTTCCAGGGCAAAGCTGAAATGATCGAGACCGCGGATGGCCTCAAGCTACGTTCGGTTAATTCCGCCTGGCCGCTCCCTTCGATCGTCCGCCTCTGGTCCTACAAAAAGGTCCCCTACAAACGGATCATGCTGACGCGCAAAAATATCCTCACGCGCGACAGCCACCGTTGCCAGTACTGCGGCATCACCAAGGGGCCGATGACCGTCGACCATATCATCCCGAAAATGCACAAGGGGGCCGATTCCTGGGAAAATCTGGTTTGTGCCTGTGTGAAATGCAACAACCGGAAGGGAGATAGGTCACCGGAACAGGCCGGCATGACTCTGCTGAAACGCCCGACTCGTCCGACCCATATACATTTCATCCAGCGCTATATCGGTGTCTCCGACCATCGCTGGAGGCAATACTTATTTATGGATTGATGATTGTTTGTGAGTTCGCACGACTTTAGATCGATTCCCCTCTCCCTCTGGGAGAGGGTGCCTCGAAGAGGCGGGTGAGGGGACTGCATCACATTGACCCACAACCCGATTTGGGTGCTTCGTCTATCTCCCCAGCCCCAGCTTCTTACACAACTTCGCTAACGTCTTCTGCTCCGCCTGCGATAGCACCGCCATCTCTTTTTCGACTATCGATGCATGCTTCGGGAATATCCGCGCGATCAGCTTCTTCCCGGCATCGGTCAGCGAGATATTCCAGACGCGGCCATCTTTTTCATCCTTCACCCGACGCACCAACGCCGACTTCTCCAGATTGTCGATCACCATTGTGAGATTGCCGGAGGTCTTGAGTATTTTGGCAGCCAGATCCTTCTGGCAAAGTGGCCCGAGATGATAGAGCGCCTCGAGCACGCCGAACTGACTGATCGTCAGCCCCAGCTCATCAAGATATTTGTGAATGCGCGAGGTCGCTGATTCAGTCCCCCGTACTAAGACGGTATATGTCTCCAGCGCCTGCCGCTCCCCCGATTTCAATGCTGCTGCCCGTTTCATAGTAACCTCACTCTCCCCTGCCTGATTATTATAACAATCGGAGAGGGAGAAAGGTTAATGTTAAACTATGAAATGTGAGATTAGGTGGATTGTCATCAACGTTGTCAATGTAGGGCAGGATCCCCGGCCCGAAGGGCTCGGAGCAATCCTGCCACCCCCTGTGCCATGAGCGGCAGACGTCCCCGTCTGCCCGTCCTGTCCCCACTTCTTAAACTACAATCGTCTCCCCGTTTGCCCGACTCGCGCCACCGCCCACCCCATGCACACAAGCCCGGCATTTCGTATCCCGCTGCCGATAGTCTGAAACAGATCGGGAACCGGAAGCAATGCAACAGTTAGATTTATCGTTAAGCCCAGCAGGAACAACCCGGTGGCCCACGTCGGCAGTACACCTGCGCGCATGGTGGCATAACCGAACAGCAGCCCCCCGGCTATCATCAGTCCGCCATGGAAGGTGTAGACCCAGCTCAGGTTTGCCCAGAGTTCTTCGTAGGTGGCTGCATTGTTTGCCAGTGCACTGAGCGTGGAATACGAAAAGTAGATAAAGGCAAATCCATACAGAAGCGCGCCAATCAGACCAATCAAAGAGATGCGTGGATGTTGCACCGCGTACAATCCAATTATCAGCGCAGGAAGTGGCAGGAAGGCGACATAATTGAGCCAGAGCTGTGATGTGGAGAACCCGCCCTGCGCCCACTCGATGACATCGGTCAGCGTATGGAGCGCCGGAAACAGCATGGCGCCACCGGCGATAAGCATTCGAAGTCTATACTCCATCTCTCCTCATTCTCAACTTTGTAGCGGCATCGATTGATTTCGTTTCTGACGATACCAGATCACCGCGAAAATAAGTACCGCTGCCAGACCATAACTCAGCGCATTGCTGTAACCCCGCATTTCGTGACTTGCGGCACCGTTGGTCAGACCGATCGTGTTGACAGCCCCGTGAAAAAGAGTCGCTATCACCACACTCCCGCGACTCCCCAGGGAGAGAAAAGTCAAGATGAGCGAGAGCGATACGGTGTAAGCAATATACGGCAGGAAGGGGCCGCCAAACTGCGGCATACTTGGCATATAGAAAAGCGGAAGATGCCTGAACGCCCAGATCACTCCCAAGATCACGCTGGCGCCAAAGTTCCCAAAGCGAGGGATGAGTCGGGGCAACGCAAATCCTCGCCAGCCAATCTCCTCCCCCGCCACTAAAACGAATACAATCAACCCGAGCACTGAGATCGGTTGAATGACCATCTCACCCTGCGCCCCAAGTAATTGCTCCAGATAACTTCGGAAAACAGTGATTGGCAGTGGAAGAAGCAGCGCCAGCAGGTACCAACCCGGGGGGATGCGCCAGTCGGTCACGCGAGCGTAGAATTCGCGCCTCTCCCTTTGCTTCTCGCATGCTGCGACCACCATCGCCGCAAATGCCGGACCACAGAGCGCGACCAGACTTGCGGGAATGGAGGTCGCCGCCAGGGGGAGCAATGACCAGGTAAAAACGTACGTTAGCACGAAAAAGCTGATGAGGGGATTTTGATCGATCAGTTTCACCAGTAGAGCTGCCGGACCCTTCACGCAATCGCTCCTTTGGGTTTCTGCCCGGCGTGATAATAGTCGCCCATTCAAACAGATTTCGACGATTAAATTAACTGCTCCATCACTATTGTCAAGCCCGCACCACGGGCATTAGCGATTGCATAAGCATTTTTCTTGATATCTTCATCGTCTGCACTGAATTGGTCTATTTGCGCAGCAGACATCACCATCAGCTCGGTAAAATGTTTCGGGCAGAGCAGGAGCTCTGCCGCGCAAAGAAGGATAGGGTATTTTGGAAAAGGTCTGCGTTGAAACGTTCCGTCAGGTCCTAGCGCTCGCCGGACTTCTCAAACTGGACCTCTCATCTCAATCACGCGAGCGCGAGACCTGACGGCTCTTTTCATCTCCGTTAAAGCGTCAGGTCACACTTCGAAGCAGGGCACGGATAACGCGGGATGTGGGAGAAGTTCGTCACTAGGGGCTTCGAAGCAGGACCTGACGCAACGTTCCAAAGAGAGATTGGCTTAAAAATTGGGTATCACCATTTGCGCGGCATACATCCCCGCCTCCCCGTCTCCTCCCCATCTTTTTTGCTTCAATCGTCATTGCGAGGAGCATGCGAACGGAGTGAGCGGTCGACGAAGCAACCCTGTTATCCCTTGACAGGCGCACTGCTTTCTCCCACCTTTGTAGCGGCACATATATTTTTTCCCTATATGGCAAGTCGTGGGGATTAGTTAATGAGGTTATTCTCTTTCAACTATGACAAGTCTCATCAACGGGTGCGTTTGGTGGCGGGTAACGGTGGCCTATTCCGCTTTGCCAAACAATTGAATGAGCTGACCACTGGCCGAAGAGATCATTTCCACTTGTTCACCCCCGACGCTGGCGGGAGCGAACTAACTCCGATTCCGTATCATTCCGACATGCTATTGAACCAGGTCAATGTCTATTCCATCGAAACGAGCAGCTCGAATCTCCCGTCTCTAATTGTAGAAGACGATTGGCTCTTATCTCTATCCATGGGACCACAGGGTTTGGCAGCAATTTTGAAAGCTGTACTGAGTCTCGCTAATGCAGAAACTTCAGAGCTTCTGTGCGAGAACATTGAGTGCGATACAACGTATTCGCAAGGTTTACTCCCCACCCAGCTTCCGGTGTCGTCGCTGCAGATTATTCGACCGGTGCCAGAGCCTGCGGGCAAACTCACTGTCGAAATTGACCGCAAAGACTCACAGGTATTGATTTCAGGTACGATACTTGGCTATGGAAACCTTTGTCAGATATTGACACTTCTCGCCGATGGAGTCATCGGTGAATTTCATCTATGCTCTACCGAGTATGGTCAGGACCAGGATCTGGCTGATTCGTGCAAAAACCCGTCTAACGCAATTGTCAATCTTGTTACGCTACGCGTTGAAGAATCAGTGGACATTCCGGCTCTTGGAGTTTTTCAAATCCCGGTACCGCGGTATTTACATCGCGAAAATTCGGACATGTTAGAGATATCTGGTTCTCGTAGCGGTTTCACAGAATTGCGAAGGAGTCTGTTAAGCGTACTGAATGGACAACAGCAAGTAGTCATTGAAGCGGGTGGGCTCGACCAGCGTTCGTCGGAGTTGAAATCGTCGTTTCGGAAGGATAACCCAGTGCTGGAATTTCGCAGAATTGTTGTTCTCTCCAGTACTTGTGCCCCTTAAGACATAGCCCGCCGCGACTAGTTGCCTGATACCGTCATTGCGAGGAGCATGCGAACGGAGTGAGCGGTCGACGAAGCAACCCCCTACCCCTCCGCGATTTCGAAGCAACCCATCAAACTAAGCTCTTAACTAGTGCTGCGATTGAATGTGCTTTTTCCATGCAGGCCCGTACACTTGCCCCAACTGAATCACCGCACCCTGCCCCCACCTGTACTTGTAAACTCCAACTCTCCGTGGAGCAGGTAATGAGTCCGGAATTCCGATTGCTCCACCGAAGGGAGCATCTTCACCCAACGAATCAAGGTTGAACCTTGTCACAAAGGCGGGGAATTCAACTACCATTCGACGTGAATCAGGGGCTTCTCCATTAAGATACTTCAATCTCCAGTTGCCAGTGTCTTCGAAGACTCGCCCGTCTCTTGATCCAAATAGTCGAGTGTACTTAGAGTCAGGATGAAGAAAGAGGCTGTCGAACTGCCCAGTCTGAAAATTCGCGGAGTACGGACCCCAAAGATCGCTTTCTGAAATTGGGTCAGACTCAGGCACCATTTCACACACCCCGCCTGTGAGTACTCCCCAAACGACCAGCGCAATGAATATGCTTTTGATAGAGTGAATTTGAGATCTCTTAATCATTCGTAACCCCCGTCGACTTGCACACGTCCTACGTCGGCTGACTCCGCAGCAGCGCCAACACCGTCTGATAATCCCCCGGGACCTCCGCCTGAAACAACAACTGCTCTCCCGTCTGCGGATGTTTCAGCGCCAGTTGGCACGCGTGCAATGCCTGGTGATCCAATATCGAGAGCAACTTACGTGCAAGCAGTCGCTCCGGCGCGAATATCCCTCGCACCCATTTCTCCCGCCCGCCATACTCCGGATCCCCCATCACCGGATGTCCCAGATGCGAAAAATGCACGCGTATCTGATGTGTCCGACCCGTTTGCAACCGCACTTCATGCAATTCCACCGAGCGAAACCGCTCCTTGAGTTGATACTCCGTCACCGCCTCGCGCCCAGTCTCAGTCACTGCCATCCGCGTCCGGTCACGTTGCGACCGCCCCACCTTCAGATCGATCTTCCCCGCCGGATTCGGCATATGCCCGCAGACGAGCGCAAGGTACGTCCGCTTGATCTCCCGCGCTTCCAGCATGCGCTGCAGATTCAGCAGCGTCTCTTCCTGCTTGGCGACCAAGAGCAGCCCCGAAGTATTTTTGTCTAGCCGATGGACTATCCCCGGCCGCTCCGCCCCCTGAATTTTGGGAAGCGATTTAAAATGATGCACCAGCGCATTGACCAATGTCCCTGAATAAACTCCTGCCGCCGGATGTGTGATCATGCCGACCGGCTTATTGATCACCGCCAGATACTCATCTTCGTACACAATATCGAGAGCTATCTTCTCGCCGACGACATCGGTCGAGGGCGGCAACGGGATCAGCACCGCGATCGACTCACCACCTTGTATCAGGTACTTGGTCTGCTCGCGCTGTCCATTCACCAGAATCTCCCCGTCCTCGATCAGACGCTGCACCTTGGTGCGCGACAGGGCAAGTTCCGGCTGTGCCGCGATCCAGCTATCCAGCCGTTGCGAGACTGCATCCGCGGGGACAGTCAACGTCACCAGCTTTCTGTCCGGTTTGTCTGACAGTTTATTCATGCGCACCCGGAGATGATGGGATCAGCATTTCACTCAATTTGGCGAACTGCGCGATCGACAGCTCTTCCGCCCGACAGTTCTCAGTCAGGTCGAGTTGAGCCAGGATGATCTTGAGTTTGGTCGCATCGGCGATCAGGTTTGGTACCAGGTTATTGATAAGCGTTTTTCTCCGTTGGGTGAACGAGGCGCGCACCACCTTTTCAAGTTTTTCGATATTGAACTTCGGGATGGTCGGCCACGGCTCCAGTTTGATCACCGCGCTGACCACCTCAGGCGGCGGCGTGAAGGCATGCTGCGGAACATCAAAACAGTAGGTCGCGTCAAAATGCAACTGCGTGAAGATCCCTATCGGCGACCAATCCTTGCTCCCCGGCGAGCCGGTGATGCGCCAGGCCATCTCGCGTTGCACCATGAAAACCGCCATCTGGATCCGGTCATAATAGCGAATGCACCAGTCGATGATCGGTGAGGTGATATTATACGGAAGATTCCCCACCAACAAGAACGACTGGAGTTCATAATCCTCGGGATGAAACGCCAGAAAATCCTTATTGATCAACGTCGCGTTTTTGTACGGATCAAGCAGCCGCTCAAGTGTCCCGATCAGGTCGCGGTCGAACTCGACCGCCCAGAGATTGGCGCCGGACTCCGCCAGCGGCAAGGTCAATACACCACGCCCCGGCCCGACTTCGAGAATCGTCTGCTCTGCTTTCGGACTGATCAGGTCGACCATCCGGCTGACGATCTTCTCCGATGTCAGGAAATGTTGTCCGAGCCGCTTTTTCGCGAAATATGCTGCCATCTTATCCGCCAAAGGTCTCTACCATCCGGTAGAGTTTGCGGCAGGTTCGGTCAGTCACGCGGACCACTTCCGCTTTGGTGATTCCGCGCAGTGTTGCCAGCGCCTCTGCCACCAATGCCACATACGCCGGCGCATTGGTCTTTCCCCGAAACGGCACCGGGGTCAGATAGGGTGAATCTGTCTCGAGAATGATCCTATCCAGCGGCACCTGTTTCGCCATCTCGGCCATTCCCGCTTTCGGAAATGTTATCACGCCGCCGACCGACACCACAAATCCCAGGTCGAATACTTTCGCGGCATCCTCAGCATTGCCGGGAAAACAGTGAAAAACCCCGCCCGGAAGATTTTTGGCGTAAGGCTTGATTATCTCGAGCGTATCTTCAAACGCCTCGCGCGTATGGATCACCACCGGCATCTTGAGTTCGACCGCCAGATCCAACTGCTCGCCAAAAGCCCGCTTCTGCACCGGTCGCGGCGACATATCGCGATAGTAATCCAATCCGATCTCACCGATCGCCTGGATCTTCTCGCGCTTCGCAAGTTCACGGAGTCGTGTCAGCGCCTTTGCATCGCATGTCGTGGCGTCATGCGGATGTATCCCCACTGTCCCGTACACCATCTCATACTTTGCCGCGATCGCCACGACATTTTCCGAGGATTCCATATCCGCGCCGATCGTAACGACGGTATCCACTCCCGACGCTTTTGCCTGCGCCAGGAGCGGCTCTATCTCGTGATTGTATACTCGTGAATCGAGATGACAGTGTGAATCGATCATCAGCCTACTTTGGCGCCGGGCGGTATAACGCCATCCGGCCGAACCAAAACCAGCTTTTTGCCGGACTTGGCCGCCAGCAGCATTCCACGCGACTCCACGCCTCGGATCACCGCCGGTTTCAGGTTCGTCACCACAATGATGTGGGTGCCGATCAACTGCTCGGGAGAATAATACTCCGCCACCCCCGCAATGATCTGTCGCTGCTCGGTGCCGATATCGATCTGCAGTTTCAGTAGTTTATTGGCGCCCTCGACCGGCTCGGCAAACAGCACCTGCGCGACCCGGAGCTCCGCCCTCTGGAAATCGGCGATATCCAGCAGTTTGTCATCGGTCGGCGCAAGGTCCGGCTTTTTCACTTCCGCTTTGTCCGGCGATGCCGATGGTGCGGATGGTGTAAAGGTACCGTCGATACGTGGGAAGATCGGTTGATCGATATTGATCGTCGTTCCCGGGACCAGATCAAAGAACTGGCGCGCATTCCGCAGCGTCAGCGTGCTGTCATCCAGACCCAGCACCCCGCGGATCTCTTTCATCTTTCGCGGCATCACCGGATAGAGGATGATCGAGACGATCCGCAGTACTTCGCAGCAGGCGTATAGTACGCCCCCCTGCTTGTCGGTTTCGCCGGCTTTCCGCAATTGCCAGGGGGCCGAATCGTTGAAAAATTTGTTGGCGGCCCGCACCAGATTGAGGGCGTCCGCGATCGCGTTCGTCAAACGGAAGTGCTTGATATGCGAATACGCTGCATCCGGCAACTGCTCGGACAACAGCATCAATTGATCCAATCCCTCGATATTCCGATACGGCTGCGGCAGTTTACCGTCAAAATCCGCCATCACCATCTTGGTGACGCGCGAGACCAGATTCCCCAGATCATTCGCCAGATCGGAATTGTACTGCGTCACAAACCGCTTCGCCTGTACATCGCCATCGATCCCGAACGGATACTGCGTCAACAGCAAATACCGTGTCCCATCCGGACCGAACTGCTTCACCATATCGTTCGGATCGATCATATTCCCGAGCGACTTCGACATCTTCTCGCCGTCGATCGTAAAGAATCCATGCAGGAAGATCGTCTCCGGCACTTTCAGTCCCGCCGCCATCAGCATCGCCGGCCAATACAGGCAATGGAACTTGAGGATATCCTTCCCCATCAAATGCACGACTTCCCCCTCATTCCACCACTTGTTGAATGACTGAGGATTGTCGCCGTATCCGATACCGGTGATGTAATTAGAGAGCGCATCGACCCAGACATAGGCCACCTGCGTCCGGTCGAACGACAACGGGATCCCCCATTTCACGCGCTCGCGCGAGACGGAGAAATCCGGAACATCCTGTCCGATCAATCCGAGCACTTCGTTGCGGCGCTCTTCCGGAAGGATCTGCAGTTCGCCGCTTTCTATCCGCTCCTTGATCTTCTGCACATAGGCCGAGAGGCGGAAGAAATAGTTTTTCTCGCGAAGTTTCTCCGGCGCCCGCTTATGGTCAGGGCAAAGCCCGTTGACCAGATCCTTTTCGGTCAGAAACTTTTCGCAGCCGGTGCAATACAGCCCTTCGTAGTAACTCGAATAGATGACCTCGCGGCCATCCTCGGTTTTTGCCGCGCGCATCGCATCCAGGATCTTGTGCACGCCGACAATATGCCGCTCTTCGGTCGTCCGGATGAAATGATCGTACTGGATATCAAGATTTTTCCAGGCAGTCTTGAATGTCTGCACGGTCCGATCGCAGAATTCCTGCGGGGTCAATCCGGCCGCGGCCGCCGCTTCGGCGACTTTCGTCCCATGCTCATCCGTTCCGGTCATGAAAAACGCATCGCGCTCTTCCATCCGGTGAAACCGGGTCAGCAGGTCGGCTGCGATGGTCGTATAGGCATGACCGATATGCGGTCGGTCGTTCACGTAGTAGATCGGGGTCGTTATATAGAATGGTTGTGGCACCGTACTGTCTTTCTCTGTTTACTCACGTTCCAGGTCGTCGAGATTCCTCAACTCTTCCTTGTCTCGCTGATTCATCGGCTCTTCCATACCGGAGGCTTGTGTCGCCTGCGCGGCTCCCTTGCCGGTCGGCATTCGATCGACCGAGATCAGTTCATCCGCTTTCGCGCGCACCGGGATGCCGTCCTCCGGCATGATCACCATCTCTTCATGGAAATAGTCGATCCGCTGGAGCAGTCCCGTACCGTTTTTGGTGGTGACGATCGCCCCAACCGGCGGGAATTTCTTTTTGTTTTCGATATAGCCGTCAACCTCGTAGCGCAAACAACAAAGCAGTCGCCCGCAGTTGCCTGATATCTTCGATGGATTCAACGAAAGGTCCTGCTCGCGCGCATGGCTGGTCGAGATCGGCGCAAAATCACGAATGAAGGTGTTGCAACATTGGCGCTGCCCGCAGATCCCGTAACCGTCGTTGCGGCGGGCTTCATCCCGCACACCGATCTGGCGAAGTTCTATTCTCGTCCGGAATCGCGATGCCAGATCGCGCACCAGGGAGCGGAAATCAACCCGGTGATCCGCGGTAAAGAAGAACGTGATCTTGTTTCCGTCGAACTGGCATTCGACATCAACCACCTTCATCGGTAGCCCATGTTTCCGGATCAGTTGGTAGAACTCTTTGCGGCAATCCAGCTCTTTGCGGACCAGGTCCTCGCGACGCACGCGATCTTCTTTGCCGGCGGGCCGAAGGATCGACCGCGGACGGTTGCTTTCGCCGAATTTCGCCTGCTTGTCGATCAGTTTGGAAAGCAGACCGATATCTTCCCCCTGCTCGGCCTGGACGATCACATATTCGCGCAGCTTCAGGGTGTGATGGTAGCTATTGTAAAAGTACTCTTTGCGGGAGCCTTTGAATTCGACCAGATATATCTCGGCCATGGCCGTTGTTCTCCGTTGGGAAACACTCTCCGAAACCGTCTATCGGGCTGTTCGAATGGCCGCGCCAAGTCGAAGCGCGAGAGCGGCCACCAAAGGCTGAATATGCACGTTCAGCCGTATGTCGGCAAGTCCGTTTTTGATCACCGAAGTCATCGCCGGAGCCACTTCCGGGTCGACAAATGGCTGCGACAACCGCACAATATCCGCCGTATAATCGCGATTGATGATCTGTGCTTCATCTCCTGAGACCGCATAGTTGGCGCAGTCGCGGATCAACGATCCCCAGAAGAGCAGCAAGCGCTCCGCTTCCCCCCGGTCATGCGTAAACTCAAGCGCCCGCGACACCGCCTCCGGGGCAGGCTCTACAAACAGCGACTTAAACAGCAGAAACCCGGTCGCGCGCTGCGACAGTTCGGCATCGTCGTCATCCGACGCCAGCTCCACCGCCCGCCCAAGATTCCCGTCCGTCACCTGCGCGTACAACATCGCCTTTTCGGCGGTCAGACCATACTTGCCGACAAGATAATTCGCGCAGACGGTGGTATTGATCCGCTCGAGTCGGATCAACTGCGAACGGGAACGGATTGTCGGAAGCAGATTCTCCGCCTTCTCGGCCGTCATCAGGATCACGGTATCGGTCGGCGGTTCTTCGATCAGTTTCAAGAGCGCATCCGCTGAAGCGGTCAGCATCTTTTCCATCTGGTAGAAAAGCGCGATGCGCGTCTCCCCCTGATCTCCCTTGAGGGAAAGCCGCTTTTTTACTTCGCGCGCCATATCGATCGGCACGGTCAACTGCGAGCCGGAGCTCAGCACCGCGAATGGCTCGGACCGCTTGATCTCCAGAGACTCATTCGTCAGGTCGATTCCCTCTTTGAGATCTTTATGCGAAGGGATAGGAAGAACGATTTGAAGCAATCCGGCGTTCAGCGATGCAATATGTCGGCACGATCCACACTCGCCACACGGTACCAGTACGCCGTCGAGTTCTCGACGGTCCGGGCAGTTCAATAACGCGGCAAATGAGATCGCCAGCGGCCAATGCCCCAGCCCCTCTTTGCCGGACAACAGATAGGTCGAGGCTACCCGCCCCGAACCGACCGAGCGTGCCAGCAACTCCCAGGCTTTTGGTTGTATCAGTCTGATATCAGAAAGTATCACTGCGAATCCAGTCCGCCGGGTTCAGCGACTGTTTCCCCCGGCGCAATTCAAATTTCACCACCCCTTCGGCATTCGCCGATCCAACCAGATCTCCCGCGCGGATCACCTGGTCGGTGGTGACCAAGATCTGCGACAACCCGGCATAGGTGGTGTAATGCTCGTTATCGTGATTGATAATAACGAAATTCCCGTACCCGCGCAAATTCCCGGTGTACGCCACCTGCCCGGCCGCCACCGCCGCCACACTCCCTCCCGGATCCCCCTGAATCGTGATCCCCGGCGAGAACGATTTCAGCTTGGTGGTCGCATCAACCGAACTGCCGTAGCGAACGGTGATAGTCCCTTTGTAAGGCGCGCGCAATGCCCCCTGCAAAACCGCAAAGTCGACTGTCGGCTCGTACTGCGTCTCCGGAGATTCCTCCGCCTTTTTCTTCTGCTTGGCCTCGAGACGGGCGACAATCGACTCCATCTCCTTAGCCGCCTGTTGCAGCATGGTAATACGATCGGCTTCCTGTTGCTTCATTTGCACCAGCCGGTCGAGCGCCTTTTCCTGTTTCTGCTTGCGGGATTTCTCCAGCGCCACCGTCGACTCGCGACGCTTCTTTTGTTTGGTTACTTTCCCCTGCTGGCTGGAGAGCTTCTCCAGTTCCTGCAACGACTGATCGAATATCTGCGAGGCCTGCGCCAAATTCCCCTGCTCAAAATTGACCAACGCCGTCAGGTAGATCAATTTCCGGTTGGTCTGATATTCTGTTGAAGGATGATTCACCAGGTCGGCGGCGAGCCGCGGTGTTGTCAGGTAGAATTGGCGGAGTGATCCCAGAAAGCGGCGGCGCGTCAGATCAAGCGATTGCTGTCGCGAACTGAACTGGGACTCCGCATCCTTGATATTTTTCTGCAGTCGCGTCAGGTCGCGCCCCAATTTCGTCAGGGTCTGCTGTTCTTTGGCCAAACGTTTATCATAATCGGTCAGCGCTTTTTGAACGCGCGCTTCTTCCTGACGCAATGAATCCAGCTTTTGGCGGCTCCGGCTGACATCCTTCTGGATCTTCTCCAGCTCTTTGCGCTGCTGTTTGACATCCTCGGACTCCTGTGCCGCCACGGGCATCGCCTGCCCGATCAGCAGCAGCGCGAGGACCACCAATGTCAGTCGCCTGATCATGAGAGCAATTTACGGATCCCCAGCAGACCGGAGATCCCCCCCACGGCTGCGGCTGCCAGACAGAAATAGAGGATCAACATCCCCGATGGCAGCACGATCGGAAACTGAGTAAACTCAAATTTGCTGTGCGCATACCAGACCACTCCCCACCCCAACAGTGCCGATGACCCCGCCAACAGGATTCCTTCCAGCAGAAACGGCGCGGCCACAAAAAACCTCCCCGCCCCCATCAAAATCATCTGGTGGAACCCCAGCCCTCGTGCCCTGGTCATGAGGCGAATCGAGTTTGATGATGTGATCACCGCTGTCAGCAGGATCAACAATCCGATCGCCCATCCGACCGTGCTGACCACTGTCCGGGTATGTTCCGCTTTGACCAGCCAGTCGCGACTGTACAGCACATCTTCCACGCCGTCGCTCCCGCTGATCTGCTGTTCGATCCGTTGCATATCCGAGACTGTCAGCATTTCCGGTTTGAGCGTCAACACCATTGACCGCGGCAACGGATTGAGTGTATCGTATCCGACCAGCAGATCGATCCCGACCATCCGCGCCAGCTCCTGCCGTGCCTGGTCCTTGCTGATCGACTCCAGCGAGGCAATACCATCGATCCCCTGGATCCGAGTAGACAGCGCTGCCAGTGAGCTATCTGACACTGCTTCGGCGATGAAAACTTCCATTTTGAGTTGTTGCAGAAGGTCGGCGTAAAAGCGATTGGTTGAGAGCGCCGTCACCCAGAAAATATTAAACAGCAGAAAGATCAGGCTCAAGGACAACAGCGAACCGAGCGCCACGCCCGGGTGTCGCATGATCGTTTTCGCTGATTCGCGAATGACAAATCGTAGCCGCGTCATTTCAGCCCCCCACCGGCGATCTCATAGGTGTCGCTGTTTGGAATTTCGATCGGCGGCTTCTCCGAGGTCAGCAGAATAAGCGATCTCCCCGACCGCGAGGCCTGCACCAGGTAGTCCAGCACCCGCAAATAGGTTCTGGAATCAAGACCCGCCGAGGGTTCGTCAATGATCATCAGCGGCTGGTAAGCGATCGAGGCCCGCGCGATCTGCACCAGCATATTCTCGACCCTGGTCAGCGTCGAGGGATACTGCCCGGCATGATTGAGGAGCGAAAACTCAC
This sequence comes from bacterium, assembly GCA_016708025.1. Lineage (NCBI taxonomy): Bacteria > bacterium. The sequence goes on along the minus strand of JADJGQ010000004.1, from coordinate 52,012 downwards.
CCAGGATCTTCAGCATCCGCTCCCGCTGGAGTTCCGGTCGCTCCCCCGATATGATCGCGGGCATCAGGATATTCTCCGTCACGGTCAGCGAGGGTACCAGGCTGAATGGCCCCCCGACCCCGCCGATCTTGCGGCGGATCCGCCGGATCTGCCGCCCCGAGGGCTTGGAGAACTGCTCGCCGAACAGCTCGATAGTCCCGCTCAACGGCCGCTGGGACCCCAGCAACAGCTCAAAAAGAGTGGTCTTGCCGGAGCCGGCGCCGCCGATAATGACAGCAGAACGACCGGTCTCAACCGTCAGCGAGAGAGACGAAAAGAGCTCTTCTCCGCGCTGGGTCCGGACCTGGATATTAGACAGTTGAACGAGCGATCCTTGCACAGTATTTAACCTTTTGAGCGCCGGTTTGACATTTGCTTCGGCCCATCGTACTTTGGCGCGTATAACCTGAAATCTTGTACTAATATGGATAGTAAAAAAGCGATGACTAATCGACAAACTAAAAACCGCCTTCACCGGACTCCCTTTGTCCTGATAACCCTGTTGCTCTGCCTGGCGGCCGGAAACCTCTCCGCCGCGCAATGGCGAGCCAAACGGGTTCCCCTCGAAGAAACCATTGCCGGGATCTGCTTCCCGTCATCCCAGATCGGCTATGTTGTCACCAGCGGCGGAAAGTACGGCGCCACCTACGATGGCGGCGAATCCTGGACCGTCTTCAGCATCTCCGATAAAGCCGTTCTCGAAGACGTTTTCTTTCGGACCAATGATACCGGCCTCGCGGTTGGTCGACGCGGTCAGATCTACCGCACGATTGATGGCGGCAAACAGTGGGAAGACCGTCGCCTCAAAGATGATTCCACTACCTGGTTCACCTCCGCGCTTTTCCTGACGGATTCTATCGCCCTCGCCACCGGGCTAACCCCCGGAGCTAACATGGATGGTGTTCTGTATCGAAGCACCGATGCCGGGATCACGTGGAAGAAACTTGATATTACCGGAATGCGTTTTGGTGAGCTGTTTGTCGGCAAGGGGGTCCCGGTCTGTTTTCAGTCATACGGGAAATTGCACTATTCAACCGATATGGGGGCCACCTGGCAATCGCTGGCGACTGTCAGCGGCAAACCCGGACGATCCACCGCGTTCTACAACAACACGGGGATCATCTGCGGCAGTGACGCTATGTGCGCTTTCTCCAGCGATCGCGGCAAAACCTGGACTTCGGTCCCATTGGAAGGCGAAGCTGCTCTCACCTCCTCGCTCCTGATCTCAGATTCACTCGGCTTCGTGGCCGGCACCGGTGGACATATCCTGGCTACCCGCGATGGCGGCAGAACCTGGAAGAAAGAAGTTCCGCTCCCGGTGACGGTGGATTTCGCTGATCTCGCCAGCAACGGCAAGCGCATCTTCGCTGTCGGCGCCAGTGGATTCATTCTGTTTCGAGAGATCAAGGAGTGACCTGAACGGTCAGTCTGAAGAAAATTGCCTCAGAAGAATAATTTGCGCGGCAGACCTCCCGGTCTGCCCGTTCATTGTTTCGTGCAGACGTGGACGTCTGCGACGCACCAATCGTGAAGAAGCCGCCCTGTGCGGCTTTTTATTTGCCTACCGCTCTGAGCCGAGATATCTCCGTACTGGTCAGATAGCGCCATTCACCCGTCTTCATCCCGCGTGCGGTTATGCCGGCAAATTCAACCCGACGAAGTTTTATTACCGGGAATCCCACGGCCTTGCAGAGTTGCTTGACTTCGCGCTTCCGTCCTTCATGCAGGGTCAGCCGGATTCGCGTCGCCTTCTTGACATACCCCAGGATATCCACGCGCGCTCTGCCGATCGCGCCATCCTCGAGCTTTATCCCCTTCTGGATCTGGTCGGCCGCCACTTTGCTGAACTCCCCATCAACCAACGCTTCATACACCTTGGTGACTTCGAATTTCGGATGGGCCAATCGATAGGCCAGTTCACCATCGTTGGTCAGCAGCAATACCCCTTCGGTATCGTAATCAAGGCGTCCGATAGGGTAAACGCGATGCTCCAGCTTTTTGAGGAAATTGACGACTGTCTTGCGCTTGAACGGATCCGACAACGTGGTCATCACCATCGGCGGCTTGTTGAGGATGACATAGACCAGATGTTCTACCGGCTTGACCTCGACTCCATCGACCTTGACGATATCACTCGCCTCATCGATGATCGTGCCGACCTTTTCGACTGTCCGATCGTTGATCGTGACCAGCCCTTCGGCGATCAATCCCTCCGCCCCACGTCGCGAGGTAACCCCGCACATGGATAGATACTTATTTATGCGTATCACGGTTGCTCCAGTTGAGGGAAGATACTATGACCGGGGGACCGAAGTAAAGGACTACTCGGTCCGGTCACTCGGCTCGGGATCGCCCGCGGAAACTGGCTGGTCGACCGCTTCTTCCAGATCGGACTGGAACGATGACTCGCCCTGGGGATCTTCACCGATCGCAAAACGTCGTCCTGCGACCTCGCGGACTGTCTCGGTCAGCAAACCGGCATCTACCGGACGATCATCCGCGTGTTGCGAGGGATCATATGTTCCATCGGCGACATTCAGTTTTGCCTCGATCGCCGCGGCGGTCTCATCGGTTAATTCCAGTTCGGTCTGTTCCTGGGCCTGGGCCGCCGCGAGAAGTTCTTCGATCTCCGACATCTTCGGTAACGCATCGAGTCCGGACAATCCGAAAAACTTCAGGAATTCATCGGTCGTCCCGTACTGCAGCGGTTTCCCGACTGTGCTGGCGCGCCCGACGATCGTGATCATATTCTTTTCCATCATATTCTGCAGAACGCCATCGGAGGCGACGCCGCGAATATGTTCCAGTTCCGTTTTGGTCACCGGTTGTTTGTAAGCAACGATCGCTACTGTCTCCAGCGCGGCGCGCGTCAGGCGCATCTTCCGACGACGTGTGAACAGCTCTTCGACATATCCGATAAAATCCGGCAGGATATGAAACTGATACCCACCGGCAATCTCCCGTATCCGGAAGGAACTGCCCGTCTCCATGTAGCGATTATTCAGCGTCGCCACCGCTTCGGTGATCTTCGAGGGGGTCGCACTTTCTAGTAATTGCGAGATTCGCTTTGCGGGCAATGGTTCCGGAGAGGCTAAAACGAGTGCTTCGACGATCGAGGCGAGTTGGCTGCTGTCGCTCACACTGCCTCCGCCTGCTCGGTCATCGCGGTCGCTTCAACGATATCGATCTGCTCTTGCTGGATCGGCACATGATAATACTCTCCGCGATAGAGCCGGATCTCAGTAAAAGGCGCGGTCTGCTGAATGCTCACCCGTCGGGTTCGCGCCAATTCGAGAATGGCGATGAATGTCACTACCGCCACGATACGTTTTTGCGACTGCTCGAACAGCTCGATAAACGGCGCGTATTCGCGATCCTGCAGCGACACCAGCACTGCCTTGATCCGATCTTCGATCGTGATCTCTTCGACGATCACTTCGTGCACCACTTCTTCGTGTCTGCTCGATAGCACCGACTTGAAAGCGGCGATCAGGTCGAACAGCGTGGTCGCCGGGCTGAGATCGACTTTCCCTTTGACATCTCCCAATAGCGGCGGCGGAACAAACGTCGTTTCTTCCAGCAGCGCTCGCTCGCGAAGGATCTCCCCTGCCTCTTTGTACTTTTTGTACTCGAGCAGAGCCATGATCAGCTCTTCGCGCGGATCCTCTTCTTCGGGATCGTTCTCATCGCGCGGCAGAAGCAGGCGAGCCTTGATATGGATCAGCGTCGCGGCCATCAGGATGAACTCGCCGGCCACCTCGAGATTGAGGTTCCGCATCAGATCGAGATAGCTCAGATACTGCTGCGTGATCCGGGCGATCGGAATATCATAAATGTCCACTTCCTCTTTCTTGATTAGGAAGAGGAGCAGATCCATGGGGCCGTTAAAAACGTCCAGATCGACCCGGTAATCATTGGTGGGATGGTCGAGTGTCTGTTCCATCTATTTCTTCTTTCGGTAGTTCATTTTCATCCGGTCGCGCACTTTTTCCATGACATTCTGTGCGCGGGAACGGGCCCGCTCGGCTCCGGTGGTCAGAACATCCCAGACTCTGTCCGGGTGTTTCACCAGGTCGATCCGCCGCTCGCGTATCGGACGAAGCGCATCATTCAGATTCTGCGCCAGTTTCATCTTGCAATCAACACACCCCAACTCGCCGGTGCGACAGGGCGGGGCGATCTCATTCTCTGCATTCGGGGTGTAGATGCGATGCAGCAGATAGACCGGACATTTATCCGGATTCCCCGGATCCCCCTTGCGCAATTTCTGCGGATCGGTGAAAAATGTCTTCAGCCGCTTGATCGTCTGTTCATCGGTGAACTCGATCGGGATATGATTATCCAGCGACTTCGACATCTTCCGCGCATCAGATCCCAAAATCAGCGGGATCTCGGTGAACAGTGCTTCCGGTTCGTTAAACGTTTTTCCGTAAAGCAGATTGAACCGCTTGGCCAGATCATTCGCCAGCCAGATATGCTTCTCCTGATCTTTACCGACCGGTACTTTGTTGGCGTTGTAGAGGCAGATATCGGCCGCCTGCAACACCGGGTAACCGAGAAAACCGTAGGTATCAAGCTGATCTTTTTTCTCAAGATAAGTGGGAAGTCGGGTCAATGTCGGAACCGTGATCAACATCGAAAAGATCAGATGCAGTTCGGCATGTTCCTTGACATCGGACTGGATGAAGATCGCCACCTTTTCGGGGTCAAGTCCGGCCGCCATCCAGTCAACTGCCATCTGGAATATCCGCTCTTTGAGCTTGGAGGTATCCTCGTGTTCGCCGGTGAGGGAGTGCCAGTCGACAATACAGCAGAACATGTGGTATTTGTCCTGCAGCTCGACCCAGTTGCGGAGGGCTCCTTCGAGATTGCCAATATGAAGGGCGCCAGATGGTTGCATGCCGGAGAGGATAGTCTCCCGGCGTGCGGTGACGGTTTCAACCGGCTGTGCTTTGGTGTCCGTAGTCGTATTCATAGCAATTACTTTTATACCTGTAAGGGGCAAATGGTACCCTTTGGCATTGTGTAAATCAATTAAAAAACCGAGGACTGGCGGGGATTTTTTGGAGGAGGATGTGGATAAGATAGAAGTTAATTTCTCTACTGGTTCGACGCAGACATGTTCTTCTTGATTTGAGCGGCAGACGTCCTCGTCTGCCCTGACCCCCGGAACGAATTACGGGCAGACCGGGAGGTCTGCCGCGCAAAAACTCGGATCAGTTGCTGAGCGTCGCAGACGTCCTCTTCTTGATTTGAGCGGCAGACGTCCTCGTCTGCCCTGCCCCCCGGAACGAAGTACGGGCAGACCGGGAGGTCTGCCGCGCAAAAACTCGAATCAGTTGCTGAGCGTCGCAGACGTCCTCGTCTACACGACCCTTACTGCGCTTCGTTATGGTCTGGTGCGTACTGCACGTTGATCGTCGGCCACTCAAGCCTCAGTCGCGCCGGAATGATCGGACCATAGTCGGAAATGCGAAGCATATTCTGCGCGCTCCGACTCCCAGCCGCAATGTTGTAGTCGTTATCCAATGAGATCGAGTAGTAAAAGAAATTCTCAACATCGTCGTACAACTCAATATCCATAGTTGTCGCCCATGCCCCGGGGTAGCTGATTATATCCGTGCCACTCTCGCTGGTCGCGGTCTCGGTGATCGTCCAGCCGCCGTAGATCAGCGAATTTATGACTAGCGTCAGCATCTTTTGATCGGCATCGACCGAACCGAGATACTGAAAAAAGACCATCATCCCCGGATTGGTTGAGTCGTACAACGGCATATTGCCGCTGCCGGCCCACTCGTAGTCATAGGTAATATCCCCGGGACCATCTACCCATTGTCCCGCGCCACCGACCGCCCAATCGGCGGTGGCATCTTTCTCGAAGAAATACGGCGTGATCGGCTTAAACGGTATTTCTCCCGGATCATCGCGATGTGAGTGAATATCTGCCCGGATGCGCACATCGTAGTGGACTGTCAGATTCAAGGTGCCATCTTCTTCACGAGTTTGCGTGAATGTCCCTTCCCACTCCGAGATATTGACCACATTGCTTTTGCGGAACTCTGATCCATTCGGCGCTTTTTTCTGGACGATCACTGGTCCCGATGACCCCGGTCCGCGCAGCGGAAGCTGGCATTTGATAACAGTCGGGGTCCATGACGCGATCGTCAAGTCTGTTCCATTCACTGTCACTTTGCCGTTGTCACCGGGATCCTCGCCGAAGATGCCGTTGATCGTCAGCGTATCAGCCGCTGCATAGAGATCCATAAACTGAATGCTCGGCGCCAGCAGTCCGAAATTCGATGATCCCGGATGATAACGCATGGTCGTACTGAACGTGTTGACGCCATCGCCACCCGGTTGAACATGGAAATTTCTGCTCTGCAGGTCGGCGAATACTTTCGAGACATCAAAGGGTCGCTGCTCTGGATTCTCTCGCGGGAATGCCTTGTTGGCACCGAGGAAGCGGTCAAACAGAAATTCTGCCGCGTAACATCCCCCCTTGCAGCTAAGTGTGGCGGTCCACCCAAAATAGGCGGGCCCCCCCTTGGCCTGAATGGCGTTGCGGAATGACGCCACAGAATCGGATGCACAGGCGGTGATAACTACCATCGCATTCGCAGGAAAGTCCCACCAATAATGGGTAATGAATCGGGAGGTAATGCTGTAATGTGTTTCACTAAAGACCGCGCCCTGTGCGGTATCTTTGGGAGCGGTTATCAGGCAGAGTCGACCGGTACGAAGGTCTTCAGCAAAGGCGTTGTCGTTGGCGGGGCTTTGGAGTGTCGATGACCAGATACCGTAGTCGCGTACGCCATCCTGTCGTATTCCTCCGGCGCCATGCCCGACATAAAAGATCACCCCTTCATCGCCGATCGAGCGCAACTCACCGACAGTCGCTCCACTGCCGGCATTGACATAGCCATTAGCCGACAGCCAGGAGCGGAGCCGGTTGGTCGTCGTTCCCGCCGCTGCAAATGCCGACCCGACTGTCTGGATCACCCGATAGCGACCGGAGAACGGAAGATCATCAAAGGCCGCTGGCTTGGCGGTGGCTTGACGCATTTCTCTAAGCGCAGTGCGTTGTTCGGGAGTGAGCGGCGGAACCTCAGGGATCGCAGCCGAAGGGAGAACTTCGCCGGGGAGGGAATCATCCAACGGGCCAAAACTCCCTGCGATCATATACATCACGCCATCGGTGAAGCGTGCCCAGACGTTATTGCCTGAAGAGTCCACCCCCGATGCTTCAAATTCAGGGCGCCCCTGGATAAAACTGAGTACGCGTTGGTTGAAGGTCGCGGTCGGGAGATTGAGAAGAGAATCGATATGTCCTTCGACAGCATCAACCGCCGCCATACGTGCAACGGGATCCATCAGGCCGGTATCTGCCGGACATGCCGAAAGTGTTACTCCCGGGATGGTCAGGTATCCGATCAACAACGAGAGATCGGCCAGATCGATCATATCGGTCCCGGTGACATTGGCCGCCTCCGGGCATGGAAGGTTGACTCCCGGGATAGTCAGATAGCCGATCAGAAGCGACAGATCGGCGAGGTCAATCGCACCAGTCTGAGTGATATTCCCCCGAGTCCCGGTACAGCAGGACTGGGCACTGACTGCCGGCGCAATGGAGAGAGCAAGGATGACACAGAACAGCAATGAGAGCAGAAACGTTCGATGGGGGATGCGCACTGTGAACTCCTGGCCGAAAATGTTGGATGGCGACTGGGTGGGTTATGTCGAAACCCGCGACTGATAAAATATACCTAATAGACCAGAATAGTCAAGGAATGAAGTCGAGCGTGATGGATGAGCTGCCTTTTGTCTTTGAGCGGCAGACGTCCCCGTCTGCCCTATCGGTGGAGCGAAGAACGGGCTTACGGTTTGCAGTTGCGGCAGGGGGATAACCCTTCCCCTATCCCCTCTTCCCGAGTGGCGAACCGTCGAACATTGTGCGGCTTGATATCACTGACCGATTCGCACCCCGGACGGTGCAAACGAAAGGAGGATGCGTTCGCGACATAATACTCCTCCCGCTCGTACGACAATCCAAACAGCGCCTGCTTCCGCTCGATCGCCCGTCGCTGTGCCTCGATCAGGTGGCGCACCTCACTTCGGTCACGATCGTTATCTTTGAAGAGATAAACATAAGCGAATCCGGAATCGACCAGCGCCTGATTCACAAACAGCGTATCGTCGACATACAGGTAGCCCAGCAACCGTCCGTACTTATCGCGGCGGGTATCGGCATATTCCACTTTGGCGGGCCGATCTTTGGTCAGGCGAGCCAGTAGGTCGCGGGCCTCGTCGTGGAACCGTTCCCCTTTTTCCGGGGTGTCAACAGACAAAAGCCGCAGCTTGTCGCCGCCGGTCAGTTCGACCGTGTCACCATCGACCACTTTTTTGACTGTAAACCGGGTCGACTCGCGGGCGGGTCGGTCATGGCCGACCTGCTCGACATAACGGTATGAAACTGCCGACACAACAATCAACCCGGCGACCAGCCAGGTCAGTTTGCGAAGCTTCTTCCCTTTTCTACGCGACCGCGCCATTCACCCTCACTTCGGACCATCCGTGTCTCGTCGGGACCAGTTCCACCAGCATTTCCACTTTCTGCTTCAGCTCCTCAAAATGGGTGATCAGGATCATCTGGGGGAACCGTCCCCGCAATGAGATCAACCCCTGCACCACCAGATCCCGGCGGGCCTCGTCCTGCGAGCCGAAGACTTCATCGAGCATGACAAACGAGCGGTCCATCCCGGCCGACTCGGTCAGCGCCTGCGAGATGGCAAGCCGGAGGCAGAGATTCGCCAGATCGGTCTCGCCGCCGGAGAATCGCTCGATCCCGTAGAACTGCCCGAGGTCGTTCAGGCGGAGCCGGTACTCTTCATCCAGCGCCACCAAGGTATAGCGGCCATCGGTCATGTCAGCTAATAACTGGCCGGTCAGTTCGGCCAGGCGGGGGCGGATCCGGGCGATCAGATGTTTTTTGAAATCCGACAGCAAGCGCGCCAGGGTCTCGGATCGGAACTGCGCTTGACGGCTCTGCTCGATCTCTTTGCTGATCTGCTCAAACTGTCCGAGCTGTTGTTCGGTCAGGGTTATCTCCTGATTGGCCAGGTCGCGGGCATGCTCGGCCCGGATCAGATCTGACTTGGCCGACTCGGCCGTTTCGTTGGCGTGATGCCAATCGCGCTGGATCTGGTCGAGCGCGGTCCGGTCAAAACCGATCGCGGCAATCTCGGCGCGTATCTTTTCGGCCTCGGTTCGAAGGTCAGCCAGTTTTTGGTCGGTGGCGGCAAGGTCGGACTCCAGCCGGTCACGTCGCGCCAGATCGGCCCGAAGTTGATGCAGTTTGCTTTCGGCAAGTTCGAGCGGGGGGATCTCCTGTTCAAGTTGTGCCAGCCGGGCCGGGTCGAATGAGAGATCCCCGAACTGCTCAAGTTGGGCGGTGACGATCTTGATCTGGTCTTCGGCGGCGATGCGTTGTTGCTCGAGCTTTCCGAGTTCGGCGGTCAGGCGGGTTTGTTGGTTGATCAGGTCGGACTGTTGTTGCGACAACCGTTCAAGTCCGGTCAACCGGGTTTCAATCTCGGTGCGGGTTCGGATTCCGTTTTGCAGTTCGAGTTCGAGCTGCGCCATCTCTTCGGCAACCGCGGCCTGTTCTTCGGCTAGATGACTTCGGACCTGATCGAGGTCATGCGCGGTCAGCGGTCTGAGGCATCGATCGCATTTTGTATCCGGTCCAAGTTCCGAAAGCGACCCGGCCTGTTTGGTCAACTTGCGGATCGCGGCCGTTAGCGCGTCGCGTTGCGTGGTCAGTTGAACCACGCGGTCGCGGCACGCCGCCAGTTCGGCGCGCGCCTGATCCAACAGATCGGCGAGGTTGGATGGAATACTCAACCGCTGTTGGTCGACCAGTTCGATCTGGTTGGTCAGGTCAGCAATCGTTCGTTGGGCGGCCGCGACTGTTTCGTTGGCCGAGGCTAGCTGCTGGCGGGATTGCTGACGGTAGCTTTCGGAGGTCTGTTGTTGGCGAAGCTGGATCAGTTCGGCGCGGGATTCGGCCAGGCGCTGGACATCGGATTCAAGCATCGGGATCTGCAATTGGGCCGCGGCAATGGTGGCGAGATCCTCGGTATAGCGGGCGCGGGATTCGGTCAGCAGATGCTCCGACTGGGCGATCGCCGGGAGCTGGTTTTCCCAGCGGGAGCAGGCGGTTTCTCGCTCTTGCTGCTCCCGGAGCAGAGCGGTCAGCGAGGCCAGATTTTGCTGGGCGATCGTCGATGCTCCGGCGGCTGATGCCACCGCTGCGGTCAGGCTTCCCGACTGTTGCCGAAGCTGCGATATCCGTTGCGCGAGGGTGTCGCGGGAGCCAACCTGTTCGTTGAGCAGGAGCAGACGATCGGCTTCGCGGCGGGCGCTATCGCGCGCTGATTCGGTGGCCCGATCGATCCGGTCGATCCCCAACATGCCGGCCAGATGTTCACGCCGTTTGGATGGCTGAAGGTCGGTTAAAGCATTCAGTTCCTGTTGGCGGGCCAGGAACGAAGTGAGGAAGCCGCGCCAATCCAGACCGAGCAGCGATTCAATATAACCGCGCGTTTCGGCGATGCCGATCGACTCCGATGCTCCCGCGCGATACAGCTCAACCTCGGAGCGTTCGGACTTGCCGACCAACCGTCGGATCAAGCGGTAGCTTTCACCTTTGAGTTCAAACGAGAGTTCGACCGCGCAGGTATCGGAGGCAGACGCAAAGCCGGACTTGATCTCTTCCTTGCCGGAGCGTGCTACCTGATGACCGTACAGCGCCCACGAGATCGCTTCGACAAGACTCGACTTGCCGGAACCGTTGGGTCCGATGATCCCGATCATCTGATCGGCCAGTTCGATCCGGGCATGTCGGATCACCCGGTAGTTGGAGATCTCCACAGAATTGAGGCGCATTGGTCGGTAATGACCGCTCTTTCAGAATCCAAGTCAATAACGTTTCGTCCGGTCGGTTCGGTAGTTTGCGGCAGGCGCGGCGGAAAGCGAAGTTGGGTGGTTGGGCGGGGGATGTGGACTACTATAATGTGTGGATAAGATGGGAGGGGGAGCGTCGGGTCACACTTCGAAGCGAGTCGCAGATATCGCCGACCAACGGCAAGCGGCAAGCAGTGGGCTTCGAAGCAGGACCCGACGCAACAAGCTTGGCCCCTATCCATGACATCTGTTTTCACAAGTTCCGTCAGTTCCTAGTGCTCGCTGGACTTCTCAAGCGGCTCCCGTCTTCTCAAAAGAACGAGCGCGAGAACTGACGGAGCCTGCTCCGGTGAAAGCGTGCTCCCGGGTAAGAGGCGTCAGGTCACACTTCGAAGCGGCTCTCGTCTACCGGCAATCAAAGGTGAGCAGGAGGCAGTCGGCTTCGAAGCAGGACCCGACGCAACTTGCTTAGCCCTATCCAACTTCTACCATATCTCCTGATCCAGTAAGATGTCGGGTTTCGGGCTGAGGGGAGTGGCAGCATAGGTCGAGAGTTCCTATGATGTCGCCCTCAACACCGACCTACGGCTCTCCCCTACCGGCGATCAAAGGGAAGAGGCGGGCAGTCGGCTTCGAAGCAGGACCCGACGCAACTTGAACCACTCTCCCCCCTCCCCAGACATGCAACGCCTCCCCCCTTCGATGAGGCCGGTGAGAGGGGTGTACATTATATAGAAGGAGCATTTGAACCATGCTCCAGCACTCTCTCTATATGTGGACTAGTGGTGGGGGGAGGTTGTGGGAGGGGGAGGGTTCTGTACTTTGCTGTACTTCTCCCCCGTTCAGATAATGTGAAAATGTGGAAAATGTTGATCAATAAGGTATTGACAAAAAAGCGGAAAAGATTACCTTACTGGCTGAGTGTGTGTAAGTCACAGCTAGTTCGAGAGCCAAAATTGTAACTGGTTGCGACAAAGATTCCTTCTCTTATATCAGACGAACGAATGATAACGTGATCTCGGACCCCCTCAGCAGGGTGGTTCCGCATTGATGACGGTTTTGCTGTTATTGATCGGAAAGTCCTGCGGAACCGAGTGCACCCCATTTGATCGTCCTGCGTCTACCGCTTCTATCCACTATTTACTGCAACAACAACAGTAACATGAAACCCATAGTGGATAATCAGCAGGAGGTATCGATCAGTTCTTACCTGTATCGAGCATTCAGAAGCGATTCGAATTTTCACACGGCTATATACTTAGGAGTCACTCCCCAGTAGGGCAGTTCTGAAGCGGGAGGCTCCTGACTCCAAGATGGGAATAACACATGAATTCGTGGCCTGAAGTTAAGATCTCACATTTCCCTAGACACAAAGAGATTATGGGGAACGTCCAATTGGCCGATATATCGGTTAGGCCGTGCTCCGGACTTCAGAAGGCGATTTCACCTATTCCTTTTTTAAGGAGGAATTAATGTTAAAAAGACTGTTAACCGCGGTATTCGTTTTGGGTCTTATTTTGGCCCTGAACGGTACAGCATTTTCAGACATCGGACCGACCGGTGCTCAAAAGAGAGACTTCAGCCTCTCGGTGGTGCAACCCCCGATAGAGCGAACAATCTCCGTGATCGAGAGATCAGCACCCCAGGCCGTGTTCTGCTCCCTGTTCCGGATAATACGCCGGTCGGACCGCGCCCGAGTCAGTCGGACGTCGATACCGTAGCCTGCTATTACCAGGACTATTATCTCACCAATACGACGGCATATCGCCTCAACCTGTATGATGCGGATCCGTTGACTGGTGCGTATATCGGTGACGAATTCTCAGTGATGTTCGATGGTGCCCAGCAGTTGGACCACGTCGCCATTATTGACGAAATCGATATCGTTATCCGTTACGCGAAGCGCGCAGCGGCGGTCCCGGGTCTCCCGGTTCGTGTCAGCATTTGGTCTGACGCGGGCGGTTTCCCGGATGCCCTCATTTATAGCGAAGAGTATGCATTGCCGAACGTGTCCGCGGCGACGTGGTTCACTTTCCCGATGACGACTCCGGTCACCATCGATGCTCCGAAGTACCACGTATCCCTCGGATACGGTACGGGTGCGGTGATCAGTGACTCCCTGTCTTTCCGCGCTGGTGTTCCTTCGAACAACGTTCGTTCGAACTACTACTACCTGGGCTGGATGGACATGCTTTCCGCTTTTGGTCTCCAGTTGGATAACTGGATGTCCCCGCATCAGTGTGAAGTTTACACGGTGTGTAACCTGAATTCGCCGTTTGGCGGATCGGTTTATCTGTGGGATACCCCGGATCCGACATTCTTTGGCGCTACCCTCAATGGATGGGCTCAGCGTTTCGTGGCCGCCGGCCCCGAGACTCTGCAGGTCGTTCAGCTACAGCACCTCGTTTATGATGCATGGGGCTATGTCTATAGTGGCTCAAGCACCAACGGCGTGGATGTTATGGTGATGGGTGACGATGGCTTCGGCAATCCCGATGGGATTCCGATGGCGACGGTGAATGTACCTGCCGGCATTGGCCTCTTCCCGAACGGCGGCTTTGCGGCCGGCCCGGGCCCGAAGTGGCAGGTCATTAATGTTGATTTCTCGTCGTTTAATCTCGTTGTCTCCGGACCGTATCACCTGGCTCTGAAAATGACCAGTGATCTTCCGGCCGACGGCGTACTGCGTTGGGCGACCAACAACTGGGGTGCCCAGACTCAAACCGGCGGGTCGTTGAATTTCACCGCCCCTGGTGATGCCTGGACCCGTACTGGCGTAGCCTCCTTCTGGGCTGACTCCGCCGGTTTCCCGGATGCTGGTTTCTTGATCCGTGGTTATACTTGTCAGGACGAATTCTACAATTGCGAGAGCCAAGTTCTCTACGCGACCGCACCGACCTGGGCGTACACGATGCGTCCTGCCGGTCTTCTGGAAGGTTACCAGAAGGTTAATGCCGACGTGATCAATCGCGTCGACAAGATCCGCGTGCTTGCGACGAACAAGACACTCGATGCAATTACCCCAGTGCTTCCGCAAATGGATCTCCGGATCATGTCCGATGGCGGCGCTGATCCTGGCGCGATGATGTGGAATACCATCATCACACCGAACTTTGCTCCTAATGCGGCTGGGTGGACGGAAGTGGTAATCCCTGGTGGTTTCCAGGTTCTCGGTGACTTCTTTGTCGGTTATGCCAACGTCTCGTCAGGGACAGCGGCAGGCGACACCCTTCGCATGATCACAGATGATGGAGCCGGCCCGTACGTTAACGGCGGCGCTCGCTTCCTCGTCCCTGTGCTTGGTCCGGGATACTTCAGCTCAGAAGATATCTTTGGCCCTGGCGACCAGGAGAATATGGTCATCGAAGTTGATTTCTGCTCGGTCATCATTCCTGGATGGACTTGCGTAGCGGCGGATTGGCCGACCAACGCCGGTGATTATGCTCGCACCGGACACTCTGGCGTGCCTCTTTCTGACGCTTATTGCGATCTGAATATCAAGTGGACCTATACGGATCCTGGTTTCGGCAGCAACACTGCGGGTGGCGGCGCCATTCAGCAGAACGCTCCGATCATTTGGGATACGTTTGTGGTTTGCGTTCAGAACTCTAAGATCAACATTCTCAGCTTGAACACCGGCCTTTCGCTGGCGTCCTTCACCGGTAACGTTGCCCCGTACTACGTGGCAGTGTCATTGGTTCGCTCGACCCCGACGATCGCGACGATCGACGTGGGCGGCATTCCGAAACCGGTTCTCTTCTATGGTGGTGGTAGCTCGATGATGGCAGTCTTGATGGAGCCCGGCTTCCCAGTTCTCTGGGATCTCCGCGGAGCCAACGCGATCGCCAAGGGTTATCTCGCTGGTGAAGTAGCTTCAGGCTTTACAAACTGGTCTGCCCCTGTCGTGGCCAACATTGCCGGCACCGACATGGTCTTCTTTGGTACTCAGATGTCCCAGATCTTAGCGGCTGACGCTGAGACTGGTAACAAGCTGTGGGGTACCACGCTGGTTTCGAACCCTGTTCGTAACCTGGCGTTTGACGGCGCCAGCCTGTACACCGCGACGATCGCGGCTCCTCCGGGAATCCCGGACGGCGACGTGTACAAGCTCAGCGCGGCGACCGGCGCTATCCAGCGTCAGTTGTCAGTTGATGGTCCGCTGGAAGGTACTTCGACTCTTGGTTCGACCAACGAGACGTTTGCCGATCAGCTGGCGTTGTATGCTGGCAAGGTGTACGTGACCTCTTCGTATTTCACTCCGGTGTTTGACGATGAAGGATTGCTGTACATTCTTGACGCGGCGACGTTTGATGTCGTAGCGGTCTCCCCGACTCAGCATACGTATCAGGGCGGCGGATTGAATCCGGCGGCCAACATCATGATGCACGCGACGACCGTCATCGTGGCTGGTGGTTCGACCTGGACGAGCACTCCGCTGGGCGGCACGGTTATTTCGCACAATCGCTTCACTGGCGGTATCAACTGGATCAGTGACGGCGGCGTGGCGAAGACGACCGGCTCCACTCTGGGTAACGGTTTCATGACCTGCGAAGGTGACGGGACCAATGCTCAGATCTACCTGTTCAACTCCGATGGTTATCTCTCCTGTTTCGATGCCGCCGACGGCAACGAAATTTTCCATCGTCGTATTGACCACCTGTCACTTGGTTTCACCAGCGCTGGCGCGGGTGGAGCGATCTCGCAGGATGGTAT
Organism: bacterium; assembly: GCA_016708025.1. Taxonomy (NCBI): domain Bacteria; species bacterium. The sequence continues at coordinate 36,298 of JADJGQ010000004.1, read as the reverse complement.
CGTAGTCTTTGGTACCTTTGCCGGTTCGATGATCGCCCTTGAAAAAGGCGCGGATCGCGGCCGTCTCGAGATCATGGACTATACTCCGACGACGCCGGTTTCGTTCGGCAACGCGCCGAGCTTCCCGGTGACTCTGCCGGCTATCTATACGAACACTGGTTGCGCGACCGTGACCGGTACATACACGATCGACCTCGCGTCGAATGGATCCGTTGGGCCGGGTGTCGGCCAGTGGAGCGACTTTGACGTATCCGATCGCGCTGCCTCCATCGCCGATCAGTTGACCGACCGTTCTACGAAGGCGTTCAAAGGATCCGGCCTGGTGACGGCTAACGACGAACTGCGCGTGGATGCGAACTCACGTTCGATGAATCGTGCGGCTTTGGCGATGCCGCCGTACATTAACGGCGCCGCGACCCTTCCGCTGACAGTGAATCCTGGCGACACGTTCGACATCGTGTTGGATGTCAACCAGGCTATTCTGCCACGTGGTCCGAACAAATTCTACATTTCGTTCGACACCGATGATCCGGACTTCTTCCTGAACGATGTGACGGCAGATCCCGAGATCATGGTGACCCTCGTTGGCGGTTGCTTGATCGATACCACTCACCTGAAGTTCGGCGCCGGCTCTGCTAACCTGCAGTCCGTGGCGAACTCTGGTCGTTTGGGTACCGGTGACTGGGGCCCAACCCCGGGTAACTTCAAGATCCTGGGCGATGCAGCCTCCTTCTATCAGGGCACATATGTTTACGGCGTAACCCGTAGCCGTATCGCTCTGAACTCTCAGGACTGGTGGAGCGGTGGTGAGGAAGCTGATGCATGGACGTCTATGCAGGCTGACCAGAACCGTTGCAATGATGATTGCAAGCCGGCTCTCCAGACTGGCGTCTCTCTTGGTTCGATCACGACTGACGGTATCACGTATATCCCGCTGACCGGTAACCTGGTTTGCAAGGATTACATTGACTCCGTTCAGGTCTTCGATCCGGATGGCGCTGGTGCGGCGGCGTGGAACTGGCTGAACTTTGAAACGGCGTTCTTCGACAACGACTCGACCATGGGTCTTGTGGTGTCGACGAGCACGTTCGGTGCAGTTGATGTTGCAGCTCCGTATACCATGCTGAATGATGTCTCCGTTGAAATCATGAAAGTCAAGACCCGTAACGGCCAGGAATTGAATAACTGGAAGTTCGGCGTTGGTATTGACTATGACGTCGTGAACCCGGATACCGCTGGTATCGACCGTACGATCTCGACGGTCTTCACCTACGGCGCGGATATCACTGCGCCTACTCCTCAGAAGGTCTGGGGTATGGTGAAGCTGCCGTTTGGCGGCGGTTGCGCCGGCGACGAGTACACTCCGCTGAAGAACGTCAAGGCCTTGGCTCGCGCCCAGTCCATGACCTCTCCTTCGACCGGTGGTACCGCTCGCGGTAACGGTTTCGCCGATTCGTCCTACTTCTGGATGAACCAGCCGATCGGCGGTTCTTCACAGGGTAGCATGCACTCTGCGGATGACCAAGACGTGTTTGCGACGTTCGTCGAGAAGAGCTTTGCGGCAGGCGGAGATTCCGTCTCGTTCGCGATCGCCCACTTCGCGATGAATGTTGTTGATCCGGAAATCACTTCGCACTACGCTCCGTTGGCCACCCTGCTGAACAAGTGGGTTGGTTATGGTCGTGGTGACATCAATAATGACGGCGTGGTCAACCTCGCTGACATTATTGCTTTGGCTGACAACGTTGCCGGCTCCGGTCCGGGCGCCATTCCGTTTGCTCACCTCGGTGATGTGGACGGCGACGGCCTGATCAACGGTGCTGACGTCACTTACCTGGTGAACTACTACTTCCACTACGGCCCGTGCCCGGTGGGTAAGTTCATCATCCAGTAAGCTGACTGTAACGTAGACAGTCTGCGTTTTGAACGCGGGTGGCGAAAGCCGCCCGCGTTCTTTTTTTGTGGGTGGGGGTTGAGCGGCAGACGTCCTCGTCTGCCCTGACTGAACGGTGGGGGACCTGACGGAACTTGGCCGAGGCAGGCATCAGGTTGTGGCCCGTTAGGAAGGGGGTGGACGAGTTCGCGGTGATTGTGGGGTCAGCCGGAGGTTTGTGAGTGCATGAATGCAGGTGATCGGGCCGGCTTCCTCGCAATGACGAGGTGGTGAGATTTGTGCAAGCCCTCATCCGCCCCCTGCCTTCGCGGGGCACCTTCTCCCAAAGGGAGAAGGGAAAGATATTCGGCTCCTACTAAACTTTCCTCTCTCACAAAACCCTCCCACTTCAAATCGAGCTTGTCTGCCGCTGTAAGTGCGGCGCCATCTTTTTTGCTGTCGCCTCTTCCCTGTTTGGGTGTATACTCTACAACATGCAGCAGAGTCAGGCCGAGATACAGTCAGCGATCCTGATGCCGTTGGTCGGGGATATATTCCTGATCGACGCTCTGTATCCGCATGGGGATAAATGGCAGGTAAGCCTGACATTCCGGTTCGACCGGAGTCGCTCGGTGGTCATTCTCAAGGAACGGCTGAAGATGGCGGGGTATGATTACACGCTGTCGGAGACGCCGGATGGGCCATTGCTGTTGACGCTCGACCCGCGGCGCAAGCTGAGGGTTCCACTGTTGAATGTCGCGCTCTTTCTGGCGACGATCGTTTCGGTTTATTTTGTGTCGCTCTCTTTCCGATTCTGGGCGCTTGGCGGAAGCTGGCCCCAGATGAAGGCGGCGATCTTGCGCGGGGACGGGATACTTTTTACCGTGGCGATGATCTCGATTTTGCTGGTGCATGAGATGGGGCATTTTATCGCGAGTCGGCGTCGGCATATAGCGACCTCGTGGCCCTATTTCATTCCGGCGCCGAATATTCTGGGGACATTTGGCGCGGTGATCAAGTCACGCTCGCCATTCTGGAACCGTCGCGACTTGATGGAGGTCGGCGCGGCCGGGCCGATCTTTGGGTGGATAGTGGCGATCGGGTGGCTGGTGTACGGATTGTCGCACTCGATGATAGTGGCGACATCGGCGGTCAATCTGGGAGATCTTGCCTGGACATTACGTGGGGAGTCGATACTCTTCCGGGTGCTGGCGATCTGGACCGCGGGGGATGCACCGGCAGGTTCGGTATACATTTTGTCGGAGGCGGCGTTTGCCGGATGGGCGGGGCTGTTGGTGACGGCGCTGAATATGTTGCCGATCGGCCAGCTCGACGGCGGGCATATCACCTATAGTCTGTTGAAACGGAAACAGGTGATTCTTGGCTGGGTGGCGATGGCCTGCCTGGTAGTGCTGGGGTTTCAGTCGATGATGTGGTGGTTGTTCGCGGCGCTTGGACTGATATTCCGGGTAGAACATCCGCCAACACTGAATGATGAAAAGCCGTTGACGAGAACTGCGCAGGTGATGGGGATAATCGCGCTGATAATACTGCTGTTGTCGTTTACACCAATACCGATTCAGACTTAAGGATGTCGTCGAGGATAGCGATATCTTCGTCCCGCTCGTACAATTCCCTGAAGTTTATCAATCCCGCACGGAGAACATCGAAGAAGATATCGACCAGTTTCGGGTCGAACTGCTTCCCTTTGTTGATGACCAGTTCGCGCAATGCGATCTCGAGAGTCGCCCCTTTGCGATAGGGACGATCGGAGAGAATGGCATCGAAGGTATCGACGACGGCGAGCAAGCGGCCCTCGATCGGGATAGCTTCGCCGGCGAGACCATTGGGATAACCCTTGCCATCGAAGCGTTCATGGTGCGCGGCGATATAGGGGAGCGACGGTTTGAAGAGTTCGATATCGCGGACGATGCGGAGGCCGACATTGGGGTGGTTGAGCATCTTCTCGCGCTCTTCATCGGTGAGGCGATCCGGTTTGTTGAGAATGGAATCAGGGACGCCGATCTTGCCGATGTCGTGGAGCGTGCATCCAACGATCAGGTGATTGATGCGGGTGTCCGACCAGCCCATAAAGCGGGCGACTTTCTCAGCCAGTTTGATAACGCGATCGGTATGGCCGGCGGTGTAGTTGTCGCGGGCTTCGATAGCGTTTGCCAGCGCGCGAATAGCCTGCAGGTAGGATGTCTGCAGGTTGTGGTAAAGAAGATTATTGGAGATCGCCGAACCCGCCGAGTTGGTCAGGATGGTGAGGACATCCATCTGCCCCGGGCTGATGCGATAGAAGCGATCGAACAGCACGAGGTTCACGACGCCGTGTAATTTCCGGCGAATATAGATCGGGCTGGAGATAGTGGTCTGGGTCATGGGGGCGCCGTCGCGAATGACCGGTTCGCTGACGATACGCGGCTCGCAGACGCGATGTCCGGCGAATCCGGAGAGGCGCGATTCATCGAGAACGAGCAGGTTGAGTTCCGGTTCATCGGCGATGGAGAGCCGGCGCAGAACTTCGTTGGAATGGGGATCGATCTCAATGACGGCGGCGGCAGAGGCGGATAGCTCGGTCCGGGCCGAGGAAAGCACCATGTGCAGATACTTGTCGATATCGACGCCGATGGAGATAGCGCTGGCGGCTTTCAGGAAATCGACCTGCCCTTTGAGGCGGAGGTTATCGCGAACGACGCGCTGGTGAGCGAGGCCGCGCTTGATGGTCGCCTTGAGGATCTCTAGTTTGAACGGCTTGACCAGGAAATCATACGCCCCCTGTTTGAGGACCGCGACGGCGGTCTGCAAGGTGGGGTGGGCGGTCATCAGGATGACGACGGCATCGTTCTGATAGGTTTTGGCGGCCTGGAGGATATCGATGCCGGAGATATCGGTCATCATCAGGTCGGTGAGGACGAGATCGACCGGATTATTGCGCAAATGGACGAGCGCCTCCTGGGGAGAAGCGAAGGTGCTGACCTCGTAATTCTCCTCTAAGAGGGTTTCCTGAATGATATCACAGATGTACTGCTCGTCGTCAACGATCAGGAGTCGAGCATTTGATGCAGGAATCATTCGCGCCTCTGTTACACGTTTGCGTCCCTCCAGTTTTCGGCTGTGGGAGCGGAAAGTCCAGTAACGAGAGAGTTATTGTTTAGAAATTGCGCTTGAAGAAAAAGTTCACGAACGGGTAAGCGCTATCATATTGTCGGCGAGGTAGGAAGAGCGAACGAGCGGTCCGGAGAAAACGGTTGGTATACCGGATTGTACGGCGAGTTTTTGCAAATGTCCAAACTCATCGGGGTGCAAATAGCGGTCGACCGGATAATGAGCGGCGGATGGAGCGAGATACTGGCCGATCGTCAATAGTGAAACAGAGGATGCCGCCAGATCATCGAACAGTTGTTTCAATTCATCGACTGTCTCCCCCAGTCCGACCATGATCCCGGATTTTACCCAGATCCCTTTGCGCCCATGAGCGGCGGCCAGAACCTCGAGAGATTGCCGGTAGTTGGCGGCAGGGCGAACGGCGGGATAAAGGCGCGGGACGGTTTCGACATTGTGATTGAAAACATCGGGAGTTCGCGCAAGGACCAGTTCCAGCGCCTGGAGGTTGCCGCGGAAGTCCGGGGTTAATACCTCGATGGTTGCTTTCGGCAGAAGATCGCGGACGCGGGTGATACATTCAGCGAATTGAGCGGCGCCGCCATCGGGGAGATCATCACGCGTCACCGACGTAATGACGACATGGCGGAGATTCAGTCGGGAGGAAGCCTCGGCGACGCGGGAAGGTTCGGTAGGGTCGACCGGTGATGGCAGGCCGGGGGTAACATCGCAGAAGCGGCAATTGCGGGTGCATTTGGGTCCGAGGATCAGGAAAACGGCGGTGCCGCGATTAAAGCATTCTCCGCGGTTGGGGCAGTTAGCTTCCTGGCAGACGGTCTGGAGGCCGAGACCGTGGAGGAGTGCGCTGACACGGTTAAACTCAGTGCCGGCAAACGGTTTGACGGTCAGCCAGGCGGGTTTACGAGGAGTGGGTCCCGGGTTCGACATGCTGTTCATTTCCTGCACAGTCTCGGTTCCTTTGTCGACGCCTAAGTGACGTTGCGGCAAGGAGTATCAAGTATACGGAAAATCGAACGATAATCAAAGGAAAGAACGGTATCCATCGCGAAGGAGAGCCAATGCATAACCGGTCATTCCTCACCGGGTGCCTCGTGCTGGTCCTGGCGGTTGCAGCATCAGCGGCAACGCGTCCAAAGGGACAGGTAGAGCGAGTCCAGCCGAGCAACTTTATCACACTTCAAGCAGGTCATATGCTGCAGTCATTTACTGCGGCCGAAGCTTGCACAGCGGCCAGCATAGACGAGATCGTCTATCGCATGGATGGCTGGGTGATCGGGAATGAATTGTACAAAGCGCTGATCGATCCGGCGGCGGATTGCGCGTCGCCCTATCCATACACAGTGACGGCGGTCAATATGCCGATGATCTTCGACGCGGCCACCACGGTCACGGTGGCGGTGGATATCGAGGAAGCGGTGACGCTGACCGGCGGATGCCGCGTACCGGGAAATATGCTGGCGATCTCTTCCGATTACACAGTGACTGTTCCGGCGGCGGGGTATTACAATATCTGGATTCCGCTGGATGAGCCGATCGCGATGGATGAGCCATTTTTCGCGGGATTCTTCATTGGTTCGACGCTGACTGTCGGCGCGGCAATCGTGATCGACGACAATCCGCAGGCGTGTCATTCCTACAATATCTGGGATACGACGGTTGGGTTTGTGGATCTCTGCAATTTCCCTCCGGAGTTTGGTTCGGAGTATAATTTCCCCGGTCGCCTGGCGATGGAGGTTGCGGGGATAACTGGTGGATCGGGCGGCAATCACCCGGCCCCGGCGATCAGTCTCCTCTCCCCTGTTGATGGGTCAACCCTGATGGGATCATCGGAGGTCTGGGCGGATGAAACCTCCGGCTCAGAGATCATCGACTATGTTTCATTTGAATATCTGCGTAACGGCGTCTGGACAGAATTCGGCCGCGATTACGACGGCACGGGACCGCTTCGGAGCGGCGTCGCCGCCGCCGAGGCAGGCAACGGATATAGTGTCGCGTGGAATTTTTCATCGGTTCCGGAAGGGGCGGTGAGTATCCGGGCGCGAGCGGTAGATACGTTAGGTCGGGAAGCTTCGGCGCAGATCGCGGCGACGCTTGAGCCGACACCGCCGATCGCGCGGATCATCTCCCCCGATCCGGGTGATGATTTCTGTTCGCCGCTGTCGGTCCTGATGCAGAGTACGGATGAAAATCTGACGGGCGTGCAACTGTTCATGCAACATGGCGCGCTGAATTATTCATCGGGCCTGACCACGCTTCACCAGCAGATGCTGGGGGATGTGAACGGAAACGGCTCGGACGGAAATTCGATCGCGAATGGAGAGTTCGGAAATTACTACAGTGGTCCGGCGGTCGGCGCGATCGCGGCGAAGAAGTGGTATGACCGTGGATTTACGACCATCATGCGGTCCGGTTTCACCACGCTGACGATGGTTCAGGTGGCGGAATCGCTGGCGGTGTTGATGCAGACACGCGCAAATCTCGGGACAACCGACGAGTTGTTGTTCAGCGGGCTGAAGCAGTACGCTTATACCAAAGGTGATGAGTTTGATTTCGGGCTGCGCCGCTCGCCCAATTACTGGCAGTTGCGGACATGGGTTGAAGAAGAGCAGCGCGTCGTGATGCTTGGATTGGGCGGCATGCCGAGCTACTGGGTAGCGGTGGACGGTTTCGCCGAGTGGGAACAGCCGGATGGAAGTTTCAAGATCGTGATCGCCAATCCGGTGAACAGCGGGGCGCCGCAGACGGTGTCGATCCGGGTGAATGGTCCGATCAGCGAAGTGTATGTCAACGGAAGCTGGCATACGATCGATATCGCCATCTCCATGACCGCAAAGGGCTGGTCGCCGACGCGCGAGGCGGTCGGTATGGATCTGAACGGCGCAAATGGGTGGTCGGTCAATTGGGTGCCGGAGGGATTGTCTGAAGATAATCTCTATTTCTTCCGTTCAGTAGCAGTCGACGCTACGAGCCTTGAAGGGTATGACGCGATTTTGGTGAATTACAGTTGCGAAGGGACACTTGGGCCCGGCGACTACGACGGCGATGGCTCGGTTAATCTTTCGGATCTGTCGTTGTTGATCCTCTTTTTGACCGATGGCGGCACGCCTCCCTCGGGTGGGTCGGGACGAGCCGATGCCAATTGTGACGGGGTGATCAATATTGGCGATATCGTTTATTACATGAATTTCCTGTTAGGGAATGCCGGGGCGCCGTGCTATTGAGATTTTGATGAGCGCTGAATAGAAGAAGCCCTGCCGAGATCGGCAGGGCTTTTTTTTGTGGGAAGCGAAGGGGTTGGTTCGTTGCTTCGCTACTTGCAATGACGATGAAGGACGAATTCTTCTTGAATGTGGGGGGGTGCTTCGTCAGCCGGAGGTTTAATGGTGCATGAATGCAAATCATCCGGCCGGCTTCCTCGCAATGACGATGGGGGTGGTTACTTGCGGGCGGCGGAGGCCTGGATAGCGCGTTTGGCGATCTCCGGGGTGATGCCGCAGATCGCGACGAGCGTGTCGACGACCTCATCGAGATGTTCCAGCCAGGTTTTGTCAGGATATTTCAGGCGGAGGTTGTCGATCAGGTCATCGGCGATAGTGGCGATGTACTCGGCGTATTTCTGCCGTTTGCCGACCTGCAAGAAGGGGATGACGTATTTTTTGGCGAGGAAAGTAGCGAGCATCAGGCCAAGAGAGCCGAGGATGCCGAGGAAGGAATCGGCGGAGATGAAGGTGGGTTGCATGGGGGATTCCAGTTGGGTTTAGGGTTGAATGAGAATAGGTTGCCTGAAGATCGAAAGTAGGCCGTCAGGTCTCGCGCTCGCGCAATCGAAATGCAAGAACGGATTTGTGAAGTCAGGCGAGCGCTAGGACCTGACGGAACATTTAGGGCAGACGGGGACGTCTGCCGCTCAAAAATCTTGAATGCAGGGGGTTGCTTCGTCAGCCGGAGGATTGGCGGTGCATAAATGCTAATCATCCGGCCGGCTTCCTCGCAATGACGATGTTAGCGAGTAGTGTCAGAGTCGATGTCACCATTGGAGTGGCCAGGTGGGGGTGGTGGGGATTTTGAGGCGTTGGCGGAGGATGGTGCCATCGCGGCGAGTGATGGTAATCTCGTATTTTGCGCCGGAAGGATCCAGCAGGTCCGAAGGGATCAGGTCGAGCGCAAAGTAGCCCTCGGCATTTGTGGTGGTCGCGCGAGTGAATGGCGAGATGACCAGTGAGTTGAAACGGACAGCGCCTGAAGGGAGTGAGGCGGTGACGGTAGCCTCTCCCTCGGGGAGACCATCAATTCCATAGAGAAAACCATACAGACGGCAGAGGTTGGGGGCGGTTGGCTGTCCCGGGTCGAAATGGTAGCCGGAGAGAGTTGCGGACATAGAGCCAGTGACAGTGACCGTATCAGTTGAGGGGAAAATGTAATTGGGGGCACTCGGGATGAAAACAACATCGCCAGGATCGAGATGGACGGTGGCGTGACCAAGGTTGTCGGTTTCGACGAGAGCGAGTAGCGCGGACTGGTCAATATTGCGGATAGTGATTTGCGCTCCAGGAATGACTTGATCATTGGTGGTGTCGATTACGGTCAGCAAAACCGAATAGGCGCCTGAACCGGCGCAACTACCTCCCCCCTCTCCCCCGATCCCGGCACGCAGGAAAGTGATGAGGGAGCTGTCATTGTCGAGCGAAGCATTGAAGCTGCTCATGTCGACGAGGAGAGATTCAGAGATAGCACCATGGAGTTTGCCGGTGCCATGCAGGTAGATATCCTGTTGTCCGCCGGCAATGGAGAGACCGGCGCCATTGCTTCCGGCAAGATCGATACCGGTGCCGGTCCCGAGTATCTGCATCGCCATACCGGCGGCGTGACTATTGCGAACGAAGAGTGAGCCAGCGCCCTCGTAGGAACCATCGATGACCAGTCGTCCAAGTTTCAGCGTCTGCCCGCCAGTGTTATCAAGCATCGATTCGAGATTATCGGCCGCGGTCTGGTCACCGGAGATCTGCGCGAGGTTGACCGGCTTGTTGTCACGGCAGGTATCGCCGATGGGGATCCGGTCCGCGAGGGACGGCTCGAGAATGAACGCGAACGTAAAGCCCAGATCGAGCCGGGCGGTAGAGGGGCCATCGAGAGTATCAACCGCGATAAGAATGCCGGAATAGGTGCCGGAACGAGGCGAGGAGCCATCGATCTCGGCAACCTCCTTGGTCCATCGATACCCTTTTCGACCGGAAGTGCCAAGCGTGAGCGAGCGGATCTCGGCGGAAGCGGTAGTGTATCCGGCGGCGAAGATCGAATCTCCGGTGGGAGAAAAAAGCATGACGTAAAAGGAATCGGCGAGGGCGAAATTGCCGATCGTGTCGGTAACGAAAAAGGTGAGGGTGAGTGAATCCTCCGCATTCCCTGCCGAGCTGTTGTTGGTGACAATGGCGGTGGAGGCGTGGGCGGAGAAAGCGGTGAGAAAGATGAGAATTAGAGGAAGAAGAAGTTTCATAAATACTCCAAGGAGGTGTGTGGCCCTCACCCGCCCCTTCGGGGCACCCTCTCCCAGAGGGAGAAGGGAAGAAAGAGTGCTAGAGATAGCACATTCTCCTTCGCGTTAGAGGCTCTGTGTCAATGGCTATAGGCGACGGCGGCGGGTGGGGGTGTTTGTAGTGGCAATAGTTGAATACCAGGCTTGCATTGAGATGAGATAAGTGCCGGTGCCATCCTCGGTCCAGGTAACCGGGAGGTCATCGACCGTGTCATACCCATGGTCGCCGGAATAGCCGACATCGTAGGAAATTCGCGGGGTACCCTCGTGGTGATTAATCGCAAGCGTGTAAGTGGTGCCATTTGTCAGGAATTGGGCGACCTGAGCAGAACTGACCCAGGAAGCGGTGGCGCTGGCAGTGAATACCCAGACGGCGGTGTCCAGCCGCGATTGGATACCGCCGTTCCACGAGTACAGGGCAACATCGACAGTGTCATTATTCCCCGTGAGCGTGCGCAGATGGACGCGGAAGCTGTCGACACGCTGGTTGGGTCCGGCGGTGTAGCGGTAGTTGCTGTTGCGATTGCCGTAACATCGGATAGAGGCGGCCGCCAGCGAAGAGGCTCCGGCAGTGCTGTAGCCAAACGAAGGGTCAATCCTGATCGGGAAAGTTGCGGTGGCGAGAAAGTGTTCGGGGATAGTGATGGTCAGCAGGGAGTCGATTTTCAGATCGCACCAGATAGCGTTGCCATCGGCATCAAAGGCGCGCGGGCGCGTGATGTGGAGCAGTTTGCCGCCCGACCTGCGATAGATGGCGTAGGATCCGACGATTGAATCGGGACGGTGGTATCCCTCGGCTTTCTCTGTTGCGGTCAGTTCGGGTTGATAGTAAGCGATCAGATTTTCGAGCTTGATAGGAAAGGTAAACTGGCGGACAGTGGTGGGCGAGTCGAGTATGATCTCCCACTCAAGCGAAGCATCGGGGCGAATATAGAAAAGATGGCGGAGTGAATCGCCGGAGTAAAACCAGAGGCCGGGGCGGTCATCGATGCGGCATTCTTTGAGCGAGTAGTCACGCAGAGTGTCGGCAAGGATCAGTTGCAGGATGGCGGTGGAGGAATCCTGGAGCGACAGGATCGGTCGAAATTGTTGCGTGGCAGAGCTGCCGAGGCTCATCTGGAAGCTAACATTGGTGAGGCTCGGTTGCGCCAGATCAGAGAGGCGGAAAGACGCGGAGATAGGTTCTTTCTCGTTCGATCGGGAGGAATGATAAATGGTGGTCTGGCTCAATGCGGATGAGCAAAGGCAAAGCAGGATGAGGAGTGTGCGGGTCATTCGGCAGAGTCTCCTGCGCTATCGGGGAGAGAATCGCCACACGGGAGTTGTTCGGCGCGCGACTTATCGATCTGGCCGAGATCGTTCGACTTTTCGTTTGGAAGTGGTTCGATGCGGTGGCGCAGTTCGACGAGTCTGACGAAGTCCGGGAGTTTGGTATCCTCGGAGCGGTCGATCAGACCGGTGAGACAGATGTCAATGAGGAGGTCGAGTTTATCCAGATCGACGAGCGGTTTGATGACTTTGTATGAGCCCTGAAGCATGTCACTCCCCCATTTCGGTGATCAGGAGGTCAACGATCACTGGACCCTCGACAGCGGGATCATGGGCAATGCGGAAGGAGTGGTCGGTTTCGCGGCCAACCAGAAAAGCGGCGGCGGATGAACGGGGGCGAACAATGATATGCGGTGTGTTGATCGTGTCAGGGAGTGGGTTGCCGCGATGGTCGGTCAGTTGGGAAAACTGGACTGTTTGCGCTGAATCGCCGATATCGGCTTTGCTGTAAAACAGCTCGCCGCTGGACGAAGGAAATTCAGCGAGCAAGAGATCCAATTCCCCCAGAGTGGGGATTCCCCAGACAGCGAAATCATGCAAAAGCCAGGTTCGCCGTGCAGTGACTCGTTCGAGCGTGGACATGAGGGCGGTTCCTATCTGATGGTTGGTGGTTTTGGAGAGAGGAGCGGTGGGCGGAAAGATTTGAGGAGTCGTTCGGCGCGCGAGGCATGGTTGTCGGCGAGAGCGCTCCAGGCGAGAGCGATCTTGTCGAGTGCCAGTCCAGAGGCGAGTTCGCGTGTCGCGGCAGTGCGGCAGATGATCTCGAGCGCGAGTGAGCGGGCGGCGGCAATCAGGGTCTGATCGGCACCGAACTGCTTGTCCGGGTCGATCTCCCGCTCGATCAGGCCGTTGGCCTCAGAGATTGCACACTCCAGGAGATCATCGGAGAAAGGGGTGTAGAGCGGAGTGAAGTCGAGGAGAACCGACTCGCCATCGGCGATCTCACCGGAAGTGAGGCGACGGATCTCGGCACGGTCGGCATTCAGCGAGTAGTCCGATCCGGGCTGATAGATGGTGAACGGCTCAAACCAGATAGTCAGAGTGGTTCCGGGGAGTAATGCACCGGACGGTTTGAGGGCGATAGTGCGGTTGGCGGAGTCATAGGTGAAGTCGACATTTTCGTGATAGAGGCGAGTGAGTGAGGCATTTGAGGCGACCAGCAGAGAGTACGGGACGATCGGAGAATCGGAGAGTGTGACCGGCGACTGGCCGATAGTAAGTTGAACGCGTGTGAGCGCAGTGGCGTGACGGGATTTCACCACAAGGCTGGCAGGGTCGATCGAGGCGCCATGAAAGCGTTGGAAATCCAGACCGGCGAAACGAAATGGCTGGTCGAAAATCTGTTCGGTGGCGGGAGAGTCGGCGATCAGGCATGGGCGGAGATGATCAAGCGTGACATAGGACATTTCTTACCTCCGCGCGATAAGGGTTTGCAGTTCAGAGATCGCGGTGATCTGACTGGCGATCGGACCGATGCTGAATTCCGAGGCGACCTCGATGCGGACCCAGTAGCGCTGGTGATTGGCGATCAGTTTCATTTGCCAGTCGAGGGGAATCGACTGGTAATCAGTCCAGAGTGCAATGCGGGACGGGCTGGAGTCGAATAGTGTGGTACCGCTCGACGGCATGAAAGGAACCCAGGTGTGGCCATTCCAGAAGCTGAATGTTACGGTCCCCCCTGCTCCGAGTTGGTCGAGGAGAAGATGTAGGTAGCGGAAGCGGTTATTCATCCCGACGAAGAGAGAATCGCCGGCATTCTTGAAAAGAGCGCCGGAAGATGGGTGAAAGATGTCGGACAAAGTTGAATCGGCGGCGGCGGCGGTTAGGTCAGCATAGGTGTCGGCCGCATGATTGTAGAGCAGCACTGAATCGAAGAGGTCAGCTCTTGGATCAAGCGGAGTCGGTGCGGAATAGGTTCCGGTTTGTCGAGAGCTGAAGAGTAATCGTCGCTGTTCGTAATTGAATCCCTGCAACCAGAGAACGACCGGCGTGGTGTTGCGAAAGACGACCTGAGGAGATTGCTGAACGGATGGATCGAGCGTGGTCGAAGCGGACCAGGTGAGGCCATCGAATTCGCGGACGCGAAACGCCGAGTCATTGTAGGCGATGGCAAGTCGGCCATCGGGTCCAAGGGCGGCATCAAATTGATGTCCGAACCCGGTAAGCCCGGAGGCGATAAGGAACTCATCGGACCAGAGTGTGGTAGAGTAGGGCATTGCGCGCGCCACGATCTTGCTGTTGGCATACGCGATGAAGGCGTGAAGTGTTTCCGGTGCGGCGATCAGCTTGGTGGTGAGTTGAGTTGAACCGGTGGAGAGCGTCTCCCCCGGGTCGGTGGCGCCTGTCCCCCAGGTTGCGCCGGGGTCGGAAGATTTTTTCAGTTGCACAAACCAGTTGCCATCGATCAGTCGGTTGAAGGCAAGCCAGAGCATGCCGGAGGGATCAACGACGATCGATGGGTTGAGGGTTGGATGCGAGCTGTAAACAATGATTGGATCGCCGACTGTCCAGCTCCCATTGGTGTAAGTCAGCTTTCGCGTTTTGAGGAACGATGCGATGGGATCGAGATAGGCGATCTGGATATTGCATTGCTGATCGATGCAGCAATCGTAAGAGAGGTCGGCGATATCGGTGGCCATGGTCAGCGGCGTCGACCAGGTGGTGGCGGGAGGGTCGGCGTACGCGAGGCGAAGCTCTCCCTCATCGGCCAGGTAGATGGCGACGAGCCGTCCGGCGAAAGGGCCGGAGGGTAAGCGGAGGAGTCGCTGGCCGGTCGGGTGGCCGAGGGGATAAAGGGCGGTGGTGTCGGAGAGTTTCTTGCGCATGGGTGGGATGGGTTGAGGGTTGGGGGTGCGGGCAGACGGGGACGTCTGCCGCGCACATGTGAAGGCCACCATAAATGGTGGGGTACGGTTTTCATATGCAGGAGATTAAGTTCAGTAAATGATAGTCACCTATGGGAGCCGTCAGGTCTCGCGCTCGCGTGGTTGAGATGAAAGAGTTGTCTTGAAAAGTCTGGCGAGCGCTAGGACCTGACGGAACGACCATATGGTCGAAAGAGAGATGTCCGGACGTACGGTTTAGAAGACGGTGTCGAGGATGACGGCGGCTTCTTTGACCACCTTGGCATACGAGACGGCCTCGGAGATAACGGCTTCTTCGAAGCGCTGTTCGATCACTTTGTCATATTCGATCATGAGCGGCTGGGCGATGACTTCTTCGATAGCGAAGCGATTGTCCAGGCCGATGATGTAGTCGGTGGGAACTTCATCGGAGCGAACGAGGGTCGAGCCGAGCGGACTGATCAGTTCACCCTGTTGCTGGAAACGGTAGCCGATGAGCGGGTCTTTGAATTCGGTCAGGTTGAGGATCGTTTTCAATTTGTCGATGTGGCAGATCAGGGTGGTCATTTCGAACGGCGTGAATTGCGCCCAGAGGTTGACGAGATCGCCATAGGCGAGGGTACCGGTGGCGGCGGCATTAACGACACGGGCGGCATTGGAGTTGCCATCGCCGTTGATGAGCGTGTTGACGATCATCCCGATCTTGTCAGTCTGCATCTTGAAGCCAATGTACCAGAGCAGGACGCGGAATTGGGCGGTCGAGCGGTGGCGCAGTGCGCGATAGGATGTTTTGAGGGTCAGGCCGAAATCGGAGACGGTGATGGCATGGGTCTGTTCGGTGACGATCAGTTGCGGAATCTCGGCTCCCTCGCCAACGGGACGAAGCGCGAATTTCTTGTCGCTTGAGGTGTCGACGAAAAACGGCGTGTAACGATTGGAGTTGATGACGGTGCTTGAGGCGATCAGGCGGGAGAGTTCCGGACGCATCTGCTGTCCTTTCTTGATCTCGCGCAACATGAACTCGGGCATCAGGGCAGGCGCTTTCTGGTAAAATTGCTCGACGGTGGTCGGTTGTTTGCCGCCGAGACGGACACCGGCGAGAGCGAGCTGTCGCTCGAAAGCATCGAGCGGTGCGCCATGCGGTGAGGGATCGTATTCCTCGGATTCGAGCAGTTCGGAGAGAGTCATGCCGCGCGATTCGGCCTCGAGATAGCTATCGCGGGAGATATCGAGAGCGGCGGCGCGGGTGAAGTCGAGATTGGCGGAGATGGTTGGATCGGCGCTGTTTTTGGAGAGGTTCGCCAGGGCGGCGGAAGTGAGGAAAGAATTGAAGTCCATGGGGGTTCCTTGGGTGGGCCACCGTGAGTGGTGGGGATGGGTGACGAAAAGTTTGATGTCAACGTTCGGGTCTCGTCCCCGCCCCCCCCCCGCCCCCCCCCCCCCCCCTCCCCACCAGGGTGGAGTACGCGTTTGGGTAAAGCGGAGTGTGTAACTGTCGCCTCGAGCGAAGACGAGAGGTGAATCTTGGCTAGTTCAGCAGGATCAAGCAGTCGGTGGTGCCGTTGATGTCGATGACGGTGCCGCGGGCGATATTGCCGCCGGCCGGATCATAGGCGGCCAAGACCGGCGCCTGTTTGATCGTGCCAGCAGTGCCGCCGACAACACGGTTGCCGATCACCGGCACAGTTGCTGAAACCGCCAGGCGGCAGATACCGCCGATCTGGACGGTGGCGACGCGTTTGCCGGTGTCGATGTCGGTGAGAGTGAGAGCGATCAGTTTTCCGAGGAGCTGGCCGCCATTGGTGATAGGGCCGATCTCGGAGTTGCCGGTCAGCATCACCGGCTGGCCCAGGTTGGCATCTTTGAGGTCATCGACGCCGGTGGTCTGGTGGATCTTGAATGAGGCGAAGACAGGGGCGATTGATTCGAGGTTGTGGTCGCGGATGGACATATTGGTTTCCTTGTAAAGCCCAGCATAAATGGTGGGGTACGGTTTTCAAGAGTTTGGGGTCGCGGCGGTTTGTTGTCGGGCAGACGGGGACGTCTGCCGCGCAAATTGTGGTTGAATGCATCGGCCGTGGCGACGGTTGCCGTCAGGGTTTGAGGGGTGAGAGACTGTTGGGGAAATGGTCGCGGAGGATCGCCGATGTTTTGCGGTAACAGGAGATCAGTTCGAGAGCCGACATGGCGGCGAGAGAGTCGATGATCTCCGCGAGCGAGTCCTGTCGCGAGTGAGATGAATCAGCGATGGCGATCGCTTTGAGCATCCCGGCAATGCGCGCCTGGTAATCATCGCGAAAAAGGTTCAGTTCATGCTCGGTCTGCCGGACAGATTGCGCGAGACGTTGGTGGTCTTCTGCCTGGCGAGCGATCTGTTGGAATTGTTCGCATGCTTCGCCAAGCCAGGTTCGCAGGCGGTCAAAATCGAGAAGCGGAAGTTGCCGGGATTCGAGCTGGTCGGCCAGTCTCGCTCCCTCGGTCGGGTCGAAAGAATCATGGTTGGGTGCGGGCACGGTTTCTCTCCTGTGCGGGGTCTGAGACAAAGTATTCGATACGAGCGAGGCGGGAGTCGACGGAACTGGAGAAGCGGTAAAACTCCTCTTTGTTAACGACGCCCTCTTTGAGGAGGATCTCGACAATTCCCAGCTTGCGATCAAGCGCGGCGACCGATGCGGATTCAGCTTTGGCGGCCAGTTCGACCTTGATCGACTGGATCGTCATGAAATATGCGGCGGCGATAGAGAGCGCGATCATCAGCAGGTTGAGCAGTTGGCCGCTGAAGCGGAAGAGCGAATTTTCGGGATCGCGCCTTGTGCGGGGACGGTGCTCTGACTGTCGCTCGGGTAGTCGGGTGATCATGCGTGCTCCTTTCCGGTGGGCGAGGGTTGATCGATCCGATAAAACAGGTAGCGCGGTTTCCCCTGCAATCTGATCGGCTGAAGGCGCAGCTCTCCCCCCTGTTTTTCTCCAACTGATAACGTCAGCGACGGGCCGGTGGTAGTCAGGTTGGCCTGTCGCCAGGTGAGTTGCGCCTGGGGATCAGTTGGGATCTGCATGGGCGGAAGGATCGGGTCGGCGACAAAGCGTGCGGACTGGCGAAATCTGGCCGGATCAAATTGCCGGATAATGAACTGCACATGCTGATCCTGCCGGATATCCAGCAGCCAATCATCGGAATGTGCCAGACGGGCCAGGGTGATGGGATCGGATGAACGAGCAGTTCCAGTATCCGGGCGATAGAGATAGCAGTGGGCGGATGCAGTTTGATCGAGCGGACGGATCTCAGCGCCATCGCGAGTGGCGATCTCTGCCACCGCAGATTCAAGTTGATCAGGTGTGACAAAGCGGGATCGGATGAAACGACAGGCGAGCGACTCGATCGGTTTCTGGAGCGACTGCAGCTCGGATTCATCGAGCGGGTAGATGTAGAGAGTGGTGCGGGAGATCGGGCCGGATGAATCAGCCAGGTATCGTTCGAGGTGACGAGACGAAAAACGCTCTCTGCCGCGGAAGCCGACCAAACGCGCGAAGCGGTCTTTGTCCGGGGTGAGTGATGCGGCGAGCTGATCAATCGGAAGGTCGACCAACTCGCCATTCAGTCGAGAAAGAGACCATCCGTGCGGACAAGCGGTCAGTTTGATATCGATCCCGTCGTACCGGGGCGTGACAAGGTAGCGGTCTGCGGAGGGGAGTTGAGAGAGGGCGGAGAGGATGACCGGTTCGGGAGTGCCGGTCGATTTCCGGATGGCCAGGTCACGAGTGATGGAGGTGTCGGGGATCGCGCCCCGGTAGACGAGAGAGGTTTCGAGTACACGGTCGATCTGGCGATAGTTGAAACAGCATTCAGTTGATTCGCCGTTGATGGAGTAGCGCTGCATCGGTTGATGCGCGCAGAGCCTGATATCTTTGCCGCAAATCGTGCATTCCGGAAGTCCGTAGACAAAACCGATCGAGCACTCTTTGTAAATGCCGGCATCGATGTTGTCGCGAAGAGTTTCCGCACCCTCGGCGGATTTAAGCCAGTAAAAATAGCTTTTCACCCAGTTGCGGCCATCCTGTTCGAGACAGACGGCATGGAAGGTTCGTCCGATCGGAAGAAGGTCGCGTCGATGTCCGACCAGGACGGGCGAGTCAATCAACAGCTCTGCCAGGCGTGCATGTTCGTCGACAGGGAATTTGCCACCATAGGCGTTGGTTTGGTCGGAGAGGATGTACATGGCCCGGATGAAGAGGTCTGATTCAGACAGCGGCGTGGGCGGTTTGATCCGTTGGTTGACGAGTGGGATCAGTTCGGCGATAGACGATTGATTTTGAAGATCGAGTTGGGCGACCAAGCGCCCGCGCGGACTGGTCATGCTGACTCCTGCGGTTGGAGAACGGTTCTATAAACCGGGGTCTGTCCGTGAGTGCTAATCGTTGCGGTCTATATTTGTGCAAGGAATTGCAGGGATGTCATACGGGGCGAAATCGAGAGGGTCAAAAACGGGCAAAGCGCCATTAGATTACCTTGTTGTATAACAACGCATTAGGGGGCCTCGAATCAGTTCAGTATAGGGTTGGCATCACCTTTGCTTTTGTAGGAGTCAGTAATAACAGTCGATAGTCTTCGACAAGAGGCATAGGTATGAAGATCTATCATCGAAACGAATCGGGATTCGGAAAGTGGGTTGTAGCGGTTGTCGCGTTTCTGCTCGTCATGACGATCAGTTTCGCGGACGTCTACGGCATCACGGTACCGAACAAGCCGGGTGACGGCAAAGGGAAAGACCCGAAACCGAACCATGGCAAGCAGTACAACCAGACGGACACAGAGCATCGTGGCGATAAGCCGGAGCCATCACCGACTCCCACTCCGGAGCCGGGGACAATGATCCTGATGGGCATTGGGCTTGGCGCCGCCGCAGTAGCACGAAAGTTGAAGAGTTCTAAATAAACCGTAGAACACCCCAACCCTCCTCCTCCCTTTACGCCTTCCGAGATACCTTCCCTCGGAAGGCGTTTTCTTGTCCGGTAGGCTGAATTTGATCCTTGCGCAACCAAGCGGACCAGACCATCGTATCAAGAGGTAATCATTTCATAGCTGCACGGGAGTACGCGATGTTTGTTGGGATCCTGCTTTTATTGATGGGGGTGTTGATCCTGCTGGGGCAACTGGATATTATCGAGGGCGCCTGGTGGGATTATTTTTGGCCGCTCGCGATCATCGCAGTGGGTGCATCGATGATCTTCAAGCATACCAAGCGTGAGCCACGCCCGTAAATTCATTCAAACCACCCGTGGCCAATCAGACATTTTATTTTGATCCCGAGGGGGCCGGTCTTACCGTCTTTCTCGGACCGACCGAAGCCAGACTGATGGAACTTGCCTGGAAACATGGGGAGTTGTCAGTCAAAAAGGCGCTGACATTTCTTGGCGAAAACAAGCGAGCTTACACCACCGTGATGACTGTGCTTGCCCGGCTGGCGGAAAAGGGGATGCTGGTGCGGGAGAAAGATGGCCGGAATTTTGTGTATCGACCGGCGATGGATCGGGAGCAGTTTATCCGGGAGCGAGTGGCGGTGGTGAGGAGTTGTTTGAAGAAGTTCTGAGTCTATCGGCGTAGGGCCGTCAGGTCTCGTGCTCGCGCGATTGTGAAGTCGGCCTCTGCTTGAGAAGCTTGGCGAGCCCTAGGACCTGACGGAACAACGCAAAAGTTCTGACCCTCACCCGCCCCTTCGGGGCACCCTCTCCCAGAGGGAGAGGGGAAGATTGTGTAAGTTGATCGTATAATCTCCCTTACAACAGTTTCGCTTTTAAATGCCGATATATTCGGTATGCGTCAAATCATACTGGTTATTGCAGTTACCCTGATCATTGGGTTGGCGGTTCAGCCGCTTTCGGCTCAGATAATCCGTCTCGGCGGCGAGATAGAACTTCCGGTCGCCGAAGGCTGGGAATTGCTCGGCGATACCAGCTCCTACCCCTTTCTCCTGATGTCGGTGGGCAAAGAGTCGGAGATGCTGGTTTTCAAATCGACGATCGAGTTGGATGGTTCTATCGATAACCAGGCATCGCTGAAGGCGTCGGTCGATCGGGTGATCGATTCGGTGATCCTGACATTGCCCGAGTCGAAATTGTTGACCTCGAGCGGATATAACGAAGGGGACAACGTCCGGTTTGTGCTGGAGTTTACCTCGCAGGATCTGGCCGCGGACGAAGTGGTGCGACATCGCATGATGGGGGTATTGTATCGTCTTTCCGACGGCGACCAGTATCTCTTTACGCTCTGGGGGCGTGCCGGTTTTGAGGATTACCCGCATTTTGCCGAGGCATTGGCCGGCATGCAGCAGGATTTCAGATTTATCGGAGATCACAGCAACGAGGTGTTTATGGCGCCGCGCAATCGGATGCTGACATTCGGGTTGCCGATCCTGTTGATCATCGCGATCTATTTCCTGACACGGTATCGTCAGTTCCAGAAGGGGAAACTTGCGGCGACCAAGCCATCGAGCTGGCAATGTTCATGTGGGACGGAAAATCGTGAGCGGGATACGGTCTGTCATCTCTGTGGACAGGGACGACCGGTCAGTCGGGTCAAGTAGCGCGTTGCTGAAGTTCCAGCAGGACACCGCCGGTAGAGGCGGGATGAACAAAGGCGATCTTCTCACCATCGGCGCCGATACGCGGCGATTCATCAATCAGTTTTACGCCAGCAGATTTGAGCGCAATCAAGCGAGCTTCGATATCATCCACATAAATGCAGATATGATGCAGCCCTTCCCCCTTGCGTTCGATAAATCTGGAGATAGGTGAGTTTGGTGAGGTTGCGGCGACCAGTTCGATCCGTCCGCCGGGATGTGGTTGGTCGGACGGCGCGGCGAACATCACGACCTTGACCTGTTGGTCGGCGACCTCGACGACCGGGCCCGGGGTGAGGCCGGTCAATTGCTGGTAAAGCGCGACCGCCTTTTCCAGATCGGCGACGGCGATACCGACATGAGAGATCAGCGGATCAGTCATCCTATTTGTCGCCTGATTCCTCTTCCTCAGCTTTGACGGCTTCCTCGTATGATTTTTTCATCTTGTCATACTCGAACTGAGCATCAATGCTGGAGAGCGTCGGCCTGATCCATTTGTCTTTGTAGTAATAGAGGCGGAAACTGTCGCGCATGCGGGACTTGATCTTTTTGGGACCCTCGAAGAGGATCTCAACCGCAACATCGGCAGAGTCGCGGCCGTAAAAGATGCAGTCTTTGACCTCGATCCCCATCACCGTGTCAGCATCCATCCGCATTTCTTTGGTTTCGAGATAGGCATCAAAGGTCATGCGTTCTTTCAGGTAATCGAACTCATTGTCATAGAGTCCGGCTTTATCCTGGTGATGCCAGCGGGTGATCGTTTCGGAGAGCGATGCCTGAATGGCGGCGCGGTCATCCTGTTCGCTGACCGGCTGAGTGGAGTCGCCGGTATCGGTGCCGGAGCATCCGGCAAAGATCACCAGCAGACCGAGCAGAGCGGATAGTTTAGCCGCGCGCATGATATTCACCCCAGACTGAGCGAAAGACATCTGATATCTCTCCTACGGTTGCGTACTGTTCAACAGCTTTCAGCACCGGATAAACGACATTTTGATTGCCGGTGGCAGCCTCGCGAAGTTCGGCCAGAGAGGACTGCACTGCCTGATTGTCCCGTTGGCTCCGAACCTTTTGTACTGCCGCAATCTGGCGACGTTCCAGTTCCGGGTCAACTTTTAAGACGGAGGGGATCTCCGAGCGGTCGGTCTTGAATTTGTTGACGCCGACAACGACCTTTTCTTCCTTTTCGACCTGCCGCTGGTATTCGTAGGCGGAGCGGGCCAGTTCATCCTGGAAGTAGCCGGTTTCGATACAGCGGACCGAGCCGCCAAGCCGGTCGATATGAGCCATCAGGTCAGTGATCTTCGATTCAATCGCATCCGTCATATACTCAACCAGATATGAACCGCCGAGCGGGTCGGCGGAATCGGCGGCGCCGGATTCGAAGGCGATTATCTGCTGAGTGCGCAGGGCGATCTCGGCGGAGCGTTCGGTCGGCAAACCGAGTGCTTCATCGAAGGAATTAGTGTGGAGCGATTGCGTGCCGCCCAGGATCGCCGCCAAGGCCTGCATGGTGGTGCGGACAATATTATTCTCCGGCTGTTGGGCGGTGAGGGTCGAGCCACCCGTCTGCGTGTGGAAACGGAGGAGCATGGAGCGTTCATCGGTAGCGCCGAACTGCTCTTTCATGAGGCGCGCCCAGATCTTGCGGGCGGCGCGGAATTTGGCGACTTCTTCGAACAGATCGTTATGCGAGGCGAAAAAGAAAGAGAGTCGGGGGGCGAATTGATCGACAGTCAAGCCGGCATCGAAAGCAGCTTTGACATACGCGATCGCGTTGGAGAGAGTAAAGGCTACCTCCTGCACGGCGGTCGCCCCTGCCTCGCGGATATGGTAACCGGAGATCGAGATCGTGTTGTATTTCGGGAGGTGCTGGTTGGCGTAGCCGAAAATATCGGTGATGATCCGCATCGAGCCGCCGGGTGGCAATATATAGGTGCCGCGCGCGATGAACTCTTTGAGGATATCGTTCTGCACTGTCCCGGAGAGATTGGCCGGAGAGACCGACTGCTTCTTGCCGACAGCGATATACATAGCCAGCAGAACCACAGCGGTGGAGTTGATGGTCATGGAGGTGGAGACTTTGTCGAGCGGGATACCGTCGAAGAGCGTCTCCATATCAGCGAGTGAGTCGATAGCGACACCGGTTCGCCCGACCTCACCATGGGCCATGGGATGATCTGAGTCGAAGCCTATCTGGGTGGCCAGGTCAAAGGCGACCGAGAGGCCAGTTTGACCGCGCTGGAGCAGATACTTGAATCGCTGATTGGTTTCGGCGGCGGTGCCGAATCCGGCATACTGGCGCATAGTCCAGAGGCGTCCGCGATACATATCAGGATAGATGCCGCGAGTGTAGGGGTACTGGCCCGGTTTGCCAAGAGTGGGTTGCGGCGAGGATGACTGATCCGCCAACGGCGGGATCGGAATACCGGAGGATGTTTTTTTCTGGTCAGCCATCACTCAAACTCCAGCAGGGTGTCCCCTTTTTCGACCGATTGGCCCGCTTTGACCTTTATCTCTTTGATGATACCGTCGGTGCGGGCCTTGATGATATTTTCCATCTTCATCGCTTCGATGATCACCAGCGGTTGACCTTTGGCGACTCGTTCTCCCGGTTCGACGCGAAGCTTTATCACCAAGCCGGGCATGGGAGCTTTGAGGGAGGAATCCGCGGCGACATGGTGGCTGATCCCGGCGGCTTTCCGCATTTTGGCGACGGCATGATCTTCGATGAAGGCGGGGATCTCGATCCCTTTCATAAAGATCATTCGCTGGCCATTGCCGCCGACCGAGTGGATATCAACCTCGAGCGATTCGGCTCCGATGAAAAGCAATGCGCGGCTCTCCCCCAACCACTGATGCTGGACCTCAAAGGGGTGTCCGTTGACGGTGGCGAAAAATCGCTCCGAACGATACTCCAGTTGGATATCAAATTCCTGGTTGTCGATTTCGACCGAATAGCGAGGCATTAGCGGCTCCCTCCGAACTGACGGAGGTTGCCCGCGCGGTGCCAGATAGTCCAGTTGGAGTGCGGTGCAGCCGGCTGGTCAACCACGGCGATCTTGCGCTCGCGGACATAGCTGTCGATCGCCAGGGCGAGGGCGGCGCGTTCACGCAGAAAATCGGTCAGATGTCGATAGACGTTATCAGGATACTCTTCCTCGAGAAAACGGGTGGAGAGTTCGCCGCTGATGAATTTCGGGTTGTCCATGATGACGCGGTGAAAGCCGATAGTCGTTTCGACTCCGGAGACCCGGTACTCTTCGAGGGCGCGTTTCATCCGGCTGATCGCTTCGGAGCGGTCTTTCCCCCAGACGACCAGTTTGGCGATCATCGGGTCATAGTAGATCGGGATCTCGGAACCAAGCACAACGCCGGAATCGACCCGCACGCCCGGCCCGGCCGGAATGACATAGCTTTTGAGCAGGCCGGTTGAAGGCATGAAGTTGTTGTCCGGGTCCTCGGCATAGATGCGGCATTCGAGCGCATGGCCGCGCATCTGGATATCTTCCTGGCGGAGCGTCAGCTTTTTTCCTTCGGCAACGGCGATCTGCTCTTTGACCAGATCAACACCAGTGACCATCTCGGTGACGGGATGTTCCACCTGAAGGCGGGTGTTGACCTCGAGGAAATAGAAGTTCTTCTGTTCATCGACGAGGAACTCGACTGTCCCGGCGCCGACATAACCGGCGGCGCGTGCGATCTCAACCGCGGCAGAGCCCATCTGCTTGCGAAGTTCGGGAGTCATGATCGGGGATGGGGATTCCTCGATCACCTTCTGGTGGCGGCGCTGGATAGAGCACTCGCGTTCGCCGAGGTGAATGCAGTTGCCATGTTGGTCGCAGAGGATCTGGATCTCTACATGGCGAGGGCGGGCCAGATATTTTTCGATATAAACGCGGCTGTCGCCAAAAGCTGATTTTGCTTCGGAGGCGGCGGATTGCAGGGCTTCCTCGAACTGGTCATCGGCATTCACCACGCGCATCCCTTTTCCGCCACCGCCGGCGGCGGCTTTGACGAGAATCGGGTAGCCGATCTTTTTGGCAGTCTCGCGGGCAGAGGCAAGATTGGTAACATCGATATTCGAGCCCTGCACCAACGGCAGTTTGGCTTTGATGGCGGTTTCGCGGGCGGCCAGTTTGTCACCCAGAAGGCCGATGGTTTCCGGTCGTGGGCCGATGAAGATCATCCCTTCTTTGACGCAACGAGCGGCAAACGCCTGGTTTTCGGAGACAAAGCCGTATCCGGGATGAATGGCATCCGCGCCGGACTTTTTGGCCGCGGCGATGAGAGCATCGTGTACCAGGTAGCTTTGATTGGAAGGGGCCGGGCCGATGCAGATAGCATCATCGGCCATCCGGACATGGAAGGCGGTTTTGTCTGCCTCGGAGTAGACGGCAACGGAGCGGATACCGAGGTCACGGCATCCCCGGATGATCCGGACGGCAATCTCCCCGCGGTTGGCGATCAGTATTTTTCGAATGGTATGGGTCATCTCTTTGGTATTCCCCGACTTGTGTCCCGGCGGGGGTACGGGGAAAGGTAGTAAGAAAGGTCGGGATTGACCAGAGAATTCTGGGGGGTGGTTGAGTTAGCGAAAGGGCAGACGGGGACGTCTGCCGCTCATGTCGTCTGCCGCTCAAAGAAAGCCTTCACGGATGCCGATTATCCAATCGGAGAGGATGTTGTATGCACTTGTTGTCCTCCCGGGCAAAAACTGTCACCTTTGAGCTACCCATGAAATCAATCCTGACAACACTTTGTATCGCGCTGTTGGCCTGTTCAGTTTCTGCACAGGATTCGACGCAACCAGCAGAGAACCTTCCGCCCGAAATGGCCGGACTGGTCCACCTGATGGAATACCTGAATATGTCGCCGGGGGATATTACTTATCGCTCCGATTACACCGAGCCGGATTCGTTTCGGCTGAAGATCGTGGCGGATCTGATGCAGAACCCGCTGGGGATGATCAATTACAGCAAAGAGATCAGACAGGCCTGTGCGAAAGGCCAGCCGGAGATACTGGCGGGGATCCTCTTTCAGGATCTTCAGGGGGAGTACCAGACCAAACGAGGACGGGCCTATCCCCCGACTGCCGATGACCTGAAGCGGCAGTATGATCTCTATTACAGTCATTTCACCATGAACCAGGTACTCTCGCGGTCGGGGAATTATGTGCATGTCATATTCCCCCGTTCGACTGAGTCGGCGATGGCAGGATTGACCACAAAGCAGCGCGCATTTCTGCGGAACGAATTCAAAGAGCTGTTGGTGACACGGGAGAGCGAAGAATTTCTCTCGATCGAAGGACTCGATTCGCTGGAGAAAGCGGAAGAGAAATATACCGACACGCTGGTGACATTCGGCGCCGAGATCAATACCGACCCGATCCTTGCGGCCGGAATAAGTTACCTTCGGGAGATCATGCCGGAGTTGACGATGCTCAGGCAGATCGCTGATTCGGGTGGGACGGCTCGTGACAAGCTGCTTAATTCGGTCGGCTATATTCCAGACAAAACAAACACTGAGAAATATCTGGGCAAACAAGCGGGGTGGCGTGTTGGCGGCGCAGGGCGCGATGTCTACACCGGCGATTTCACTTTCATTCTCGATATCGGCGGGGATGATATTTATGACCTGTCGTACGATCCGTCCAATCCGCATCCGGTGATCATTATCGATCTTGCCGGGAATGACCAGTACAACGCCAAGTCGGATTTTGCGATCGCGTCCGGCTGTTTTTCTGTCGGGTTGCTCCTTGATTTCGGCGGAGACGACCGGTATTCCGGGAAATCATTTGGTGTTGGTTCAGGCTTTTTCGGGCTTGGACTACTCTATGATGCGGCCGGCAATGACTGGTATGATGGCGACACGCATGTGCAGGGAGCAGGAACGTACGGTATGGGGATCGTCATCGATGAGGCGGGGCGCGATATCTACAATGGCGCACTGCATGCCCAGGGGTTTGGGTTCATCAAAGGGATCGGGACACTGTATGATTTTGAGGGATCGGATTCGTACTATGCCGGCGGCAAATACAAAGATGTACTTCGGTACGACGATCATTACCTCTCGATGTCGCAGGGATTCGGCTACGGCCTTCGCCCCTGGACCTCCGGCGGCCTTGGTTTCCTGGTCGACCTGAAAGGGAACGACAACTACTACTCGGATATTTTCGCCCAGGGGACCAGCTATTGGTGGTCGCTCGGGATGTTGTATGATTCATCCGGCAACGACAATTACCAGTCATATCAGTATGCGCAGGGAGCGGCGACACATATGACCCTGGGCATTCTGGTGGATGACTATGGTCACGATGTTTATTTCGGGAAGGGGCTGATGCATGGCTGCGGCCATGATTATTCATGCGGGATCATGCTGGACCGTCACGGAAACGACACCTACACGGCGTATGATCTTTCGCAGGGGGCAGGATCGGCAAATGGTGCGGGAATACAGATCGACAACGAAGGGGACGACCGGTATTTCATCAAGAACCCGAAGAATACGCATGGGTTTGGGGATAGCCGACGGGATTTTGGGTCGATCGGGCTCTTTATCGATCTTGGTGGCGCCGACCAGTATACCGGCAATGGGAAAGAGAACTCCTACTGGAAGACTGATTCCCGGTGGGGGGGCGGCATGGATATCGAGTTGTATCCCAAGGACAGCACGGAGGCGACCAAACCATGAAGAAAGTGATACCGATTCTGACGACCGCCATGCTACTCTTGTTAGCGGGTACGGTCTCCGGGCAGGGGTTGCTGGAGAAGAAGATCGACTCGCTGTTTGTGATCGCATCCTCGGGTGAGGTGAAGTTTCAGCCGATGGTCAAGCCGGCGGAAGATTCTATCGCCGCGTTGGGGGCGGATGCTGTCCCGATACTGGTCGATAAGCTGGAGACGAAATCACCACGGGAACGACTTGCGATCATCAATATCCTGAAAAAGATCGGGGCGCCAGCGGTCCCCTATTTGCTCAGAGCGCTCGGATTTAATAAGGGGTTGGTGGTGGAACGGGTCGCGTGGGCATTGGGTGATATTAAGGATACCTCGGCAGTGATGGGATTATTAGGCGTAACGCAACATCCGCGGTGGCAGGTCCGCGAGCAGTCGATCGGGTCGCTCGGGCGGATCGGTGATATTCGCGCGGCTGATGCGATCATGATGGCGCTGGAAGATACGATCATGCTGGTGCGCAAGGCGGCGACAGTCGCGTCCGGACAGCTCAAGTTGCAGCAGGCGATACCGCGATTGACCCATCTGCTGGGAGATTCGTTTTATGGAGTCCGGATGACCGCGGCGGCGGCGCTGTCGTTGCTTGATACGGCGACGGTGTTGCAGACGATCATTGACTCGATGGAATCGGCCAATCGCCAACTGGGTCATCTGGCCTGCCAGATATTAGGATCGATGAAAACAGATACGGCATTACATACCTTGTTGCCACAGACAAAGTCGGAAGATGCGCTCCGTCGGGCCCATGCCGCAGTGGCGATCGTCACTGCCGACACGGCTGATGTGTGTGATTTTCGAGTTCCATTCCTCGCGGCCGAAACCGACCGCTTTACCCGCCTCAAAGTACAATCCGCGATCGAAGCAGTCAGCCATGGACAAGCCCCGAAGTCTCAATGAGAAGTTAGAGAGTGTCAAGCGACTGATCTCCTCCCCCGCCGAAGTAAAATCGGCGAAGAAGAGCCAGTCGCGCGATATCCCCGAGCGTTACGGCCGCATGGCCCAGACGCTCGGCGGCGAACTGGTGGAACATGCCGCCGGACGGTTCGTCCTGGTGAGACGCTTTTATCCGATAGATTACCGGCATGGGCTGGTGTCGCTTGATTCCACGTTGGTCTCCCCGGCGCATCCGCATTCATCATTTACCGCGCTCGAACGGGATGGAGAGATCGATCTCAGCCGGGTACTCTACTTTGATACTGAAACAACCGGGTTGGGCGGTGTCGGGATCGTGCCGTTCTTGATCGGCTGTGGATCGGTGGTCGAGGGAGGATTTGAGGTGCGGCAGTACCTAATCCCGGATTACTCGGACGAAGCGGCGATGCTTGAGGTATTACAGAGCGAGTTTGGGCCGGAGAAATGTTTGGTCACCTACAACGGAGCGGCATTTGATATCCCGGTGGTGCGGGACCGGCTGATCGTCAACCGGGTTGGGCGCGAAGTGATCTATGGCGAACATATCGACCTGTTGCATTCGGCGCGAAGATTATTCAAACGACGGTTGAAAGAGTGCAACCTGACGCATGTGGAACGTCGGCTGTTCGAGTTTCACCGCCAGGATGATATCCCCGGCTATCTGGTTCCCTCGGTCTATTTCGAATGGCTGGCCACCGAGCAGCTCGACAAGATGGGAGATGTGCTGACACACAACCGTCACGATATAGTCAGTCTTCATTTCCTGCTGGCGCATGTTGCGTCGGCATTTGCGACTGAAGGGGGAGTGCTGGATCAGACCGATGATCTTTATTCGCTGTCGCGAGTATACCGTCGTCGCAACCGTACGCCTCAGGTCCTCAGTTTGTGCAAGCGGATAGCGGATGAGTCTGTCGGCGACATGACTCCGGAGATACGGCTTTTCCATGCCTCGGCGCTCAAGCGCGCGGGAGATTGGGCGCAGGCGGTATCGATCTGGCAGGAGCTGTCGGTTGCAGACAGTCGTGAGGGGTACCGCGCCTCGATCGAACTGGCGGTTTATTACGAGCATCGGACACGAGAGCTGCAAAGGGCCCTGGAATGCACCCTTCGGGCCGAAAAACAGTGTCCCTTTGGCCAGTCTGAGAGGGAAAGGCTTTCCACCCGACGGGCCCGGATCGAATCAAAGCTTTCCCGCCAATAACCTCCCAAGAGAGACTCAACAAGTCGCCATAATGGCCGATATATCCAGTATCGACCTATGGCTATGCAAACAGACATTTTTGCCAAGATCCTGAGCGACCACAAGTAGTTGACCTCGCTCCCGCAGGCGCGGAGGGCCTTCGGGCACTCGAAGAGGACAGTTCTTCGCAGGAACTGGCCAAAGTATTGATGCGCGACCCGGCGATGACTGCCAAGGTATTGCGTATCGCCAACTCTCCCTACTATGGCGCCGGACGGAATATCTCAACCGTTACCCAAGCTGTGGTGACCCTTGGGATGCGGACAGTCACCGCGCTGACCCTCTATTCCTCAGTTTACAAGTTGGTGGGAGACTGGAAAACGCAGATCAACCGGACGCGCTTCTGGCGTCACTCGCTGGAGGTGGCGATCGGTTCCCGGATGATCTACGAGGCGCTCGGGAAAAAGCCCTCCGAAGAAGCGTTTGTCGCCGGCCTGTTGCATGACATAGGGATCCTGGTACTCGAAAACTCTTCCGAAAAGTACCGTCAGATCTGGCGGCAGGTTCAGCAGGGTGAAAATCTGGTCGAGCTGAAGAGCAGCTCTGGGGACGAACCATGCTCGAGTCGGGAAATTCCTGCTGGAGCAGTGGAGATATTCCGGTCAAGATCTCTGCGAAGCGGTCGGAATGCACCACCTGTATTCCCGCCAGATTCCGCCAACCGGAGCGAGATCGGCCTGAGCCAGGCGGGTCAACCTGACCAATTTGATCTCGCGATTTGCGATCGCTGAGGGACGTCCGAAAGAATTGACGTTGCGCATGAAAATAAGGATACGGTGCGGGCCTCGCTGGCTTTCACGACTGAAGTGCGCTCAACCGGATCGAAGAGCAGTTGCCGACCTGGACGATCGCCGAGGCGAAATTCCTGGAGATCGAGATCGGCCGACCGACGAACTTCTGTTCGAGGCAAACCGTCTGCTGTTCGAGCAGTATATCACGACCGAAAACTTGCTGCGCGAAAATCGGCTGATGCAACAGCAGATCGCCCGCGACCAGATGAAAAAGCTGGCGCTGGAGCACTCAAGACGATCACGGCGACATTCAATCATTACATGAATAACGCGACCGCCACTATTCTCGGGCGGGCACAGTTGATCGAGTACGCGATCAACAAGGGGACGATCCAGGACCAGACCGGGCAGCTTCGGTCGGCCATGGGGATAATCACTAACGGCGTCAATACTATCAGTTCGGTGATGGAAGAGCTCAAGAATCTGGCCAGTTTTGACACGACGGTCTATCACGCGGAAGACGTATTTCTGGATATCGAGGCCAAGCTGAAAAAGCAGCTCGAGAAGCTCGAAACCACGATGACCAAAGAGCCGGTCGCCTGAGTTAACCTCTCCTCACGGCAGATATCAAAACAGCCGGTTGCAAGACCGGCTGTTTCTTTATGGTATTGTATCGATCAGAAGAGTTATTTCGAGCCGCTGATGGTAATGGTGGTATTCTGGCCGTTGATCGTGAGCGAATCGCTCGCCCGACCAAGTTTGAAGGAGCCTGATTTGCCCGTGCCGAAATCATCGAGTTTGAATGGAATGTCACTGACGATCTCGCCAAAGGTAGTCTTGGCTTTCACCCAGAAATCCGTTTCTCGGAAATAATGAGCTCAACATTGCCGAAGCTGGTCTGCACCCACGAGCTCCCCTTAAAGCGGTCATCCATCTCCCATGACAGATATTGCCGTTCTGGTTGTTGAGATGGACCGACCGGCCAGATCCTCGGCCTGGATCAAACCGCAGTGAGTGGTGGCGGTCAGTTGGCCGCTGATATTGGCGAGATCGATATTGGAGTTGGCATTCTCGACTGAGACCGTCCCTTTGATATCGCGAACGGAGAGGGGCTGGAATTGGTTAGCCGCGATCAGATTTCCGGCGAGACCATCGACATCGATCGGACCGAACGAGTTGCTGATGCGCACATTGCCGGTATGGTCGGAGACTTTGACGACGCCCGAGTTGCGCACGACCGTTTCACCGGAGCAACCATCGAGGCCAACTTCGCTATAGGAATTTTCAATACTGAGCTGGCGGTGCATGCCTCGAGCACGATCGGCGCGTATCCGTTTTTCACCCGGATCGGCCCGCTGCAGTTCATCAGCCCGATCTGGCCCCATGTTGTTGAGACCACGCCTCCCTTGACAGCATCAACCTCGACCGGCGCGTAATTGGCCTGGATCTCCACACCGCTGTTCAGGTCGGCGACCGTCACCGAGCCAAAGGAGCTGTTCACGACGACCGGATTGCTCGAAGGCAGAAAGACTTCGAGCGAATTGCTGATGATGCGGCAGTCGTTGTTGATTCTTCCTGTCGGGGGCGGTGGCGGTAGTGGCATAGCCGCCGGGAACGGATTCCAGCTTTCAGTTGATCTCAGAAAGGAGCTTTTTCTCCTGGCGAACGGGAGTCGGCGGAGATCTCGGCGGTCATTGGTAACGATCTGTTTGGAGGTCGTGCCCGATACAGTCACGGCGCCCAGTTGATTATTGATCCTGATCGGCAGGCGCGGATTGGTGACCCGAAGGGTATCCTCGATCTCTTTGGAGGTACCTGAGCCGGCCCAGACAAAATCGCTTTCATCGAAATGAAAGATCTATGATGATCGGAGACTCATTGGTTTTGCGGGAGGATTTGGATTTCGCCTGCTGATTTCTTCGGCCAGTTTGGCCGCCTGATCCGCCATTGCCTCGGCCTGCTCCCGCATCTCCTGGATCGCCTTTTTCGTTGATTCTCGGGACAGTCACAACGACGGGGTGGCCGCCGCGTTCTTCCCCATCATTCCATCGAGCAACTCGTCGATCGTGGCCTGAGATCTCTCTGGTTGGTTTCGCACTTCGGCCAGGCGGTCCACCAGATCATCCTGCAACAGATCATTGATGTTGGAGAAATCACGCCCAAACTGCTGACCAGTTTGGAGAATGCGAATCGGGAAGATCTCTCCGATTCCTCGATATACTGCTCGATCTTTCCAGATCTCGACATGCGCGTCAGATCGATCACCAACTGGTCGCGATCTTTCATACAGACGACGATCGAGATTGTCATTGAGATTATCCAGCTTGGCGAGATACTTGCGATCGTTTTGGAATCTGATTCCGAGAGATATTCGAGATAATCGGCGATCAAAGTCGAGTTCAACCAGGATATCGGCGTATTCATCCGCAGACCTCTTTCGATCTGCGGTCGAGCGTAGTTTTCTAGAGCGCGTTCCTCAAATGAGGGGCCGGCGGTGAGCGGGTTGTGCCCAGATCGCGACCGGCGTTACCAGCGCGAAGAGGAGAACCAGAATCACTCCCTGTCCTGCAACTCGATTTTGAATACGCATGCTCACAGTATGCCTGGACTATTCCTTCTTCCATCACCGGACCCGCTCCCAGGGTTGCTCCGGTCCGGAGGATGGTACATTTTCCGTCAGCGACATAGTTTCAAATCGACTTTCCCAGCGGCCGCCAAAGCAAGCCGCCTGTTATCCTTTTTAGGTTAGAGTACGACAGGGCGGGGCCAAAGTTGCGCCAAAGATTTGCGCGGCATTCAATTAGGTGGGTCCAAGTAATTGCGCTGCAACTTACTCCCGCAATGCCGATACTATTATTAGCTTGCTCGAAGAGGTTCTGGAGCCCATTATGTGATGCCTCGCAATAAGTTACGGCTTGGTGCCAAACCTCGGGAGTTTCGGGAGCGGGGCATGTGCCCTACGACAATTATCCAGGCGCAAAAGGTGTGGTGGTCAATGTCGGTTGGAGAAAACTGATCCTCTTTCTTCTGGTTATACCTCGGTTACGCAGGCCGCGCTTTCATCGGCAGAACGGGCGAGGCAAATATCAGGGAACAGGTCACCGTCCCGAATCCGGACAGTCGCGCCACCCTTACCGCAATCGGACAGTCCAGTCTCGTCTCCCTGCGGCAGTTGACCTTCGGATCTCCGAGATCAGCTCTCCCGGCTCATTTTACCCAGGATGTTGTCTCGGTGCCAAAATGAAAACGGTCAGTGGGTGACGGTCTGGCAGGATGAACGAGATGGGGCGAAAGATATTCCTGCAGTTGGCCTGATTCGCTTGGTTCACTCTCGGCGTCAATCAGATGATGACGGGTCGACGGTCGGCGCAGAAACGGTTGATCCGAAAATAGCGGTAGATACATCGGGGCGCGTTTTTCTATGCTATCGCGATCGCACCAATGGATTGCTTTATGGTTCGCGCTACACCAGCGCGCTTGCAGTTGATCTGGCGCCGTTTCTGGTCAATGATACGACCAATGGTGCGTTCGCCGGACTGTATGATGTTGATATCTACCCCGATGGCCGACTAGTGATCGTCTGGGAGAATTACGATATCAGCGGCAACACAATTCAGATGCGGATATATTCCAATACTGGTGTTTCGGTTATCGCGCCGACGATTGTCAATTCTGATGCCGCCAGCAATGCGCATTGGGCGCCAGAGGTTGCAGTGCAACCGAACTCCGGCTACCTGATCGCGTGGGAAGATTACCGGTCGGTCGATGCTGATGTTTATGTTCGTCAGTATACCGGCGCGGGGACTGCTGTCGCCGCCGAGTTTACGATCGTCCCACCCTCCGCGGCTGATTCGCTGCAGTTCTTCAGCGCGATGATGCGATATCTACTTTTCCATCAGTTTGATTTGCTGGGTGATGTACGTTGGTTTCGCCGCGCACATTGAATGACGATACGCAAGGGGTGCCGGCAAGTTCACCCTCGGTGGTGGTTCGGTTACCGATCGGCGCGGACCTGGTTCCGTTTGCGGATCGACGGAACGATGGGGGCGATATTGCGCAACTGGTCGCGCATACCGCGACCCGGTGGGGCCAAACGAAAGTTGAATGGTGACCGGCGTTAATTCCAGTCGGAAACCTCCGCGGCGGACGGCGATACGGTGCAGCAGAATATCAAGCTGTCTAGTGGACGGGCGCGCGGTCTCCGGTGTGCCGGGCAGCGAGTATTTGCTCGATATCTGTCTGATTACGGGATTCCGGAAATCGGATGAGTTCACGATCTCTGATTCAACTCTACAGGTGATGGAAATGACGCCGCGCGCCGCGCTGGCGAAAAACGGTCGGTGCTTTGGTCGCCCGGATAGATAGCCGGGGATCATCGCCGCAAAGCGTATGGTCGATGGCTGACCTCCACCGGTCAGATTGATGGCGGGAGTTTTGATATCAACCTCGGCCTCGGATAGTCAGATCGTCAAACGTCACGTCGGGCGGGATGCGCAGAATCGGTTTTATGTCTGCTGGCTGACAATGGTCGTGCACCACGCCACGCGCCCGTGGTATGGTATAAATGCCGACAAAACCGCCGGTGGGACCAAATTCGGTCATCGACCGTCGGTGGCGCGAATATCGATGAGATGGCGGCGGCAATCAATGACTCGTAAGCGCGATCGGTTTGCCTGACTACTCCGGACTGTGACCAAGGAGCTTTATTTGACGGCCACCAGCCGCGCGAGCGCGATACTTCAGGTGGCGACATTGGTTTCCCGATAATACCGCCGCGAAGCTCCAGCCGACGGTTGATTCTCGATGAACAGGGGTCAAAGTTGGCGGCCGGATGGTCTGACCGCCCGCAGTGGAGTGGAGTCAAACTACGGTATCGGATATATAGTAATCTGTATGCGCCGCTTGCCGCGAGTCAGCCGTTTTCGGTGACGACGCCGGAGTATATGAGCGCACCATCGATGGCGGCCTCGCATGACGGCCCGGGCGACCTGGTTGACCCGAGCGCGACCGGCGCGGCGATTTGGGGAATGTTTATCTCTATCTGCCGACTGATGTCGATGATGACGATCCGCGGCTGCTGGTTTTGCGCTGAGACAGAATTATCCAAATCCGTTTAATCCCTCGACTGAGATATCGTTCACATTACCGAGTCGAACCGATGTTCGCCTGACAGTTTACAATCTGCTTGGTCAGCAGGTGACGCGACTGGTTGATGAGATGATGTCAGCGGGGAACATCGGGTGACGTGATGGCCGCGGGATGAACTGTAACGGCGTCAGTATTGGAATCTACTTCGTATCGCCTTGGATCCGGGGGAATCTCAGTCCGACGAAGAAGATGGTGCTAGGTGAGGTAGG